>NZ_POUA01000270.1 GCF_003236385.1 Spongiactinospora gelatinilytica
ACGGGGGAGGGGTGTGGCGTTGATCCTTGCTCATGGCATCGGCGGGCGGGCGGATCTGCCGATACCGATGTGGCTGGCGCTCTATACCGGGGCGGGGGCGGTGCTGATCGCGTTCTTCGCGGTGTCGGTGCTGCGGCCCCGGCCCCGGCCGCGATCGGCGTCGGCGGGGGTGTCGCTGCCGGGTGTCGTGCGGAAGGCGGCGGACGCGCGTGGGTTTCGCCTGGCGCTGCGGGCCTGCGGGCTCGCCGGATTCGGCCTGCTGCTGGCCACGGCGTGGCTGGGCGTGGACGACCCGGCGGCCAATCCGGCGCCCGCGTGGTTCTACGTGTGGTTCTGGGTCGGTCTGATACCGGCCGCACTGCTGTTCGGGCCGATCTGGCGGCTGGTCAACCCGCTGCGCTCGCTGTCCGCCCTCGCGCGCCGGTGCCTGCCGAAGGCCCTGCGCCGGGACGGGCCGCCGGAGCGGCTCGGTCATCTGCCCGCGCCGGCCGGCATGGTCGCCTTCCTGTGGCTGGAACTGGCCTCCCCGCACCCCGGCTCCCCGCGCGCGGTGGCGCTGTTCGTGACCGTCTACGCGGTGGCGCACACGGTGGGCGGGGCGGTGTACGGCCCGCGGTGGTTCGACCGCGCGGACACCTTCGAGGTGTACTCCGGCCTGCTCGCGACCCTCGCCCCGCTCGGCCGGGACCCCGGCGGGCGGCTGGTGCTGCGCACCCCGGCGGCCGGGCTGCGGGCCGGCCGCGCCGACGCGGGGCACACCGCGCTCGCGCTCGTGGTGCTCGGCGGGACCATGTACGACGGCCTCAGCAGGCTGTCACTGTGGATCGACCTCACCCGCGCGGTCGGCCGCCCGGCCGCCACGCTGCTCGGCACCGCCGCGCTCGGGCTGGTCATCGCGCTCAACTTCCTGGCCTACCGGGACGCCCTCCGGCTGACCCGCCCCTGTCTGCGGCCATCGGCGACCGCTCCGGACCACCAGTTCACCCACTCGCTGGTGCCGCTCATGGTCGGGTACGGCGTGGCGCACTACTTCTCCTTCGCCGTCTTCGAGGGCCAGCGCGGCTGGCTGCTGGCCACCGATCCGTTCGGCCGCGGCTGGGACCTGCTCGGCGTCGGCGGAGCCGGGGTCGACTACACGGTGCTGGCGCCGTCGCTGATCGTCGTCGTCCAGATCGCCGCGATCGTCCTCGGCCACATCGCCGGGGTGGTGTCCGCCCACGACCGGGCGCTCGCCGTGGTCCGCCCCGGCGACCTGCGCACCGGGCAGTACCCGATGCTCACGCTCATGGTGGTCTACACCGGCATCGGGATCACGCTGATGTCCGCGGGCTGAGGAGCGGTACGCCCCCGCCCGTCACCCGCCGGACTTGAGCCGGGCCGCGAGGCGGTCGGCGAGCGGATGGTCGCCCAGGCCGTCGCGGACCCACATTTCCCCGGCCGTGGCGGCCAGCGCCTTCGGGGCCCTGTCCCAGTCCAGCCCGCCGAGCGGGGGCGCCGGGTCGTACTCGATGAAGAACTGCACGGACCTGGCCACCTCCTCGCCGGCCAGTTCCTGGGTCAGGTGCAGCGCCATGTCGATTCCGGCCGCCACACCGGCCGCGGTCAGGACCGGGCCGTCCGCGACCCACCGCTCGCGGACCGGGGTCGCGCCGAACTCCGGCAGCGCGTCGAGCATCGCCCAGTGCGTGGTGGCCCGCCGTCCCGCAAGCAGCCCCGCCGCCCCCAGGATGAGCGCGCCGGTGCACACCGAGGCCGCGGGACGCGCCTCGGGCGCGGCACCGCGCAGGTAGGAGAGCAGCGTCTCGTCGGTCAGCGCGCGCAGCGTGGGCCCGCCGCCGCCGGGCACCACCACCACGTCGGGGGCGGGCACGTCGGCGAAGGTGTGGCTCGCTCGCACCTGGAGCGGGGTGTCGGTGTCCAGGACCTCCAGCCGTTCGGCCACCACGACCGTCCGGTAGTCCGGGCGGAGCGCGGAGAGCGCGGAGAGCACCTGGAGCGGGCCGGCCACGTCGAGAATGGTGCAGCCGGGGTAGAGCACGAACGCGATCGTCTTTTCGGTTGCCATGCCCTCATCCTGAGCCCTCGTACCAGAGGCCGCCGGATCTTGACCGGAATCCTGCGTTTTATGGCCCTACTAAGGCGGTCCGGCCGCCCGCACGATGTCACAGGCCGCCCCCGCCCGGTCGTCCTATCGGGCGAAGAGATCGATGGTCGCGCGAACGCGGCGGTGGCGGCGGCGCGCCGCGCGGCGGAAGGGAGAACAGGAATGCTGAAGGGCCACAACGGTCCCGCAAAGTTCTTCATCGGGCTGGCCACGGTGGTCAGCGCCATGATGATGCTGGTCTTCGGTGTGTGGATGCGCATCGACCCGGCGAGTTTCGCGGAGTTCGCCCAGTTCCCCAATCATGTCCATTTCCTGCATGACGCCGGGGTGTTCCAGATCGGCATCGGCCTGATGCTGCTGTGCGCGCTGGTGTGGCGGGACGTGCTCTCGATCGTGCTGGTCGGGTTCTTCGTCACCAACAGCCTGCACGCGGTGAACCACGCCACCGACCTCGAACTCGGTGGCAGCCCGCAGACCTGGTGGCAGCTCGGGCTCGTGTCCCTGCTCTCCCTGGCCGGGCTGGTGGTCCACCGCAGGCAGGTCGGCGCGGCGCGGGAGCGGGCCAAGGCCGAGGCTCGGGCGGAAACCCGCGCCACCACCCCCTCCGCGGCGCACCGGACCGGTGTCCGGATGTGAGCCGGTGCGGGAATCCCGCGCGGCCCGGCTTCCGGTTCTCCGGAGGCCGGGCCGCGCGGTCATCGCCGCACCCGCAGCCGGGTCAGCAACAGCCCGTTCTCGTGGACCTCGACCTCGAAGACGCCGGGGATGCCGGCCGTGAGGGTCAGCGTCGAGGGGCGTCCGGCGACCAGTTCGGCCGTGCGGTCGTAGCCGTGTACGTGCAGTTCGTCGGCGACGTCCGAGGTCACCACGATCTGGACGGTCTCGCCGGTGCGCGCCTCGACCAGGTCGGGCCCGGTCACCTTGTCACCGCCCACCACGACGAACAGATGCCGCTGAGCCGCGTGCTCGGAGCTGCCCGCGGTCTCGGGCGCGGCGCTTCGCCCGCACCCCGCCGTCACCAGCAGCCCGGCCGCCAGCACCGCCGCAACCGCGGCGCGCAGACGGTTCCCGCGCCGGGCGTTCGCCCATGTCAAGGCCATTCCACCTGCTCCCTCCTGCGTCCCCGGCGGAGTACCGGGCCGCGCCACGATCAGACGGCCGGACGCCGCCCGCTGTGACACGCGGCCCGCTGCCCCGGATTCGATCGGGAGATCCGGCCCCGGATGTCACACCGCGGGCCGGTTTTCTGTCTCATGAGCGAACGCCCGCGTGAGCGGAAGGCAGGGGGACGGAAGTGAACGCAGCATGACCTCGTACGACGCGATGACCGAACGGCCCGCCGGAGGAGCCGCGGAAGAGCGCCGCGGCCGGGAACCGGGGAGGGGACACGTGGTGGGCGGCGACATCGCGAACCAGCCGCCAGCCGTGGCCGTCTTCGCGGCCAACCGCAACCTGCTGTTCGCCGCGGCCTATGACATCCTCGGCAGCGTGGCCGACGCCGAGGACGTCGTCCAGGACACATGGTTGCGCTGGGAGAAGGTGGACCACGCCAAGATCGAGCATCCGCGGGCGTACCTGATGCGGATCGCGGTCCACCGCGCGGTGGAGCACCTGCGCAAGGTGCGCAGGCTCCGGGAGGACTACATCGGCCCGTGGCTGCCGGAACCGCTGTGGACCGAAGAGGACGCGGCCGAGCGGCTGGAACGCCGTGGTGGCCTCGCGCTCGGCCTGCTCGTCGTGTTGGAGACGCTGTCACCGCTGGAGCGGGCGGCGTTCGTGCTCAGGGAGGCGTTCGCCTACGAGTACGACGAGATCGCCGGGATCCTGGACAGGACGCCCGCCGCGATCCGCCAGCTGGTCCACCGGGCGCGGGGGCACGTCCACGCGCGGCGGCCGCGTTTCAGCGCCGACCAGCAGGACGCCCAGGTGGCGGCCGAGCGGTTCGTGGACGCGGCCGTCGGGGGCAGCATGTCCGGGCTGCTGGGCGTGCTGGCGCCCGAGGTGACCCTGTGGAACGACGGCGGCGGCCGGGCCCGCGCCGCGCTGCGGCCGGTACTGGGCGCGCCCAAGGTGGCCCGGCTGCTCGCCGCGGTCGGCCCTCGGTTCGCCGGGTACGAGGTGCGCTGGGCGCGCCCGGGCGGGAGCCCGACCGCGCTGGTGATCGACGGCGGCAGGCCCATCGTGGTGGTCACCATCGACACCGACCCGTCCGGAAGGGTGCGCGACATCTACGGCATGGCCAACCCGGACAAGCTCGCCCACTTGGCCCATAACTAAGCAATCGGAAGAGGGACGCAGAGATGCCGAAGGTCCTGGAGAGCTTCATCCCCCGGCCACTGGCCGGTGAGCGCCATGAGCTGCACATCAGGCAATCGCCGGAGTCGGTCTGGCGGGCGCTGAACACCCTGTCTCCGGGGGATCTTCCGCTGGTAGGGATGCTCATGGGCATCCGGTCGTTACCGGCGAAAGGCGCCGCCGCCTTCACCAACGAGGCGCCGAGCATGATCAACACCATGATCCGGCGGGGCTGGTTCCAACTGGCCGACGAACCGCGGCGGTACGTCGTGCTCGGCTCGATCAGCCAGTTCTGGCGGCTGCGCTCGGAAAGCCACCGGCGATCGTGCCCGCCGGAGCGGTTCCGGGACTACACGCTGCCGGGCTTCGCCAAGTCGGCGTCGGTGTTCGAGGTGATTCCCGCGGGGGAGGGCACCCTGCTGCGCACCGAGACCTGGATCTCGGCCGACGACGCCACCGCCCGGCGCAGGATGCTGGCGTACTGGCGGCTGATCCGCCCCTTCAGCGGCGTGATCCGCCGCCTCATGCTGCACGCCATCGCGAAGAAGGCGGCCACCTCCTAGCCCCTGGGCTTCAGGTGGGGGCCGGGGAGGCGAGCGAGGTCCCGATCACCTGGGCGACCTCGGGGTGGGCCAGGTACTCCTCGATGTCGTGGGCCCGGCTCGCCGGGTTGGCGACCGGGATCTCGGCCGGCTCGCCGGGCCAGTGGCCGCGCAGCGGACAGGCGATGGCGACCGGATCGAGCGGGCACCAGGTGTTGACCCAGCGGGCCACCCGGTCCGGACGCCTGGGGCCGCCGGCGAGCAGCCGCCGGTTGACGGCGTCCATGCCGAGCGGGCTGCCCGCCGTGACCAGAAGTTCGACGTCGGCGCGCGGGCCGAGGCGGGTGAGCAGGTCCATCGCGACCACCGTGCCGAGGCTGTGGCTGACCAGCACCAGCCGGCCGTCCTGCGGCATCGCCTGGAGCACGCAGTCCAGGACGGCCTCACGGATCCGCTGGTCGTCGAGGTAGGCGGCCACGTCCCCGAAGATCCCGGCGATCACCAGCCGGTCCAGGCCGGTGGTGCCGGCCAGCCAGCTCAACGGCAGCGCGGCGAGGTGTTTGAGGATGCGCTGATCCGGACGCCCTCGTCGGAGATCCAGTGGACGGCGTCGTCGCCGTCCCCCTCCTCCCAGACGTGCCCGTCGTGGCGCAGGATCCGTCCCTTGTCGTCGGTCTCCGGCACGCCGCTGTGGTGCAGCGCGGTCACCTCCCACTGGTCGTTGAACACCGGGGAACCCGAGCTGCCCGGCTCGGTGTCGGCCTGGTACTGGATGAACGCGTCCAGCCGTACCTCGAGCCGGTTCTCCCGGATGGAGATCTCCTTCAGCCGGCCGTTGGGATGCCCGATGATGTTGACCGGCTCCCCGATGACCAGCTTGCCGGTCTGGACGCTGAGCCTGTTCCAGCCGAAGGTCTCGCCCGCCGGGCGGCCGTCGGCACCCGGGGCCACCAGGACCAGCGCGAAGTCGAGGTCGGGGTGGGCGATGAAGAAGGCGCCGGGGTCGAGGGCGAACCGTGTCGACACACCCGGCACGTTGTCAATGGTGACCTGCGCGTCGAACTCCGCGATCGCCTGCCGCGCGTCCGCGGCGTCGGGGAACATGTGGTGGTTGGTCAGCAGCAGCCGCGGTGACACCAGGAAGCCGGTGCCGATCGGGAGTTCGCGGCCGCTCTCGGGCCGAGATCCGCGCGACGGTCCGCGCGGCCCGCACGCCGCGCGGCAGGAAGCTCCACGCCTGCAGGTCCTTGGCCACCCCGACGATGCGCTCGTGCATCCTGGGCCGGTCCAGGCTGTCGCCCCTGGTGGCCTCCAGGGCCGCCTCGACCGGCACGCTGTTGCGCTGGATGAGGCGGGTGGCGCGGGCGGCGAGCATGTCGGGGGAGTCGGGGAAGGTCTCGCCGCGCTCCCGCCGCCGGCGCGCCTCGTGGCGTTCGGGGTCGCTGCGGCGGTACCGCTCGGCGGCCGCCCTGCTGTGCCCCACCCTGGTTTCCCGGACTTCTGGTGAAATATTCATGACGGTCCGCCGCTTCGAGTATCCGTCGCCTCCCGGAATACCCGCCAAGGTTTCCCCGAACGCCCAGCGCCCAGCAAATTCCTCGCTAAATCCTGTTAACTCGCAATAGAGGGATAGAATGGGAGGTGAAATATAGGGGGAGGGTCTCATGGGAAAAGTAGTTGATTACATCCCGGCCGAGTCTCTGGACCGGCGGACTCAGCACCTGACCCAGGCCGAGATCGACATAATGGCCGATCTGCTCGCGGCGCCGGAGCGGGAACCCGTGCCGGCCGCGACGAGCCGCGATGCCGACCGCTAGACGCGACCTGGATTCCGAAGCCCGCCGTACCGCCTGGGAGGACGCCGTTCTCACCGGCGCGCACGAGCGGGCCGTGCCGCCGGCCGAGGCCGCCCGCAGGGTCGCGGCGGCCTCGGCCGCGCTGGGCCTGCGGGCCGAGCTGGTGGACGTGGGCGAGGGCCGTGACCCCACCGCGTGGTGGTGCGGGCTGCTCGCCGGTACCGCGGAGGCCGGGCCGGTCGCGTCCGGTATGGGCAAGGGACACCCGGAGCAGGCCCGGGTGGGCGCGGGCTTCGAGGCGGTCGAGCACTACCTCACCGGCCCGGCCGCGTTCGACCCCGCCGCACTGACGCCGGTCGCGCCCGCTCGCGTCGCCGCCGGGCCGCTGCGCGCGGAGTCCTGCGCGCCGCTGCTGGCCCGCATGCCCGGCAGCCGCATGGCCTGCCTGCGCTACCGCGCCTTCGGCGGGGGAGCGGCGCTGCCGGTGCCGTTGTTCCTGTCCGCCCCCTGGTACACCGAGACCGGCGCGGCCGGGCTGCGCGACCTGGCGGGCGACGACTGCGACTACACCCACCTGATGCGCTACGCCTGCAACAGCGGCTCGGCCGCCGGGGCGGACGCCGCCGAGGCGCTGCTGCACGCCCTCAACGAGGCGATCGAGCGCGACGCGCTGTCCCTGCTCCTGGTGCGGGCCTTCCTCTGCCGGGCGGGCCCCGCGCTCAGGCTCATCGACCCGGCGACGCTTCCGTACGGCCTGGCGCGGGCGCACGCGACGGCGGAGGACCTCACCGGATCACCGGTGTACCTGCTGGACATCACCAGCGACGTCGCGGTGCCGACGACGCTGGCCTACACCGCCCCGGCCGCACGCCGTCCGCACCGGCGCGGCAGCGGGACCTCGCTCAGCCCGGGCCACGCGGCCTGGCGCGCGCTCACCGAACTCGTCCAGACCACCCTGGGCGAGACCTGGTCGCGCCCGGCCGTCCCGCCGCGTGCCGATCTGGCCGGGCTGGCGGCGTATCCGGCGCTGCGCGCCTGCGGCCGGTTCGACCTCACCGGCCCGCTGCGCGCGGCACGTCCGGTGCCCTTCCCGCAGGCGGCCGGGCCGCCCCCGCCTATCCGGGCCCAGATCCGCGCCGTGGTCGCGACGCTGGCCGCCCAGGGCCGCCCGGCCTACCGGCGCACGGTCCGCGCGCTACCGTGCGGCGTCACCGCCGTCCATGTGATCGTGCCGGGGCTGGAGCGGTTCATGCTGGTCACCGACGGCAACCTGGTGGTGCCCGGCCCCCGGGGACGGGCCGTCGTGTCCGTCGCGGAAGACCCCGGACGTTTCCTGAACGCGCGGCGGGTTTCCCGCCCGATTCCATCGCGTTGATCGCCCCCTGAACCGGCGAACCACTTTTTTCGCATTCTCGACCATGCGCAGAGAATCGGTGATCCTGGGACCGGCGGAAACGTGAGCATAATGGGTTCATGGCTGGCCGGTACTGGCGGCACAACCGCAGGGCCAGGGCGTCCGTGGCCATCGGCGTTCTGCTCCTGGCGCTGTCGGTCGCCTTTCTCACCCTGGCCCCGAACCTGCACGGAGGCGTGGCCGTTTCGGTCGGCACCGCCTCGCTCATGGCGGCCACGATCAGCGTGGTGACGCTGGGCAACAGCCTCGTGCAGTTCCTGACCTGGTGGCGCAGGCGCGCAACGCCGCCGCCCGCGCCCACCTCCGCCGACATCGGCACCGCCAAGGACATCCTGGCCGGCCTGGTGGCCCAGCAGTGGCGCGATGAGACGGTGCTGCGCTCGCTGTGCGACCCCGAGCCCATGCCGCTGCCCTGGCGTTCCACCGAACACCGCGAACTGGCCGACCACCCCGAGATCATCGCCAGGGGCACGGTGGCCTTCCCCGGCCTGGGCGTCCACATCGAGGACATGGCCCGCAACTTCCGCGCGCTGCGCTGCCGCAGGCTGGTCATCCTGGGCGGCCCGGGCACCGGCAAGACCACCCTGGCCGTGCAACTCGTCCTCGAACTTCTGCGCACCCGGCAGCCGGAGGAGCACGTGCCGGTACTGCTGTCGGCCGCCCGCTGGGACGACCGGGTGCATCCGCGCATCCAGGACTGGCTGGCCGAGAGCCTGGCGATGGACTATCCCGCGCTGCGCGCCGAGGGCCTCGGCCCCGACATCCCCGAGACGCTCGTGGCCCGCGGCGAGGTGCTGCCCGTCATCGACGGGCTGGACGAGCTGCCCGACCATGCCCGCGCCGCCATGCTGGCCGCCCTGAACCGCTCGATGTGCGAGAACGACCAGCTCATCCTCACCTGCCGGACGGCGCAGTTCGCCGAGTCCGTGCACGAGCTGGGCGACGTCCTGAACGCCGCGGCGGTCATCGAACCGCAGCCCATGACCGCCGCCGCCGCGGCCGAGTACCTACGGGCCTGCCTGCCTCCCATGCCGCACCCGGTCTGGCCGCGGGTGCTGGACGAGCTGCGCGCCGGAGCCGTACCTGCCCTGTCCGAGGTCACCTCCACGTCGCTCGGTCTCTGGCTCGTCCGCGCCACCTACATCGCGCCCCGGGTGGATCCGACTCCGCTGCTGACGCTCGGCCGCGGCAGCGCGGCCGACCTGCACGATCACCTGTGCGACCAGCTCATCCCCGCCCTGGTGAGCGCGCGCCCGCCCGCCGACGGCCCATCGCAGCCGTTCCGCCCGCAGCACGCGTGGCGGGCCGACCAGGTCGGCCGCTGGCTGACGTACCTGTCCCGCCAGCTCACCATCGGCAAGGAGGACTCACGGGACGTCGCCTGGTGGCACCTGGCCCGGCACACGCCGAGCCGCGGCGTGCGGATCGGAGCGGGTCTGGCCAGCGGCGCGGTGGTCGGGGTCGTGTTCACGGCGCTGACCGGATCGGCGCTCGTCGGGGCGCTGATCGGCGTGCCGGTCGCGGGCGTGGTCATGCTCGTCACCGGGTCCTGGTTCACCGAGTCGCCGGGACACGCCGACTTCCAGGTCCGCGGCAGGCTGTCGGAGCTGCTGCGGGTGCTGCGCGACGGGCTGCTCGTCGGCGCCCTGGGCGCTCTGGTCGGCTGGCTGATGGGGCGTCCGGTGGGCGGGCCCGAGGTCGGCCTGGGCGCGGCCAGGGACATCGGGCTGCTGTCCGGCATCGGGTTCGTCGTGGTGCTCAGCCTGATCCGCTGGGTCGAGCACCCCACCACCGAGGCCACCGCGAGGTCCCCGCGCTCGACCTGGCGGGCCGACCGGAACCTGACGGTGATCCGCATCGTCAGCGGGCTCGTGGTCGGGCTGATGGGCGGGGCCATCGCGCTGAAGGCCCAGCTCAGCCCGAGTGTGGCGATCGTGGGCGGCCTGCTGCTCGGCCTGCTGTTCGGGCTCTTGCTGGGCAGCCACCACGCGTGGCTGGCCTACAAGCTGACGATCCCGCGCCTGGCTTCCAAGGGGCGGCTGCCGCTGCGGGCGATGGGCTTCCTGGACGACGCCCACCGCCTGGGCCTGCTGCGCACCGAAGGCCCGTACTACCAGTTCCGGCACATCGAACTCCAGCAGCACCTCGCACGCGGCCGGGACACCACCCCAGGCGAGAAACCACGCCCCGCCTCACCACTGCCCTGACCTGGGCGTCGCCTCACTCCTGCCTTTGCCCCGGATGCCGGCTCACCGGTGCCTTGACTCGAATGTCGGCTCACCGGACCACCCGGTCTGCCTGGCGGCCACTCCGTCGAGCACGATGCCGAGCTTGCGCCACAGGTGCTCCCTGGGCGCTTCGGCGATCTCCTCGACGGCGGCCCGGACGCCGGGGGAGTACAGCTCCAGCGACGGTTTCTTCGACCAGCCGGTTCCCGCCGGCCGTGTCAAGGACGACTGGGTTGTCGACGGATCCCGTGACCACAGCTCCGACACCGTTGATCTCTACGTCGTTCCCGGGCCCGATGCCGGCCCCGCGCCCGACCCGTCGAAGTCCGCCACACCTCAGTGGTATGACCACCTCACCGACTGAAAAACGAACCCAGATGGGCCTCGCCGTGCCGCGGGATGAGAGGGGTGGTGGGCGAGGGAGTATGCCGCGCTCGCCACGGAGCAGGGGCGTGGGT
>NZ_POUA01000271.1 GCF_003236385.1 Spongiactinospora gelatinilytica
CCCTCGGCCCGCCCCGCGACCTTCGGCGTGAGGACCTTCATCACCTGGCCCATCGCCTTCGGCCCGGACGCGCCCGTCTCGGCGATCACCTCGTCGGCCAGCCGCTCCAGTTCCTCGTCGGAGAGCTGCGCGGGCAGGTAACCCTCGAGCACCGCGTGCTCGTCCATCTCGGCCTGCGACTGCTCCGTACGGCCCGCCCCGGCGAACGCCTCCGCCGCCTCCCGGCGCTTCTTCGCCTCCTTGATCAGCACCTTGACGACCTCCTCGTCGGACAGCTCCCTGGCCGCCTTCCCGGAGACCTCCTCGGTGCTGATCGCCGCGAGGGCCATCCTGATCGTGCGGGTACGGACCTCGTCACGGCTCTTCATGGAGACCGACAGATCGGCCTTCAACTTGTCCTTCAGCGCGCTCATGCGCCTTATCTTGCCGCACCTTCTCGCCGTACCGGCCGGTCGCCACCGCGCGTGCCGCAGACGACACTGGCATGATGAACACGTGAGAAAAGCAGCAGCGATCCCCCTGTCCGTGCTGGGGCTGGGTGTAGCGGGCGTCGGCTACGCCGCCGTCGTCGAGCGCAACTGGTTCCGGCTGCGCCGCTTCGACGTGCCGGTGCTGCCCCCGGGGCAGCGCCCGCTGCGCATCCTGCACCTCTCCGACCTGCACCTCACCCCGGGCCGGCGGCGGCTGATCGAGTGGGTGCGCTCGCTCGGCGACCTGCGCCCCGACCTGGTGGTCAACACCGGCGACTCCATCTCCCACCCGGACGCCATCCCCCCGCTGCTGCACGCCCTGGAGCCGCTGCTCGCCCGCCCGGGCCTGTTCGTCTACGGCTCCAACGACATGTACGCCCCCGTGCCGAAGAACCCGGCCCGCTACCTCTGGCGCACATCCAAGGGCGACCACCGCCGTAATGTGCCGTCCCTGCCCTGGGAGGAGCTGGGCGCCGCCATGGCCGCCGAGGGCTGGCTCGACATGAACAACACCACCGCCCGCCTCAAGGTCGGCGAGCTGGACATCGCCGTCGGCGGCATCCACGACTCCCACATCAACCGCGACCGCTACGACCTCATCGAGGGCCCGGCCCCGGCCGACGCCGACCTCCGCCTCGGCGTCATGCACTCCCCCGAGCCGCGCAACCTCACCCGCTTCGCCGCCGACGGCTACCAGCTCCTCCTGGCCGGCCACACCCACGGCGGCCAGCTCTGCATCCCCTTCTACGGCGCCCTGGTCACCAACTGCGGCATCGACCGCGCCCGCGTCAAGGGCCTCCACCGCCACGACTCCGCCTACCTGCACGTCTCCGCCGGCCTCGGCACCTCCCCGTACGCCCCGGTCCGCTTCGCCTGCTTCCCCGAGGCATCCCTCCTCACCCTGGTCCCCCGTCGTTGATCACCATCATTGACACAACCACCCCCGAAGTCCGCTAGACTTCTCGAAGCACGGGCCGCCAGGCCCGGGCCACCGGGGTGTAGCGCAGCTTGGCAGCGCGCTTCGTTCGGGACGAAGAGGCCGTGGGTTCAAATCCCGCCACCCCGACCCAGCACGACCGGACAGAGGGCTTGATCCGCTCAGCGGATCAGGCCCTTTTTCGTGTTCCCGGTGACCTCCAGGCGCTCGGCGATCTGGGCGCCGGGCCCGCTGAGCGCTACTTCGGCGGTGTGTGCCGTGCCGTGCCGCGAGAACCGGCGGCCACGAGGGCGAGCACTCCGATGATGAGGGGCGCCCAGCCGCCGGTGACCGGGAAGTAGAGGACGCACAGGATCAGGCCCATCACCAGCAGGTACCAGCCGAACTGGGCGGGGAGGCGGCCGGTGACGCTGATGATGTGCCGGCCGAGCGTGCCCAGGGCGAGCATCGCGACGCCGCCGATCATGAACCAGACGTCCACCTCGCGGGCGGTGTAGTTGGGGGCCTCGGGGTCGACGATGCTGCGGAAGAAGCCGTCGGCGGCGATGCCGGCCCAGTCGTTGGGCTGGAGGAAGGCCCAGATGAAGTGGAGCACCGCGGTGGCGATGAGCAGGCGGGGGATCCAGCGGGTCAGGGTGCTCGCCTGAGGGGGGCTCGTGCGCGGGGTGGTCGTGGTGGTCATTCGGTTTCCGCCTCCTCGGGTGGGGCCAGGCGCAGGGCGCGCTGGTAGATGTCGCGCAGTTCGGGCGCGGAGATCGGCGGGATGACCTGCTGGCCGCCGATCAGGATCAGGTAGAGCAGCCTGGCCATGGGCGTGACGTCGGACTCCGGGCCGCCGAGGTCGCGCCACAGGACGCTCAGGTAGTCGATGCGCGTGCGGTCCACGCGCTCTTGGACGGCCCGTACGTCGGCGTCCACCAGGGCCCAGGCCCGGACGGCTGACTCCAGGCCCGCGCTGTCGCTTTCGACGTCCAGGACGATGTCGAGCAGCCGGCGCAGCCGGACCGGGGCGGGCTCGCCGGAGCCCTCCACGGCGGTGATGAAGCGGGCGGTGTGCTCGGCCTCGAAGTGGGCGAGCAGGTCCTTGTGGTAGCCCGTCATGCCCTTGAAGTGGTGGTAGAACGAGCCCTTGGTGAGATCCAGCTCGCCGCACAGCCGTTCGATGGTCAGCGCCCGCGCGCCGTCACGGGCGAGGATCCCAAGGCCGGTGTCCAGCCAGTCGCGCTGGGATGCCATGGCCGGTCACCCCGGCTCGGTCGCGAATTCGCTCATGAGCCATACCATACCTCATCGTATGGCCCTTGGCAGTAGGGCGTCAGGTAGAGTTGCGCCGTGCATCTCCACTTCCTCTGAGGACGACCCTCCGTCCGGCGACGCCGGGCGGACGCGTAGTCGTCTCTCACCCTTCAGGTTCCCCACGTCGCGCTGAGAACTGCCGAGGTGTGCGCGAGCCTGCTCGCTCGGAGGAGGCATGTTCACCGATCCAACGCCGCATGCCGCGCGCGTGCCCACCTCAACGCCACCGACCTGCACCTGTCCCGCGGTGGCCGCCCCGTGCTCCCCGGGGTCGATCTGACCGTCTCGCCCGGAGTCCGGCTCGGAGTGGTCGGCGAGAACGGGCGCGGGAAGACCACCCTGCTCCAGGTGCTCGCCGGGACGCTCGCCCCGGACGCGGGCGCGGTGCAGCGCAGGCGCGGCGCGCGCGTCGGCCTGCTCGCCCAGGAGTCCCCGCCGCCCTCGCGGCGGCGGGCGTTCGAGGTGTACGAGGCCGTCGCGGCCCGTGCCGGCACCGAGGCCATCGGCCTCGCCCGCCTCGGCCTGCTGCCCGCCGACGCCGCCCACCGCCCGGTGACCGAGTTGTCCATCGGCCAGCAGCGCCGCCTGTACCTGGCCCTGCTGCCGGCCGCCCGCCCCCAGGTCATCCTGCTCGACGAGCCCGCCAACCACCTGTCCATGACCCTCGTCGAAGAACTGACCGACGCGCTGGCCACCACCGGAGCCGCCGTGGTCCTCGCCACCCACGACCGCCGGCTGCTGCGCGACACCGGCGGCTGGCCCCGCCTCGGCTCTGACCCTCGCGCCGGGCAGGCTCTTGACATTGAATGCATCCAGTGGATACTTGGGATCCAAAGTTGGTGACGAGAGAAGAGAGCCGTGCTGGAACCGCTGCAGATCACGCTCCTCGCCGTGGCGGGCTTCCTGGCCGGCGCCGTGAACGGGGTGGCCGGAGGTGGTTCGCTGATCTCGTTCCCGGCGCTCCTGGCCATGGGGTACTCGCCGGTGGCGGCCAACGTCACCAGCGCGCTCACCACGTTGCCCGGCTATCTGGGCGGGCTCGCCGGATACCGGGACGAGTTGCCCGCGATCGGCGGGCGGGTGCTGCGCCTGGCCGCGGTGACCGTCGCGGGGGCGACCTGCGGGTCGGCGATCCTGCTGGTCGCGCCGCAGGAGCAGTTCACGTCCGTGGTGCCGGTGCTGGTGCTCGCGTCCGTGGCGGCGCTGGCCCTGCAGGGGGTGGTGGCGCGGCGGCTCGCCAAGGCCAGGGCGGCGGACGGCGGGCGCGGACTGCTCGCCGCGCAGTTCGTGGTCTCGGTCTACGGAGGCTACTTCGCCGCCGGGCTCGGCGTGATGATGCTCGCCGTGCTCGGCGCGTTCGTGGCCGAGAACCTGCACCGGCTCAACGCGCTCAAGGGCGCGCTTTCACTGATCGTCGGATCGGTCTCGGCGCTCGCCTTCACGGTGTTCGGGCCGGTGCAGTGGCTGCCCGTCGCGGTGATGTCGCTGGCCGGGCTGGCCGGCGGGCGGGGCGGCGTCGTCCTCGCCCGCCGGGTGTCCCCCGAGATCCTCCGCTGGCTCGTCGTCTCCGCCGGGCTCGTCCTGTCCGTCGCGCTCTTCCTGAGGTGACCATGCTTCCCGACCGAACCGACCTGCTCATCTCGGGCACGTACCTGATCTCGATGGACCCGGACGTGGGCGACCTCCCGCGCGCCGACGTCCTGGTCCGCGACGGGCGGATCGCCGAGGTCGCCCCGCACGACCCCGGCCGCGCGGCCGGTGACGCCCAGGTCATCGACGCGAGCCGGACGGTGACCCTCCCCGGGTTCGTGGACACCCACTGGCACCTGTGGAACTCGCCGCTCCGCGGCACGGTCGGCGACCGGCCGGGCCGGGACTACTTCACCGTCAAGCGGGCGCTCGCGCCGCACTTCGAGGTGGACGACTTCTACTGGGCGGCCAGGTTCGGGCTGGCCGAGGCGATCGGCGGCGGCATCACCACCGTGCACAACTTCGACCACAACGTACGCGGGCCGCAGGACGCCGACGCCAACATCCGGGCGCACCTGGACTCCGGCCTGCGCGGGCGGTTCTCCTACGGCCCGCCCGACTCGGCCGAACCGGACGCCACCAACGACCTCGACGACCTGGCCGCGCTGCGCGCCCGCTGGCCCTCCTCGCTGCTGGACGGCAGGCTGGACTTCGGCGTCGCGCTGCGCGGGCCGTACCGGACGCCGCCCGCCGTCTACGAGCGGGAGTGGGCGGCGGCCCGCTCGCTCGGCCTGCCGATCACCATGCACTGCGACCGCTGCCTGCGCGAGGAGGGCTGCCGCGCCTGCGGCCTGACCCGCCTCGCCGACCTCGGCCTGCTGGGCGAGGACGTGCAGATCGTCCATGCCGTCCACGCGAGCGAGGACGACATCGGGGCGCTGGCCCGCACCCGTACGCGGGTGTCGGTGAGCCCGATGACCGAGCTGCGCACCATGGGCTTCCCGCTGATCAGCGAACTCATCGAGGCCGGCGTGCGGCTCTCGCTGTCCCTGGACACCCTCGCCATGCCCACCAGCGCCGACATCCTCGGTCACCTGCGCGCCATCGTCTCCATCGAGGCCGCCCGCACCGGCTCACCGGCCGTGACCCCGCGCCGGCTGCTCAAGCTGGCGACGCTCGACGGCGCCGAGGACCTCGGGATCGGCGACGTCACCGGCTCCATCACGAACGGCAAGCGCGCGGACATCGTGATCCTGCGCCTGTCCGACGTCAACCTGCTCCCCTCGGGCGACCCGGCCGAGGGGCTCGTCTACACCGGTCAGATCGACAACATCGACACCGTCATCGCCGACGGCCGCGTGCTCAAGCGGCACGGCAGGCCGGTGCTCGCCGAGGGCGGTCCCGACCCCGTCGCCATGGCCGAGGCCCGCAGGGACGCCCTGCTCGAAAGGGCCGCGGCGGCGGGCGACTGGCCCTCCACTTCAGAAAGCGGCTCCACCCCCGAAAGAAGCCTGCCATGAGCGCCACCCCCGTCGCCCGGACGACGTCCCGGCACGAAACCCTCACCCCACGTGCCGCGGTCGCGATGTTCGGGCTGCTGCTGCTCGCCTACGCGGTCAACGCCATGGACCGCATGGTCTTCCCCGTGCTGCTGGTCGAGGTCCGCAGCGAGTACGGCTTCAGCCTGGAGGCGGCCGGACTCCAGGCCACCGTCTTCGCCTTGGGCATGGGCCTGGCCGGGCTGCCCGCCGGACGGCTGGAGCGGATGTTCGGCCGGCGGCGGACGATCGTCGCGGGCACCCTGCTGTTCTCCGTGGCGACCGCCCTGACCGCGGCCTCCACCGGCTTCGCGGACATGCTGCTGTGGCGCGTCCTGTCCGGGGTCGGCGAGGCGCTCCAACTCGCCGCGATCATCACGGTGGCCTCCAGCGCGTTCCCGGCCCGGCGCGGCGTGGCGATCGGCAGCATCAACATGGCGTTCGCCGCCGGGTCGGTGATCGGCCCGTCCTTCGGCAGCAGCCTGATGGAGAGCTACGGGACCTGGCGGGCTCCGATGATCGCGTACGCGGCGATCGGCGTCGCGCTCGCGCTGGCCACCCTCCTGCTGGTGTCGCCGCGGCTCACCGAGGCCAAGGCGGCGGCCGGCGTGGTCCGCCACATCGGCGGCGCGGCCACGCTGCTGGCCCGCAACCCGCTGGTGCTGGCCGCCATCATCGTGCTGTTCGGGCTCGCCGACTTCGCCTTCATCGGCATGTACGCCAGCTACCTGCGGGAGGAGCTGGGCTTCGGCTCCGGCGCGGCCGGATTCGTGGTCGGGCTGTCCGGGCTGGCGGCGTTCGCCTCACCGCTCGGCGGCCACCTGGTCGACCGGTGGAGCCCGCGAGCCGTGCTCGCCTTGCTCAACCTGGGCGTCGCGGCCTGCGGGTGCGCGCTGTTCCTCGGATCGCCGGGGATGGCCTGGCAGTCGGTCTTCTCGTTCCTGTTCGGGCTGTTCGCCAGCAGCGGCGTGTACGTCGCGGCGGCCGGCTACCTGGTCAAGGCGGTGGACGCCAAGGGCGTGAGCCGCGCCGCCGGCGTGTTCGTGACCTGTGTCTACGTGGCGGCCAGCGCCGCCGGGCTGCTGTTCAGCAGCCTTACCTCCGCGGCCGGGTGGACCACCGCGGCGATGATCCAGATCGTCGGCTTCTCGGTGGCCGGCGCGGCCCTGGCGCTCGCCCTGCGCCCGCATCTGTTCAGCACGACCGACACCTCAGGGGATCACTCATGACCACTTCCCTGCTCTGGCGGCTCCCCCAGGCCGCCGTGCCCGTCACCGGCCGCCCGGAGGCGTTCCCGGTCCGGCGCGTCTACTGCGTCGGGCGCAACTACGTCGATCACATTCGGGAGATGGGCGAGGGCGACGAGCGCGACGACCCGTTCTTCTTCCAGAAGCCCGCGGACGCCGTGGTCACGGACGGCTCCGCCGTACCGTATCCGCCGCACACCGGCGACCTGCAGTTCGAGGGCGAACTCGTGGTCGCCGTCGGCAGGGAGGGCGCGGACGTCGCCGCCTCCGACGCGCTGGGCCACGTCTTCGGGTTCGCCGCCGGGATCGACCTGACCCGGCGCGACCGGCAGCGGGACTGCCGGGCCATGGCGCACCCGTGGGAGGCCGGCAAGTCCTTCGACCACTCCGCGCCGTGCGGCCCCATCGTGCCCGCCGCCGAGGCCGCCGGAACGCTGGACGGTGAGCTGCGGCTGACCGTCAACGGCGAACTCCGCCAGCGCACCGGCCTGGACCTGATGGTGTGGAAGGTCCCCGAGATCATCAACCACCTGTCCCGCTCGTACCGGCTGATGCCGGGCGACCTCATCTACACCGGCACCCCGGCGGGAGTCGCCGCGGTGGGCCCCGGCGACCTGATCCGCGTCGAGATCACGGGCCTGCCCGCCCTGACCGTGACCATCCGATGAGCCACCTGAAGGAGACACCCATGCGTCCCAGCGAACGGCTTGAGTACGACCCGATCGAGGGCCGCCCGGCGCGCACGCTGCCCGGCGGCGGCCGGATGGTGGTGTGGGTCATCGTCAACGTGGAGACCTGGTCCGACACCGACCCGATGCCCCGCACCGTGCTCACCCCGCCCGCGGGCGGCATCCCGGCCCCCGACGTGCCGAACTGGGCCTGGCACGAGTACGGCAACCGGGTCGGCTTCTGGCGCATGCTGCACGCGCTGGACCGCCAGGGGGTGCGGGCCGCGCTGGCGATCAACGGCCAGGCGGTGGAGCACTACCCGCAGATCACCAAGGCCGCGCTGGAGCGCGGCTGGGAGTTCGTCGGCCACGGGTTCACGCAGAAGAACATGCAGAAGGTCGCCGACGAGCGGGCGGACATCCGGGCCACCACCGAGGCGATCGAGTCCGCCACCGGGGCACGGCCGCGCGGCTGGCTGGGCCCGGGGCTCACCGAGACCTGGGAGACCCCGGACATCCTCGCCGAGGAGGGCTACGAGTACGTCTGCGACTGGGTCCTCGACGACCAGCCGGTGGAGCTGGCCACGCGGACCACGCCCATCGTGAACGTCCCTTACACGCAGGAGTGCAACGACGTCGCGATGATGCTGATCCAGCACCATCCGGCCCGCGAGTACTACCAGCGGGCGATCGACCAGTTCGACCAGTTGTACGCGGATTCGGCGGACTCCGCGCGGGTCATGGCACTGGTCGTGCACCCGTACATCATGGGCGCCCCGCACCGGCTGAAGTACTTCGAGCAGGCCCTGCACCACATCCGGGGGCACCGGGACGTGGAGTTCTGGACCGGGGAGCAGATCCTCGACTGGTACCGTGCCACCTCACCGGGGCGCTGACCCCCGGCCGCGGCCGGAAACCCGCCCGCCGCCGGACCTCCTGTAAGGATCAAGCTTTTTGCACACGGCGTATACTAACCGCGTGCCCAGCTCTCCCGAACCCCGACCGGGCAGCGCCCAGGCGGTGTACGCGGAGCTGCGCCGCCGGTTCGCGGCCGGTGAATACGCGCCCGGCCAGCGGCTCACCGAGGCCGTGCTGGCCGCCGAGCTGGGCGTCAGCCGCACCCCGGTCCGTCAGGCGCTGGGCAGGCTGCTGACCGACGGCCTGGTGGTCCCGGCCGCCAGGGGCGTCGCCGTCGCGGCGCTCACCGCCGCCGAGGCCGGGCACCTGTTCGTGCTGCGCGGCCGGCTCGAAGCCCTGGCGGCCGAGCTGGCCGCCACCCGGCAGAAGGAGGGCCGGCTCGCGCCCGCCGAGATCGACGCGCTGGACGAGGCCGTCGATCGGGTCGAGGCCGCGGTGCGCGCGCACGACCCGCGCGCCTCCGCGCAGGCCAACCTGGCCCTGCACCGCGCCATCGGCGCGGCGGCCGGCAACCCGTTCCTGGAAGACGCCCTGCACCGGGTGTGGGACCGCATCGCGGTCACCACCGTGGCCAACCTCGACGACCCGCACTGGGCCGACGCGATCACCGAGCAGCACCGCGCGATCATCGCCGGCATCCGTGCGGGCGACCCGCAGGCCGCCGGGGAGGCGGCCCTGTCCCACATCCAGGCGGCCGGTCGCGCCTATCGGCCCCTCGACCACTGACGGACGGCGCCTCACGGCACGAACCGGTAGCCCATCCCCGGCTCGGTGATCAGGTGGGCGGGGTGGCCCGGGTCCGGTTCGAGCTTGCGGCGAAGCTGCGCCATGTACTGCCGCAGGTAGTGCGACTCCTTGACGAACTTCGCGCCCCACACCTCGGTCAGCAGGTGCCGGTGGGCGATCAGCTTGCCCGGGTTGCGCAGCAGGATCTCCAGGATGTGCCACTCGGTGGGGGTCAGCCGCACGTCGCCGGAGACGGTCTTGCCGACGAGGTCCACGACGTGGTCGCCGACCCGTACCAGCGCGGTCTCCGACTCGGTCACCGCCGAGCGCCGGGAGACCGCGCGGACGCGGGCGAGCAGTTCGTCGATCCCGAACGGCTTGGTCACGTAGTCGTCGGCGCCCGCGTCCAGGGCCTCGACCTTGTCCCGGTTGGCGGCCCGGCCGGACAGCACGATGATCGGCACGCTGGTCCAGCCGCGCAGGCCGTGGATCACGTCGATGCCGTCGAAGTCGGGCAGCCCGAGGTCGAGCAGCACCAGGTCGGGGTGGAAGGAGGCGGCCTGGCGCAGCGCCGAGCCGCCGTCGGCGGCGACCGCGACCTCGTAGTGCCGGGCGGCCAGGTTGATCCGCAGCGCCCGCAGGATCTGGGGTTCGTCGTCCACGACGAGGACGCGGGTCACGCCGCCACCCCGGTACGGCCGGTGACCGGCAGTGTGAGGATCATCGTCAGCCCGCCTCCTGGTGTGTCCTCCGGGGTCAGTGTGCCGCCCATCGCCTCGGCCAGGCCGCGCGACAGGGCCAGGCCGAGCCCGACGCCGGTGTGGGTGTCGCGGTCGCCGAGCCGCTGGAACGGCATGAACACCCGCTCGTGGTCCTCCTGCGGGATGCCGGGGCCGCGGTCGATGACCCGGATCTCCACACCGGAGCCGTGCCCGCTCGCCCGGACCAGTACCGGCCGCCCGTCGGGGCTGTAGCGCACGGCGTTGGCGATCACGTTCACCAGCACCCGTTCCAGCAGCACCGGATCGGCGGTGACCTCCGGCAGGTCGGCCGGGATGTCGCAGGTCACCCGGCCGCGCGCGGTCCCGAGGCCGTCGATCGCGCGGGGCACCACCTCGTCCAGGACGAGCGCTTGCGGCGACGCGCCGAGTACGCCCGCCTGGAGTCTGCTCATGTCCAGGAGGTTGGCGACCAGGCGGTCCAGGCGGGCGAGGGATTCGTGGGCGGTGTCGAGGAGTTCGGCGCGGTCGGCGGGGGTCCAGTGGACGTCGGTGGCGCGCAGGCCGTCGACGGCGGCGGTGGCGGAGGCCAGGGGGGTGCGCAGGTCGTGGCTGACGGCGGCGAGCAGGGCGGTGCGCATCCGGTCGGCTTCGGCGAGGGGGCGGGCTTTTTCGGCTTCGGCGCGCAGGCGTTCTTGGCGCAGGGCGACGGCGGCTTCGGCGGCGAAGGCTTCCAGGACGCGGCGGTCGGCGGCGTGCAGGAGGCGGCCGCGGGCGGCGAGGATGAGGTGGTCGTCGATGTGGACGTCGGTGCCGGCGTCGCCGGGGGT
>NZ_POUA01000272.1 GCF_003236385.1 Spongiactinospora gelatinilytica
GGGGGTGGCCGTCGGCGTCGATGACGGCCGGGACGCCGTGCTTGCCCGCGCGCCACGCCAGCGTCGCGTAGAACGCCGCCGGTACCCCCGGCGGCAGGCTCCCCGAGATGACGACCGCCGACGCCCCCGCGAGAAGGCGGTCGAAATCCCGTAGAAAGGCCCCGATCTCGGCAGTGGACACCACCGGCCCCGGCTCGTTGAACATGGCCGTCGTCCCGGTGTCCGAGCAGACCGCGAGGGTGGTGCGGGAGTGGCCCGAGACCGGCGCGAAGGAGTGAGCCACCCCCGCCGCGTCGAGGTCGGTCCGGATCGCCGCGCCCGTCGTCCCGCCCGCCAGGCCGGTGGCCAGGACGGGGTGACCGAGCGCGGCGAGGACCCTGGCCACGTTGACGCCCTTGCCCCCGGCCCGGCGGTGGACGGCGCGGACGCGGTTGACCCCGTCCCAGTCCACGCCATCGACCTCGTAGGTGACATCGAGGGCGGCGTTCAACGTAACCGTGAGCACGGTCATGGGGCGGGCGGCTCCGCGATCCACGCCCCGCGCTTCATGACCGCCTCCACCCGTAGGTCGTCCGACAGTACGACGAGGTCGGCGTCCTTGCCCGCCGCGATGGATCCGGCGCGGTCGTCGATGCCCAGCACCTTGGCCGGGGTGAGCGAGGCGACCTGCGCGGCCTCCACCAGGGACAGCCCGGCCAGTTGCACCGCGCGCCGGAAGGCGACGTCCATGGTGAGCGTGCTGCCCGCGATGGTGCCGCCCTCCACGAGCCGGGCCGCGCCGCCTGCGACCCGGACCCGCATGCTGCCCAGCACGTACTCGCCGTCGCCCACCCCGGTGGCCGCCATGGCGTCGGTGATCAGCGCGGTACGGCCCGCACCCGCCACCTGGAACGCCAGCTTGAGCATCGCCGGATGCACGTGCACCCCGTCGTTGATCAGCTCGACGGTGACCCGCTCGTCCTGGAGCAGCGCGGCGATCGGCCCGGGGGAGCGGTGGTGCAGCGAGGGCATCGCGTTGTAGAGGTGGGTGGCGACCGTGCCGCCCGCCTCGATCCCGGCCTGCGCCTGCTCGTAGGTCGCGTCGCTGTGCCCGAGGGCCGCGATGACCCCGGCGTCCACGGCGTCGCGGATGACGTCGAGCGCGCCGGGAAGCTCGGGGGCGATCGTGAGCATCCGGACATGCCCGCGCCCGGCCTTGACCAGCTCGGCGAACTCGCCCCGGTCGGGCGTGCGCAGCTTGCCCGGGTCGTGCGCGCCGCACCGCGCCGCCGCGATGTAGGGGCCCTCGAAGTGGATGCCCGCCAGCAGCCCGTCCTCGCACAGGTCGGCCAGCGCGGAGGTCGCAGCGCTCAGGCCCGCGAGCGAGCCGGTGACCAGGCTGGCCATCGTGGTCGTCGTGCCGTGCCCGGCGTGGAAGGCGGTGGCGCGCGCCGCCCCCTCCTGGTCGCCCTCGGGGAACGACGCGCCCGCGCCGCCGTGGTTGTGGATGTCGATGAAGCCGGGCACGACGAGCCGGCCGCCGAGGCCGTGGCCATTGCCTGTGGGGGCCTGGCCCTGCCCGACGTAGGTGATGCGGCCGTCTTCGATGGTGAGCCAGCCGGGGTGGACCCCGCCCGGGGTCACGAGGCGGGCGTCGGCGAGTGTGATGCTCATGGAGAAAGGATCACAGATCGCGTGAGGTGCAGGGGGTGGTCGGGGTCCAGTCCGTGCGCGTGGGCGCGGGCGACCGCCACCCGGTGGACGCGCACCAGCTCGGCGAGCGGATCGGCGGTCGAGGTCAGGAAGGTGCCGCCGGCCCGCTCGACCTCGGTCGCCAGGCCGCCGGGGGCCTCGCCGAGCATCCAGGTGACCCGCCCGGGACCGGCGATGCTGATCGGCCCGTGCCGGTACTCCATCGCCGGGTACGCCTCGGTCCACGACCGGGACGCCTCGCGCATCTTCAGCGCGGCCTCCGAGGCGAGCCCGCAGGTCCAGCCGCGCCCGAGGAAGGTGACCTGCTCGGCCCGCACGGCGGCGTCGGGCAGCGGCTCGCGCAGGGCCTGCTCGGCGTCGCGGATCGCGGCGGAGAGGTCTTCGCCGAGGTGGGCGCGCAGCAGCGCGAGCTGCGCGGTGGCGAAGCGGGTCTGCACGACGGAGGACTCGTCGGCGAAGTCGAGCACGATGGCGCGGTCGGCCGGCTCCACCACCGGGCTGGTGGGGTCGGCGGTGATCACGGTGGTCGCCGTGCCGCCGTCCGCGCGCACCGCGCGCAGCAGGGCCAGGACCTCGGTCGTGGTGCCCGACCTGGTCAGCGCGAGCACTCGATCGTAGCGGCGGCCGGTCGGCACCTCGGAGGCGGCGAAGGCGTCGGTCTCCCCGTCGCCCGCCCGTTCGCGCAGCGCCGCGTACGCCTGGGCGATGTACCACGAGGTGCCGCACCCCACCACGGCCACCCGCTCACCGGGGGCGGGCAGGGCCGATCTCGGAGCCTCGGCGGAGACCATGGCCACCGCGCGACGCCAGCACTCGGGCTGGGAGGCGATCTCCGCCTCGGTGTGCGTGCTCATGAGCAGCCCTCTCCGAATAAGTCGATTTCTGTTCCTTTTATAGCAGAAATGAGCAATATTTTGCATCAAGGGATGACCAGACGGGCCATGTGCCAGGCTTGACGATCAGAGCCGTGAAGGAGGTTCTTCGGTGGCACGCTACGAACGCTGGAACGCGATCCTTGAGCTCCTCGCGCAGGAGGGGCG
The DNA here is from genome assembly GCF_003236385.1 of Spongiactinospora gelatinilytica. Classification (GTDB taxonomy): domain Bacteria; phylum Actinomycetota; class Actinomycetes; order Streptosporangiales; family Streptosporangiaceae; genus Spongiactinospora; species Spongiactinospora gelatinilytica. The sequence continues at coordinate 2,733 of NZ_POUA01000272.1, forward strand.
CCTGAGCGTGGAGGAGGCGGCGGCCTCGCTGAGCGTTTCGACCGCCACCATCCGCCGCGACTTCGACCAGCTCGCCCAGCAGCAGATGCTGATGCGCACCCGGGGGGGCGCGGTCGCGCAGAGTGTCAGCTACGACCTGCCGCTGCGCTACAAGACCGCCAGGCACGCGGGGGAGAAGCACCGCATCGCGGAGAAGGCCGCCGAACTGGTCGGCCCCGGCGCGATCGTCGGCATGAACGGCGGGACGACGACCTCCGAGCTGGCCCGGGTGCTCGCCACGCGGGCCGACCTCAACGCGGAGACCGGCCCGCGGGTCACCATCGTGACCAACGCCCTGAACATCGCCAACGAGCTGACCCTCCGCCCGCACATCAAGATCGTGCTGACCGGCGGCGTGGCCCGCCCGCAGTCCTATGAGCTGATCGGCCCGCTGGCCGAGGGAGTGCTCGAACAGGTCACCCTGGACATCGCGTTCATCGGAGTCAACGCGATCGGTGTCGAGGGCGGGGCGGGCGCGCACCACGAGGGCGAGGCGAGCGTCAACCACCTGCTGATGAGCAGGGCGGCCAAGGTGGTCGTGGTGGCCGACTCCTCCAAGGTGGGCGCGCGGGCCTTCGCCCGGATCTGCCCGATCGACGAGGTGGACGCGCTGGTCACCGACAAGAACATGACGGAGGAGGCGGCCGGCGACTTCGCCGACGCCGGGGTCGAGGTGATCCGGGCCTGACCGCCGCACTCCACGTCTTATCCCCCGCGGGAGGGGTGGCTACCCGCGCGTAGCTACGCGATGGGCGAACGGGTAGAAAGGGCGTGACGAATCGTCACGCAGGGGGGAGCCGGATGAAGGCGCGCATGGGCACGACGAGGTTCGGCCCGGCCGAGCGGTCGTCCGCCCTCGCCGAGATGGCGGCGCGGGAGCTGGACCTGGTGGTGGTCGGCGGCGGCGTGGTCGGGGCGGGGGTCGCCCTGGACGCCGCGACCCGGGGGCTCGACGTCGGCCTGCTGGAGGCGCGCGACTTCGCCTCCGGCACCTCCTCGCGTTCGTCCAAGCTCATTCACGGCGGCCTGCGCTACCTGGAACAGCTCGACTTCGAGCTGGTCAGGGAGGCGTTGCAGGAGCGGGCGCTGCTCATGCAGCGGGTCGCGCCGCACTTGGTGCGGCCGGTGCCGTTCCTGCTGCCGCTCACCCACTTCGCCTGGGAGCGGCCGTACGTCGGCGCGGGGCTGGCCCTCTACGACAGCCTCGGGTTCTCCTTCGGCTTCACCAGGGGCGTGCCCGGCCACCGCCATCTGTCCAGGCAGCGGGCGCTGCGGCTGGTTCCCGCGCTGCGCCGGGCCGCGTTCACCGGCGCGGTCCAGTACTGGGACGCGCAGGTGGACGACGCCCGGTATGTCACGACCATGTTGCGCACCGCCGCCTCCTACAGCGCGAACGTCGCCTCCCGCGCCCAGGTCGTCGGGTTCCTGCGGGAGGGCGAGCGGGTCACCGGGGTGCGGGTACGCGACCTGGAGGGCGGCGCGGAGATCGACGTCCACGCCCGGCAGGTGGTCAACGCCACCGGCGTGTGGACCGACGACATCCAGGGCCTGGTGGGCGGGCGCGGCCAGATCCACGTACGGGCCTCCAAGGGCATTCACCTGGTGGTGCCGCGCGACCGCATCCACTCCCACACCGGGATCATCCTGCGCACCGAGAAGTCGGTGCTGTTCGTGATCCCCTGGGGGCGGCACTGGATCATCGGGACCACCGACACCGAATGGTCACTGGACAAGGCGCACCCGGCGGCGTCCCGGTCCGACATCGACTACGTGCTCGACCACGTCAACGCGGTGCTCGCGGTGCCGCTGACCCGCGACGACGTGGAGGGCGTGTACGCCGGGCTGCGCCCGCTGCTTGCGGGGGAGAGCGACGAGACCTCCAAGCTCTCGCGCGAGCACGTGGTGGCCCACCCGGTACCGGGGCTCGTCATGATCGCGGGCGGCAAGTACACCACCTACCGGGTGATGGCCCGCGACGCGGTGGACGCCGTGGCGCACGGCCTGGACCAGCGGGTTCCGCCGTCCTGCACCGACCGGGTGCCGCTCGCCGGGGCCGAGGGCCACCAGGCGCTGTGGAACTCCCGGCACCGGCTGGCCAAGTCGGCCGGCCTGCACGTGGCGCGGATCGAGCACCTGCTCCAGCGGTACGGCACGCTGATCGAGGAGGTGCTGGCGCTGATCGAGGAAGATCCGTCGCTGGCCGGGCCGCTCGCCGGGGCCGACGACTACCTGCGCGCCGAGATCGTCTACGCGGCCACCCACGAGGGGGCGCGGCACCTGGACGACGTGCTCGCCCGCCGTACGCACATCTCGATCGAGACCTTCCACCGCGGGCTGGCGGTGGCCCGGGAGGCGGCCGAACTGGTCGCCGGGCCGCTGGGCTGGGACGACGACCAGATCGACCGCGAGGTCTCCTACTACACCAAAAGGGTGGAAGCCGAGCGGGCCTCCCAGGAGGAGGACACCGACCACGAGGCCGACGCCATCCGCCTGGGAGCGCCCGAGATCGTCCCGGTGGACACGCCCGTGCCACCGCCCTGACGGCTCAGCGACGCGGGTCCCTGGCCGGGTACTGCGTGGCGTCGTGTACGTCGAGCAGCGGCTCCCTGACGCCGTCCGGTGAGTCGTCGGTCCAGTTGGCGTTGCCCGTGCTGATCAGGCGCTGGCGTACGGCCAGCACTTCGGCCCGATTCGTGGGCTTGCGCGCGCCCGCGGCCAGTACCCCGGCCGCGCCCGTGACGTGCGGGGTCGCCATCGACGTGCCGGTGAGCACCGCGTACCGGCCGCCCGGCCAGGTGGACTCGATGCACACGCCGGGCGCGGCGACCTCGATGGTCCTGCCGTAGTTGGAGGTCTCGGCGAGCGTGTCGTCCTGGTCGGGCTCGGGACGGCACGACGGCTGGTTCCCGCCCTGCCCGCCGGGCAGGCCGTCGAGGTCGTTGAGCGCCGAGACGGTGATCACGTCGGCGTGGTCGGCCGGGAAGAACGTGGCGGCGTCGGTGCCGCCGTTGCCGGCCGCGGCCGTGACGACCACGCCCCGGTTCACCGAGTTGGCGATGGCGGTGGTGATCGCGTTGCTCGCGCAGGCTTCGCAGCCGAGGCTGAGGTTCGCGATCTCGATCGTGGCGGAGTTCCTGGCCACCCAGTCCATGCCGGCGGCCATCGCGGACAGCGAGCCCGCGCCCTCGTCGTCCAGCACCCGCACCGAGTGCAGGCGCGCGCCGGGCGCGACCCCGACCACTCCGGAGTCGTTGTCGATGGCGCCCGCGATGCCGGCCACATGGGTGCCGTGGCCGTTGCCGTCGGTGCCGGTGTTGTCCACGCACACGCCGCTGGTGCAGTCGGTGGTGGAGACCACGTCGAGGTCGGGGTGCTGGGCGTCGATGCCGCTGTCCACGATGGCGATGTCCACATCGACCCTGCGGTCGTCCACGCCGTCGATGTCCAGGTTGGGGTTCTGCGTGGCGAGGACCCTGCGGATGCCGGTCGGCACGGTCTGCTCGAACGCCACCACGGTGGCATCGCGCTCGACGCTGAGCACGTCCGGCGAGCGTTTCAGCTCTTCGGCGGCCCGGGCGGTGAAGGTGGCGGTGTACCCGGTGAAGGCGTGCGTGTAGACGCCGACCAGCCGGCCGCTGTGCGTCTTGACATGCTCGCCGGCGACCGCCTGCGTGCTGGTCACGGTGGGCTTGAGCAACACGATGTAGCGGTCGGTCTCCTCGGCGGGATCGGTACGGGCGCTCGCGGCGGCGGGCGCGAGTACGGACAGCCCGAGTGCCAGGGCGGCGAGGACGGTGAGGCGGCGGTGGCCCCTTGGAAGATCACACATAGGGATCACGCTCACCTTTGGGGCACCCCAGATGATGTACCGCCTCGCACCACCGACGCACTCTTTGGGGGAACTTGCTGTGCCTTATGCGCGCGCGGCCCGGACGCCTTGGAGGTCGCGTCCGGGTCCGTGCGCGGTTGCGGGTGAGTGCGCTATCTATCCGTGAATGCTTGGAATTCGGCGGCTCGTACGTGGTCGCGGGTGGCGCTGGTGGTGGCGCAATCGGTGGCGGTGGCGGGGTCGGCGTCCTGTTCGCCCAGGTAGAGGGGGTTGCCGGTGCACTGGGTGGTGCCCACTCGCAGCAGCAGGTGCGTCGCGGTGGTGGGGCGGACGTCGAATGACTTGATCAACAGGTCGTTGCCGCGCGGCCGGGGCAGGCGGGTGGAGAAGGCGTCCGGCCGGCTCTTGTAGACGGCGGTGTACGCGGCCGGGTCGGCGCAGTTCTTGCCGGTCGCCGCGTCGCAGGCCAGTACCTCGAACGAGCGCAGCGCGCTGAACCGGTTCTGGGTGGAGGGGTCGGCCTCGTCGCCGATCAGTGGCCGGAGCATGGCGCTGACCTGGACCCGGCGGACCCTGGCCGGTTCGGTGCCCGCCAGGTCCACGATCACCGACTTGCCGCGTACCTCGCCGGTCAGCGAGGCCCAGTTCGTCGCCTCCGTGCCGTCGATCAGCCGGTCGTGGTTGACCCCGTCGCCGGAGGCGGTCGCGCCGAGCGCGGCGGCGGCCAGGTTGCGGTGCAGTTCGACGGCCAGCCTGCGGTCCTGGCCGGGACGGAAGCGGGCGGTCAGGCGGGTGTGCCCGAGCCCCGGACCGGCCGCCACGAAGGAGTAGGTGCCGGGCACGATCTGGAAGGTGTCGCCCAGCGGGGTCGCCGGGTCGGTGTCGGCGACCGGCATGGCCCTGGCCTCGAAGTCGCCGACGTACAGGCGCACCGGCGTACCGGTCGCGTCGCCCCTGGGGGCGAGCGTGACGGTGGCGTTGTCGGCGTCCGGGGCGGCGAAGCTCGGCGTGGCCTGCGCGTCGCCCGGGCCGTCGCTGGCGGCGTCCTTGCCGAGGCCGTGCTCGGCGAAGGCGTTCCACATGATGTCGTGGTTCTTGCCGCCGAAGCGGATGGTGTCGGCGGCCAGCATCGCGTCCCTGTGGTCCACGTAGTCGACCGCGCCGCTGGCCATCAGCAGCAGCGCGTCGAACGCGAGCTGCACCCAGCGCCGGTTGCCCGGGCACTTGTCGATCGGCAGTTTGCCGTCCGCGCACAGGCGCTGCACGGTCGGGGTGCCGTCGCCGTAGCGGCGGATGAACGCCTGCCGTACGTCGAACTGCGTGGCCGACCAGATCTCGCCGTCCGCGTGCGACTGCGTGCCGACCAGGTCGTAGCCGAGGTCGCTGTAGTTGAGCGGGGAGCGGGACATGTCGAAGTTGCGGATGCCCGCCTTGGGGTCGCCGGTGACGTAGCCGCCCGTCACGTACGGCGTGTCGCCCGCCGGGCGGAAGCCGTACTCGAACAGGTACTCCATGGAGAACAGGTCGGACGTGCTCTCGTTCATCGCGCTCGCCTGCGGGCCGTTCCACCCGGCGTTCGGCCCGCCGACCATGCGGCCGGAGATCGCGTGGGTGTACTCGTGCCCGATCACCGACATGTCGAAGTCGCCGTCCACGCAGGGGGCGTAGAACGCGCCCGCGATCGGCTGCCACAGGAACATGTTGGTGATCGGCGGCGTGCCGTCGGGGCCGGTGTACTGGTTGGCGTTGTCGCGCACGTTCGGCACCCGCGCGCCCGCCTGGGCGTTGCCCGTCTCGGGGTCGCCGCCGAGCCCGCCGCGCGTGCCGTTGTCGCTCTGCATGTTCCACGCGGTCTCGGTGAAGCCGAGCCGGTAGGACCAGTCGTGCATGCGGTTGTGCATGGCGTGCAGGTTGGCGATGGCCGCGTCGAGGTCGGCGCCGCCCTCCTTGTCCAGTACGGCGGGGTCGCACTTGGCGGTGTGCCAGGCGTTCTTCCAGGGGTAGCGGTAGTCGCGGCTCGGCGTCAGGACGTTGGGCCGGGTGCCGACGGTGGGGCCGCCGTCGCCGGTGTGGTGCTCGAAGGTGCGGGCCGCGTTGCCCAGGCTGGTGTTCGCCGGGGCGCCGGTGGTGTGATCGACGTCCCACGCCTTGCCGGTGGCCGGGTCGCCGCCGGGGGCGAAGTCGCAGCCGCGGCCGGGCTTGAAGCACCAGGTCTTGCGGGTGTCGGCGGAGGAGTAGTCGGCGGGCGGGTTGGCCGGGAAGACCTCCCAGCGCGGATCGCCCGGTTCGGCGGACTCCCAGGCGTGGTCCACCTGGTTCTCCCTGACCAGGACCGCGCCGGTGACGCCGTCCACATGGGTGGTGACGCCGCTCAGCCCGCCGTCCGAGCCCGCGCCGGCCAGCGTCACCTGGTAGGCGCTGTGGATGCCGTCCGGCGCGGGCACCGCGACCTCGGTGACCTTGCGGACGGCGGCGGTGGCGAGGTTCACGTCACCGTCGCGGGCGGCGATCTCCTCCGCCTGCCGCGCGGTGATCCTGGCCGCGGGCGGCGCGCCGGTCTCCCGAGACAGCGTCGAGGTCACGTGTACGACCGAGCCGTCGAAGACGCCGACCGCGACCATGCCGTCCACCCCGGCGGGCAGGCCGCCGAACCGCTGGCGCAGCAGTACGGCATGGCCCTTGCCGACCGGGTTGACCGCCACCTTCTCCAGCGCGTCCACCGCCGCCGCGGGCAGGCCGAACATGCCCTCGTTCGCCTTCAGGTACGCGCGGGCCGCCTGCTCCGGGTCGGCGCCCAGCCCCTCGGCGAGCGGCTTGCGTCCGGTGACGACCGCCGGGGTGCCGAGAAAGTTCCACCTGACGGTGGTGCCGGCCCGGTCGAGCGTGGCGGGCGGGGCGACGAAGCCGCGCCGGTTGTCGACGTCGGGTTTGCCGTGCTCCTCACCCTGGAAGTCGAAGACCTTGGGGGTGTGCGTGCCCGGCTCGCTGAGCGCGACCCCGGCGGTGGAGAGGGCCAGGGCCACGCCGGTGGCGACCAGCAAGCCCGCGCGTAACCAGGGTTTGGCGACGGTTGTTGACACGAATCCTCCTGCGCGAAACGAGCGCCGTTGGCCTGCGCAAGTGGTAACACCGTCAATGACTCATTACAAGCCCTTGTAAAGAGGGGGATCTCAGTGTAGTGATGGGTCGCCTGTTCACTGGAACGGAATCCATGCCTGGTCAGTGAGGGTCGCGGCGTCGTGGGCGGCCAGGCCGGCGGCGGAGAGTGTCCACAATGTGTCACCGATCACCAGCGCCCGCCGGATGCTCCCGTCAACCGGGGCGAAAGCCTTCGCTGCGGCCTTCCCGCGCGGATGCGCGACCTTTCCGGTCTCGCGGACGCCCTCCCGCGAAATGTTCAGCACCAGCGCGTCGCTGGCGCCGTCGGAGCGCTCGGAGACCAGGGGCAGCACCGCGAGCCCGGTCTTCGGCCAGTACAGGAAGGCGTGCGGGTCCCATTCGGCCTCGGTGTCGGACTTCTTCCTGATCAACTGGGCCAACCGGCGCGGCGCGGCCGGGTCGCTCACGTCGAACAGCGAGATCTGCGCGCCGACCCGCCTGCCCTGCTCGGTGGCCTCCTGGCCGACTCCGATCAGCCGTCCCTCGCCCGCCGGGTGCAGGTAGGCCGAGTATCCGGTGATCTTCAGCTCGCCGGTGACCTTGGGCGCGGCCGGGTCGCGCAGGTCGAGCGTGTAGAGCGGATCGACCTGCCGGAAGGTGACCACGTAGCCGACCGGGCCGATGAACCGCACCGCGTAGATCCGCTCGCCCTTGCCGAGCCCGCCCACCTGGCCGGTCTCGGTGAGCGTGTTCGCGTCCAGGACGTGGACGGCGCTCTCGCTCTGCCGGGGCGAGCTGGTGGTCGTGGCCACCCGCAGATGGCCCTCGTGCTCCGACAGCGAGTACTGGTTCAGCAGCCGGCCGGGCACCTCGCCGGAGGCGACGTACCGGGGCTCGCCCCCGGCGCTGATGTCGAACCGGTGGATCTCGGTCCGCTCCGGAGGGACCATCCGCGGCTTCTGCCAGGAGACAGAGGGTTCGGACACGGTCGGCTCGGCCTTCGGGGCCACCGGGACGCCCGCGGTGGGCTTGACGGCGGTCGGCTCGGCCGCGGTGGGATCGACGACGGTCGGAGCTTCGGTGGGGGTGGC
>NZ_POUA01000273.1 GCF_003236385.1 Spongiactinospora gelatinilytica
GCGCAGATGTCCTGGGCCTTCCAGCAGCGGGTGCGGAACCGGCATCCGGTGGGCGGGGCGAGCGGGCTCGGTACGTCACCGGTCAGGATGCGGCGCCGGCGTCCGGCCTCGACCAGCGGGTCGGGGATCGGCACGGCGGACAGCAGCGCCCGGGTATAGGGGTGGCGGGGACGGGTGTAGAGGCTCTCACAGTCGACGATCTCGGCGACGGTGCCGAGGTACATCACCGCGATGCGGTCGCACAGGTGGCGTACCACGGCCAGGTCGTGCGCGATGAACAACATGGTCAGACCCAGTTCGTCCTGCAAGGACTCCAGCAGGTTGACGATCTGTGCCTGGATGGAGACATCCAGGGCCGACACCGGCTCGTCGGCCACGATGAACTCCGGGCCGCTGACCAGCGCGCGGGCGATGCCGACCCGCTGGCGCTGGCCACCGGACAGCTCGTGGGGGTAGCGGCCGTGCCAGTGCCTGCTGAGCCCGACCAGGTCCATCGTGGCCAGGCCCTTGGCCCGCCGCTCGGCGGCGGGCAGGCCGGAGTGGACCAGGAGCGGTTCTTCGATCAGCTCTCCGATGGTCATCCGCGGGTTGAGCGACGCGTACGGGTCCTGGAAGATCATCTGCATCCGGCGGCGCATGGCCCGCATGGGGCCGCGGCGCAGCGTGGTCAGCTCGGTGCCGTCGAAGGCGACGCTGCCCGCGCTGGGCCGCAGCAGGCGCAGGATCGCCCGCCCGGTCGTGGACTTGCCGCATCCGGATTCGCCGACCACGCCCAGGATCTCGCCGCGTACGACGTCGAGGTCCACGCCGGCCACCGCGCGCAGCCGCCCGGGGCGCAGCGAGCCCTTGACGGGCACCTTGAAGTCGACCGCGAGATCGCGTACACGCAGCAGGGGAGCGGGATCGGACATCAGGCTTCCTTGATCATCGGCTCGGCGTGCCGGTCGTCGGGGGACAGCCAGCCGCCCTCGGCGGCCGGGCGCATGCCCCAGCAGCGGGTGAGTCCGCCCTCGGGGACGGGTGTCAGCGGAGGCGGGGAGTCGCGGCAGATGTCCCGCGCATGGTTGCATCGGGGAGCGAACCTGCACCCTTCCGGCATCGCGGACAGCTCCGGCGGCTGCCCGGCGATCGGCCGCAGTCTGCCGCCGCGCGCCTGGTCCAGCCGGGGCACCGAACCGAGCAGCCCCCAGGTGTAGGGCATGCGCGGCCGGTGGAAGAGCGCCACGGTGCCGGCGCGCTCGACGATCTGGCCCGCGTACATGACGTTGACCCGCTCGGCCATGCCGGCCACCACGCCGAGGTCATGGGTGATGAACAGCACCGCGGTGCCGGTGTCCCTGGCGAGGTCGCGCAGCAGTTCGAGGATCTGCGCCTGGATCGTGACGTCCAGGGCCGTGGTGATCTCGTCGGCCAGGATCAGCCGCGGCTCGCAGGACAGGGCCATCGCGATCATCACACGCTGGCGCATGCCGCCGGACAGTTGGTGCGGATAGGACGCCAGCCGGGACTCCGCCGCCGGGATCCGTACCATCTCCAGCAACTCGGCCGCCCGGGAGTGCGCCGCCCGGCCGCGCAACCCCATATGGACCGCAAGGGCCTCGGTGAGCTGGCGGCCGATGGTGAGGACCGGATTGAGCGACGTCATCGGGTCCTGGAAGATCATGGCCATTCCGCCGCCGCGCACCGCGCGCAGCTCGCGGGGCTTCATCCGCAGCAGATCGCGTCCCTCGAAGAGCACCTTGCCGCCGGTGACCCGGCCGGCCGGCGGCACGATCAGCCCCATGATCGACTGGGCGGTGGCCGACTTCCCGCAGCCCGATTCGCCGACCAGCGCGACCATCTCGCCCGCGTCGACGCTGAACGACACCCCATCGACGGCCGCCACCGGCCCCCGCGCGGCGCGGAACTCGGTCCGCAGGTCCTGGACCTCCAGCAAGGCCATACAGCCTCCAGTGAACAGCACACCGCTAGCGGCGTTCCTCGTAGATTTGGAGTGTTGCACACACGATTCTCGTCGTCTAGGCTCATGTGACCGTCGAAGTACGACATTCCTTGGGATGGGGAAGAATGCCGCCGAAAGGCTCGATCGAGAAGGACCGCAGCATCGTCCGCGAGCTGGTCCGAGATCCGCGCCAGAGCAACGTCGCGTTAGCCGCGAAGGTGGGCCTGTCCGAGGGCTCCGTCCGGCGGCGCGTCGAGCGGCTGGTGGCCGAGGGCCACCTGCATTTCGCCGCGATCGCGAGCGCGCCCTTCATGGGCCGCCCCGTCCACACCCTGTTCGAGATCCAAAGCGCCCCCGGGGCGACGGACGACCTCATCGAAAAACTCGCGGCCATGCCCGAGATGGCCTACGTCTACCACGTGACCGGGCAGTTCGACATCATCGCGGTCGGCTACTTCGCCTCCAGCAACGAGATGCGGACCTTCTGGACCGGCCGGCTGGGCAACCTGGACGGGGTCATGGAGAGCCGGACCGTCATGGTGCTTCGCGTCGCCAAGCGCCTCCACGAGTGGGCCAGGGACATCGCCATCGACGACAACGTGACAGACCTGGACTGAGGCCCCCGATGTGGGTCGCGCTCACCCCCCGCACCTAGGAGTGGCCCATGTTGCGCATCGCGCTGATCCGCCTGGCCTCGGTCGTGCCCGTGCTCTTCGGCATCTCGGTCATCTCGTTCTTCGTGATCCGCATGATCCCGGGTGACGTGATCAGCTCCATCATGGGACAGGACTTCGGCGACCCCCAGGTCGAGGCCGCGATGCGCCGCTACTTCGGCCTGGACATGCCGATCCACGAGCAGTTCCTCAACTGGTTCGGCGGCCTGCTGCAGGGCGACCTCGGCACCTCGATGCGGACGAGCAGGCCGGTGCTGGCCGAGATCGCCGAACGCTTCCCCGCGACCCTGCTGCTGGCCGTGTCGGCGCTGGTGGTCTCGGTGGTCATCTCGATCCCGTTCGGGGTGCTCAGCGCCACCCGGCGCAACGGCTTCCTGGACGCGGCCTCGCGGCTCGTCTCGCTGATCGGCCTGTCGCTGCCCAACTTCTGGCTGGGCATCCTGCTGGTCTACGTCTTCTCGGTCACGCTCGGCTGGCTGCCCTCGCAAGGGTCGGGGCCGGGCGGCACAATCGGGCTCGCGTACCTGGTGCTGCCCGCGGTGACGCTCGGCGCGAGCCTGGCCGCGATCAGCATGCGGATGACGCGCTCCAGCATGCTGGAAGTGCTCAACCAGGACTACATGCGGACCGCGCGGGCCAAGGGCCTCAGCGAGCGGGTCGTCGTCGCCCGGCACGCGCTGCGCAACTCGCTGATACCGGTGGTCACCGTGTGGGGCATCCAGGCCGGGGCGCTGCTCGGCGGCACCGTCGTGGTGGAGCAGGTCTTCTCCTGGCCCGGCCTCGGCACCATGGTGATCCGCGGCATCAGCCAGCGTGACTACCCGGTGGTCCAGGGCACCCTGCTCTTCCTGGCCCTCTTCTACGTCGTGGTCAACCTTTTCGTAGACCTGGTCTACGTCTACCTGGATCCGAGGCTCCGCAGTGGTCACTGATCTGGCATCCGCGCCGCCGCCGGTCGCGCGCCGTGGCGGCGGGAATCTCCTCCGCGCGATCCTGCGAGACCGGATCGGCGCGGCCGGCCTGGTCATCGTGGCCGTGATGACCCTCGCCGCCGTGTTCGCCCCGCTGCTCGCCCCCTACGACCCGACCGCGATGTCCGCCCAGCGCCTGGCCGGGCCCGGCGGCACGTTCCCGCTGGGCGCCGACGAGGCGGGCCGCGACCTGCTCAGCCGCGCCCTGTACGGGGCGCGCACGTCGCTGACGGTCAGCCTCATCGTGGTGACCTGCGCGGGCGTCATCGGCGTCGCGCTCGGGCTGCTGGCCGGGTACTACCGGGGCGTGCTGGACGGCGTGATCACGCCCGCCATGGACGTGATCTTCTCCTTCCCCACGCTGCTGCTGGCGCTGGCCGTGGTCGCGGCCCGCGGGCCCGGCACGGAGAACCTGATCATGGCGCTGGTCATCGTGTTCATCCCGAGTTTCGCCAGGATCGTGCGCGGCACCGCCCTTTCGGTGAGCAAGGAGCCGTACGTCGAGTCCGCCCAGGCGGTGGGGCTGAGCAACACGCGCATCATCACCAGGTACGTGCTGCCGAACTCGGTTGCCCCCATCGCCGTGCAGTTCACCACCAGCCTCGCCTACGCCATCCTGATCGAGGCGTCGCTCGGCTACCTCGGGCTGGGCGTCCAGCCGCCACAGCCGTCATGGGGCTCGATGCTGTCCTCGGGCAAGTCGTTCATGGAGCTGTCGGCCTGGCCGTCCGTGGTGCCGGGCGTCTGCATCATGATCACCGTGCTGGGGTTCAACCTGCTCGGCGACACCCTGCGCGACGCCCTGGACCCGCGGCTGCGCGGTCGCTGACCGGCCACTCCAGGCAGGAAAGATCCCCGGGCGGGAGGTTCCGCCCGGGGATCGTGGTGTCTCAGTAGCCGAGTTCGGGCCGCCGCATCGTGCCCTCCAGCGCCTCGCCCGCCAGGAAGCGGTCGTAGTTGGCGCAGAAGTCCGCGTACAATCGGCGCAGGTTGCCCGACGCGCGGAAGGACGTGTGCGGGGTGAGGGTCGTGCGCGGCAGCTCCCACAGGCGGCTGGCCGCCGGCAGCGGCTCCTCCTCGAAGACGTCGATCACCGCGCCCGCGATCCGGCCGCCGGTCAGCGCCGCCACCAGGTCCTCCTCGGCCACCAGCGCGCCGCGCCCCACGTTGACCAGGACGGCGGAGGGCTTCATGGCCGCGAAGTGCTCGGCCCTGATCAGGTACCGGTTCTCCGGGGTCAGGGGCATCGCCAGCACCACCCAGTCGGCCTCGGGCAGCACCTCAAGGCAGCGCGCGACCGGCGTCACGCGCGTGAAGCCCCGGGCGGGCGCGCCGGTGCGGTTGACGCCGAGCACCGTGGCCCCGAGCGCGCCCGCCCGCCAGGCCACCTCCCAGCCGATGGACCCGGTGCCGAACACCAGCATCGTGCTGCCGATGAAGTCGGTGGCGACGGTGTTCACCCACTCCCGGCGCTCCTGCGCCGCGCGCAGCGCGGGAAAGCCCCGGGAGTGCATCAGCGCCGCGCCGATCACGTACTCGCCGATCGGCACGCTGTAGGAGTGCGCCGAGCGGGTGAGCACCAGGCCCTCGGCCAGCCTGCGGCGCAGCGGCTCGCCGCCGATCCAGTCGAAGCCGGCCGCGGTGATCTGCACCCAGCGCAGCTTGCCCGCCGCGCGCAGGATGTCGTCGAACAGGTCCTCGTTCATGGCGCTGCGCAGGATGACCTCGGCGTCGAGGCAGTCCGCGGGGAGCGGGCCCGCGTCCGGCACGACGGTGAAGCGCCCGCCGGGATGGTGCTCGTGCAGCCACGGCGCCATCTCCGACAGGTTCTCGCTGAGCAGCACGTGGGGCGCGCTCATGCCGTCCCTTCGGCCGCCCGGGCGGCGCGCCTGCTGTAGGGAACGCCGCCCTTGGCCCACAGGTCCATCGAGACCTCGTACAGGATGACCTGGGTGCTCTCGCGCGGTGAGCCGTACTTGACCATCACGTCGGTCAGGTCGGCGATGAGCGCCTCGCGGGTCGCCTGATCGCGCGCCCCCAGCTCGACACGGATGATCGCCATGTGAATCAGTCCTTCCCGCCCGACGCCCGGGCACCGGTGAAATCGGGGTCGCGGGCGTACTCGGCCCGCACGGCCAGGTAGGCGAAGGCGTGCGTGACGCCGGTGCGCAGCACCGCCTCGAAGACCTCCCGCGCCTTTTCTGTGTCGCCGTTGCAGTAGTGCCAGTTGCCCAGCCCGTAGCCCTGGGTCGCGGTGCGCAGGTCGTCGCCGTCCAGCGTCGCCCACAGATCTTCGGGGGTGAGCTCGCCGGTGTAGAGGCGCATCCGGCTCTCGTAGCCGACGAAGTGCTCCTCCGCGGCCAGGTCGATCGCGCGGAACCGGTCGAGCACCGCCCGCGCCTCCGCGGTGCGGCCGAGCCGCCGCAGCGCCATGTACTGCCAGTCCTGGGCGGCCACGACGCCTTCCTGGTGACGGGCGGTGTTCTCCGCCTCGCGGAAGGCGGGCACGCAGCCCGCGAAGTCGCCCAGCAGGTACTGGGCGACGCCCAGGTGGTACCAGACCGAGGTGTGCAGCGTGGTCATGTACCGGTCCAGCGCCGCCGGGTCCCCGGCGGCGTCGCTGTCGGGGAGGTGCTGCGGGCGTACCTCCCCGGGCCGGCCGAGCACGAGGCTGACGATGTCCTTCTCCACCTCGGGCTGGTACATCTCGTACTCGTCCTCGACCCGGCCCAGGAGGCCGGCCGCGGTGCGCAGGTCATCGGCGGCCCCCGCGTAGTCGCCGATCGAAATGCGCCGGTGGCCGCGGAACCGCAGCAGCCGCGCGCTGCCCGGGTCCAGCTCCAGCGCCTCGGTCAGCAGCGCTACGGCTTCGGCGTGCTTGTTCAGGTAACCCTTGAGCCTGGCCGCCATGATGTAGCGGTCGGTCAGCGGCACGGACGCCATGGATGTGGCCCTTTCGACGGGTCGGTGCTCCTGCGGGCTCGTCAGCGGTCGAGCCAGAGGTGCCGGTAGAAGCGGTAGGTGGGGGTGGGGTCGCCCTGGTAGCCCATGACGTCCTTCTGCACGATGTCGAAGTCGGCGTTCAGGAAGGTCATGGCGACCGGGCCGCGCTCGGCCAGGATCTTCTCGGCCCGCTGGTACAGCTCGGCGCGCTTGGCGGAGTCCAGCTCCGAGCGGGCCTCGACGACCAGCCGCTCGTACTCTGGATCGCTCCAGTTTCCGTAGTTGAGGCCGCCGCCCTTGAGGAAGCTGGCCGAGAACCGCTCGTCCGGGTCATAGGTCAGCCCGAAGCCGGACTGGTACATGTCGAAGTCGCCGGACTTGGTCTTGGAGTCGGCGATGGTGGCCTCCACCGACTCGATGGTCACCTTGATCCCGATCTTGGCGAGCTGCTGCTGTTCCACCTCGGCCGAGCGCACCTGGAACGCGGAGGTGGCGATGACCATGAGCTTGGCCTCGAAGCCGCCGGCGTGGCCGGCCTCGGCGAGCAGCGCCTTGGCCTTCTCGATGTCCGGCTTGCCGTACACCGGCGTGGCCAGCGCGCCGAACCGGTCGGGGGGCAGGTAGCCGGCGTTCAGCGCGGTGCCGAAGCCGGAGTTGGCGACGTTCAGGATCTCCTGGCGGTCCAGCGCGTGGTAGATGGCCTGCCGTACCTTGACGTTGTCGAACGGCGGCCTGCCCGTGTTCAGCCGCAGGTGCAGCGACAGGGAGCCGGACCCGCCGTACCACTTCAGCGCCTGGTCGGCCTTCAGCGCGCCGATGAACTCGGGAGCCGGACGCCACAGGAAGTCGATGGTGCCGCTGCGGACGGCGGCGGCGCGGGCGTTGTCGTCGGGGTTGAAGGTGAAGTCCAGGCCGTCCAGGTAGGGGACGCCCTTCTCCCAGTACTTGTCGTGCCGGTCGAGCTTGATGGTCTGGCCGGTCACCCTTGATGCCAGCTTGAACGGGCCGCTGCCGCCGTCCACGCCGCCGTTGAGGCCGCCCTTTTCCGCCACCGAACGGTCCACGATGGAGGAGGCCGAGGTGGACAGCAGCGTCAGGATCGCCGCGTTGGGCTTCGACAACTTCAGGACCACGGTCCGGTCGTCCTCGGCGGTGACCGAGGAGATGGACTCGTAACTGCGCGCTCGCGGGGCCCGTGTCTTGGGGTCCTTGATGCGTTCCAGGGAGTACTTGACGTCGTCGGCGGTCACCTTGCGGCCACTGTGGAAGTAGGCGTTGTCGCGGAGTGTGAAGGTGAGCGTCCTGCCGTCGTCGCTCTGCTTCCACGACTCGGCCAGCGCCGGCTGGATCTCGCCCCGGTAGGAGTGGACCAGCGATTCGTAGATCTGCTCGTTGATGACGAAGGCCGAGGTCTCCGACATCCGGTGCGGGTCGAGTTCGGTGGCGTCCAGGCGGATCATGATGCCGAGCCGGCCGCCCGGCTCGGGCGGCCCCTGCGGCTTGGTCTCGTCCTGGAGGCGGACGTCGGCGGTCAGTCCGTCGTTCGCCGTGGCCGTGCCCTGGGCGCCGGACGGGGGCGCGCCGCCCCCGCCACAGGCGGCCAGTACGGCCAGCGCGGCGCCGGCCGCGATCACGCTGGAGAACGTGCTGGAGAGGGTGCTAGAGAGGGTGCGTCTTCTCATCGGATGTCTCCTTGCGGGGAGAGGGGTTCGACATCGATGGCCCGGGCTTCCACGCCTCGGCGAAGACCCGCAGCCAGTTGCCCCCGAGGACTTTTCCGACCTCCTCCGCTGAGAAGCCGCCGTCCAGCAGGGCGGCGGTGAAGTTGGCGAAGTGCGAGTGGTCGTCCATCCCCACGGCCCGGCGCTGGTCCCAGGGCCAGTCGCCGAGCAGGTTGTGGAACTCCTTGGCCTTGGCCTGCTCGGCCCGCATGGCCTCGGTGAGCGTCTCGTCGTAGTCGGTGGCGACGGCGACGTGGTCGATCCCGGCGACCTCCCCGACGCGCGAGACGTGCTCGACGAAGCGGGCGAGGTCGGGGCGGCGGGCCGGGTCACCGGGGTGGTAGAGGAAGGCCGACAGGCTGGTGATCCCGATGACGCCGCGCTGCTCGGCCAGCCGCCGCAGGTAGGCGTCGGACTTGGCCCGGATGTGCGGGGACAGGGCGTCGCAGAAGGAGTGGGTGACCACGACGGGCCTGCCGGAGGCGTCCATGGCGTCCAGGCCGGTGCGCTCGCCGCAGTGCGAGACGTCCACCAGGACGCCCAGCTCGTTCATCTCGCGGACGAAGGCGCGCCCCTGGTGGGTGAGCCCGGAGTCGGAGGACTCCCCGCAGCCGCTGCCCAGCAGGTTCTGCCGCTGGTAGGTGAGTTGCAGGATGCGTACGCCGAGGTCGTGGAAGGTGCCCAGCAGGTCGAGGTCCACGCCGATCATCTCGGTGTCCTGCGGGCCCAGGATGACGGCCTCCCTGCCCTCGGCCTTGGCCCGCGCGATGTCGGCGACGTCGAGGGCGAGCAGTACCGAGTCCGAGTGCCCGTCGATCCAGCGGCGGCACTCGTTCACCTGGCGCAGGGCGGTGACGGTGTCGGCGTAGGGGACGGTCACGGTGTGGTTGACGGCGGTGACGCCGCCTCGCCGGATCCGTTCGATGTGCTCGTCGCTGAGCTCGATGACCGTGCTCCCGTCGACCACTGTGGTGGCGGCGTGCAGGTCGATCGGCGAGGGGGGCAACGTCGCCTCCAGGGGTCGAATGGCGAGAACCTTGGGGCGACACTACGAGACCACCTCATCTTGTGTCTAGATATGCAGGCGAATCGTCGTATCTATCCGTAGAAATGACGAGATTCGTCGATCTGAAGAGTGGGCGCATTCCGCCGCCCCGGCCGTGCAGATCACGACTGCGCAACCGGCGATCACGGCGGTCTCCGCTGGGATAGCGTGCGTGCCATGGAGCGTTCCCGGCACATCCGCGATGTGCTCGTCACCGAGTTCGGTCCGTCCATCCAACGTGACCCCGCCGCCTTCCGCCGTAAGTTCCGCAAGATGGCGGCCTCGCCGTTCGCCTTCTACCGGGGCAGCGCCTGCCTGTTCTACGCCGACATGACCGGGGCCTTCGCCGACGACGCCTACCTGGACGGCAAGACCTCGCGGGTGTGGATCCACGGCGACCTGCACGCGGAGAACTTCGGCACCTACATGAACTCCTCAGGCCTGCTGGTCTTCAACGTCAACGACTTCGACGAGGCGTACGTCGGCCCGTTCGTCTGGGACCTGAAGCGCCTGGTGGCCAGCCTGGCGCTGATCGGGTACGCCAAGGCGCTGTCGGACGAGGCGATCACCGACCTGGTGACCGGCTTCGCCGGGTCCTACCTCGCCGAGCTGACCGCCATCCGCGGGTCCGGCGACACGGCGCTCGGCTCGCTCACCCTGGACACCACGACCGGCGCGCTGCACCGGGTGCTGCAACGCGCCCGGCTCAACACCCGGGTGGCCCTGCTCGACGTGGAGACCACGATCGAGAACTACGACCGCCGCTTCGCCGTCATGGAGGGCCGCCGGGCGGTCGGGGCGGAGACCCGGAGCGCGGTGGAGGCGGCGTTCGCCGGGTACCTGGCCACGGTCCCGGAGTCGACGGGCGTGGAGCACACGATCAAGGACGTCGCGGTGCGCACCGGCGTGGGCATCGGCTCGGCCGGCCTGCCGTCGTACAACCTGCTGCTGGAAGGGCACACCCAGGCCCTTGAGAACGACGTCATCCTCTACATGAAGCAGGCGCAGACCCCGGCGGTCGCCCGGCACATCGACGACGAGCGCGTCACCTCCTACTTCCGCCACCAGGGACACCGCACCGCCGAGTCCCAGCGCGCCCTCCAGGCGTACGCCGACCCCTGGCTCGGCTACACCGAGCTGAACGGCGTCGGCCAGATGGTCGCCGAGATCTCCCCCTACTCCGCCGACCTCGACTGGGACGAGGTCAACGAGCCCGACGAGTTCGACTCGGTCGTGCGCGACCTGGGCGTCGCGGTGGCCCGCATGCACGCCGTGGCCGACGACCACTCCGGCCACGACCTGGTCGCGTTCTCCACCGAGGAGGCCATCGTGGCGGCCATCGGCGACGACGGCGCCGCGTTCACCGCGCTGCTCGTGGACTTCGCCCACGCCTACGGCGCCCGCGCCCGCGAGGACCACCAGCTCTTCGTGGACCTGTTCCGCAACGGCAGGCTGCTACCGCAGGGGTGAGCGCACGCCACCGCCAC
>NZ_POUA01000274.1 GCF_003236385.1 Spongiactinospora gelatinilytica
GCCCCCAGTCGCGCGCCTGGACGCAGCTCTGCAGCAGGTAGCAGCCCGGTATCCAGGCCGACCCCGCCTCGGTCTCCCCCGCGAGGGCCGCCCCGGCCGCCTCGTCCAGCAGCCGCATGCCCTCCCCGACCTCGCCGCGATCGACCCGCGCGACGCCGGACAGCGCCATCCCCTGCACCTCGAGGTCTGAGGACCCGAGTCCCCTGGCCGCGGCCACCACCTCCTCGGCGTGCTTGATCGCGGTCTCGCCGTCGCCGCGCAGCCGCGCCGCCACCCCCTCGAACAGCGTGAGCAGCGCGCCCTCCTTCCCTGGCGACACGCCCTGGAGCAGCCGCCTGCCTTGCCGGAACCAGCCTTGGGCCACCGCGTGCCTGCCGTGCAGTTGGAGGGCGCCGTTGCCCAGCCAGGCCGCCGACCGCGCCGCGCCGCGCACGTCGCCCACCGCCCGGTAGGAGCGGTACGCCTGTTCGTACCGCTCGGCCATCTCCGCGTCGTCGTCCAGCCACCAGGCGGCCGCGGCGACCCCTTCGGCCGCCTGAGCGCGCTCGCGCTCCCCCACCGCCGCCTCAAGGGCCCCGGCGAACTCCCGCCGGGCCCACCGCCACGCCCCCTGGCTCAGCCACGTTCGCCCCTGACTCAGACGTTCCCAGATCATGGTCACCCCGCTCATACTTCCCGCGCGGCCCGCGTCCCCGCGGGCATCCGGAGGCCACATGAGGTCATCTGGAATCGTCCGGCGTCACTCGGCGCGCAGTGCGGCGACCGGGTCGAGCCGGGCCGCGCGCCGGGCCGGTGCCACGCCGAAGAAGACCCCGACGGCCACCGACACGCCGAAGGCCAGCAGCACCGACCACAGCGTGATGGTCGCCGGGACGGGCGTGACGGCGTCGATGAGCAGCGATCCGCCGACGCCCACCAGGATGCCCAGCACACCGCCGATCGTGGTCAGCAGCACCGCCTCGATGAGGAACTGCGTGAGCACGTCGCGCTGCCTGGCCCCGAGGGCCTTGCGCAGGCCGATCTCACGGGTCCGCTCACGGACGCTGACCAGCATGATGTTGGACACGCCGACCCCGCCGACCAGCAGTGAGATGCCCGCGATGGCGGTGAGCACCCCGGTGAGCATGCCGAGCACGCTGCCGATGGTGCCGAGCAGCTGGGTCTGGGTGACGGCGGAGAACCGCTCACCTGGGTGGCGTTCCTCCAGAGCGGCGACGACGCGCCGGCGCAGCGGCTCGATCTCGTCGGGGCCGGTCGCGCCGATGGCGATGCCGTTGATCCTGGACAGGCCGAGCAGCCGCTGGGCGGTGGTGACCGGGATGTGGACCTCCTGGTCGCGGGCCACGCCGAAGGTGGCCCCCACGGTCTCGTAGACGCCGACCACCCGGAACCGCGCCCCGGAGATCGTCGCCTGCCGTCCGATCGGGTCGATGTCGCCGAACAGGCGGGAGGCGACCTCCGAACCCAGCACGGCGACCCGCCGCCGGGTGTCCACGTCGGTCTCGCTGAGGTGGCGGCCCTTGGCCAGCGGACGGTCGAAGATGTTGGGGATGTTCTCGTCGGTGCCGGTGATCGTGACGAACGCCTCGTTGCGGCCGACCCTCATTGTCTCCCCCGAGGCGACCGAAACCGTGACGCGCGACGGGTCGCCGACGGCCCGCCGTACGTGGGCGGCGTCCGCCAGGCCGAGTCGGCTCTGCGTGGGCAGCGCGCCGACCCCGATCTGCCCCGGGACGACCAGGATGATGTTGCTGCCCAGCCCGGCGATCTCGCTCTCCACGGCGTCCTTGGCGCCGGTGCCGATGGCCACCAGGACGACCACGGCCAGCACGCCGACGATCACCCCGAACATGGTGAGCGCGCTGCGCAGCCGGTTGACCCGCAGGGCCTCGGTGGCCATCAGGAACGCCTCGCGGGCCCTCATCGTGCGTCCTGTTCGATGCGGCCGTCGCGGACGTGGATGCGCCTGCTCGCGCGGGCCGCGACCTCCGGCTCGTGGGTGACCAGCACCACGGCCACGCCCTGATCGGCGTTGAGCCCGGCCAGGATGTCCATCACCTCGGCCCCGTTGCGGGTGTCGAGGTTGCCGGTGGGCTCGTCGGCGAGCACCACCTTGGGGTCGCCGACCAGGGCGCGGGCGATGGCCACCCGCTGCTGTTCGCCGCCGGACATCTGGGCGGGGCGGTGGGTCAGCCGGTGGCCGAGCCCGACCGCGGTCAGGGCCGCCCTGGCGCGGGTACGCCGCTCGGCCGCGCCGACGCCGCGGTAGACCAGTGGCAGCGCCACGTTGTCCAGCGCCGAGGTGCGGGGCAGCAGGTGGAAGGACTGGAAGACGAATCCGATGGTCTCGTTGCGGAGTTCGGCGAGCCCGGCCTCGGACAGCGTGGCGACGTCCACGCCGCCGACCCGCAGGGTGCCGGAGGTCGGCCGGTCCAGGCAGCCGAGCAGGTGCATCAGGGTGGACTTGCCCGAGCCCGAGGGGCCGATGATGGCGACGAACTCCCCCGACTCGATGCACAGGTCCACCCCGCGCAGCGCCTCGACGGCCACTCCGTCGGCCTGGTAGGAGCGGCGCAGGTTCTCGCCCTCGAAGGCGGGCGGCGCGGTCGCGGGGGCGGTCACGGCAGCTTCTGGCCCTGCCGTACGGCGTCGGCCCCCTTGACCACCACCTGCTCGCCTTCGCGCAGCCCGGTGAGGACCTCCACCAGCGCGTCGCCCTGCGCGCCCAGCCGTACGACGCGGCGTTCGGCCGCTCCGCCGCGCACCGCCCACACCACGCTGTCGCGCCCGCTGGTCACCACCGCCGAGGCCGGTACGGCCAGCGCGCTCGGCGACTCCCGCACGGTCAGCCGGGCCACCGCGCTCATGCCGGGCTTGGGCGCGGGGGCCTTCCTGCCGTCGTCGAACCGGCCCGCCCCGAGAGTGAGCCTGACCGGGTAACTGACCCCTCCGGTGGTGCCCGCCATCGGGGTCACCCCGACCCCGGTGACCTTGGCCGTGTAAGTGGCCCCCGGCACGGCGTCGAGTTCGATCTGGGCGGCGGTGCCGCGCTCGACGAGCAGGACGTCGGTCTCGTCCACGTCGGCCGAGATGGTCAGCTCGGAGATGTCGGTGACGGTCACGATGGCGTCGCCGGCCGAGACCGGCACGCCCGTGGCGACGGCCGGCCCGCCGCCGGACGCTTCCCCGCCCTGCGGGGCCTGGGTGGGCAGCCCGGCGGGAAGCCGGCCGAGCAGCCCGCCGAGCGCGTCCGTGGCCCCGCCGCCGCCCGACGAACGGCCGAGCGTCACCACCCCGTCGAACGGGGCCTTGATGGTGAGGCCCTTCACCACCGACTCGGCCGTCTTGACCGCCGCCTTCGCCTGGCTCCGCGAGGCCGCCTGGAGCGAGGCCATGGAGGAGGTGAGGCTGCCGAGTCCGGTGCTGAGCTGGCCGGTGAGCTGGGACAGCACGCCGTTGACCGAGCGGGTCAGGTCTTTTGTGATCGCGCCGAGCGCGGCCCGCTGGGCGCGGTGCCGGCGTTCGGCGAGGTCGATGGCGGCGATCAGGCGCTTGCGCGCGGTGGCGTCGCCGACCTCGCGGGCGGCGGACCTGGCGCGGGCGAAGTCGCGGCTGACCTTGCGGTCCAGGCCCGCGAAGGCGCGCCCGTCCAAGCCGCGCAGCGTGGGCGCGGCGAACGCGGGACGGGGGGCCGAGGGCGCGGACGCGAGCCGTTCGGCGCGCCTGGCCTGGGACAGCCGCCCCTTGGCCTCCGGGGAACTGATCTTGGCGAGCACATCGCCCTTGGCGACGGTGTCGCCGTCGCGGATGTGCAGTTTGGTCAGCGTGCCCGCGGCGGGCGCGCGCAGGGTGGCCGCGGCCCGCGCGCCGATGGTGGCGGGGGCCTCGACGACCTCGCTCACCGGGGCGCGGCGGGCGGCGCCGAGCTGGATGCCCGACGGTTCTTCAGCGGTGCAGCCGGCGAGCGCGAGCACGACGAGCAGCGGGGGAATGCCGCGACGAATCGTCACCTGATCAATGGTAGGGTTCGACCCCCTCGCCTCAGCAGGCCCCCTTTACCCGCTGGTATTCACCCGGCGGCGAGCTGGCTGCTGCGGTCGCGGGCGGCCTCGATCGCGGCCAGGAAGGCCGCGCGCACGCTGTGCCGTTCGAGCTCGGCGATGGCGGCGATGGTCGTGCCGCCTGGCGAGGTGACCGCCTCGCGCAGGATGACCGGGTGCTCGCCGGAGTCGCGCAGCATGATGGCCGCGCCGACGATCGACTGGGTGACCATGTCGAGCGCGGCGGCGCGCGGCATGCCGAGCAGGATGCCGGCGTCGACCATGGCCTCCACCAGGTAGAAGAAGTAGGCCGGGCCGCTGCCGGACAGCGCGGTCGCGGCGTCCTGCTGCGACTCGGGCACCCGCAGTACCTTGCCGACCGGCTGGAGGAGGTCCTCGGCCAGCTTCAGGTGCTCCTCGCCGGCACCCGCGCCCGCCGAGATGACGCTCATCGCCTCGTCCACCAGTACCGGTGTGTTGGACATCACCCGCACCACCGGGACATCCTCGCCGAGCCTGGCCTCCACGAACGCGGTCGTGATGCCGGCCGCGGCCGAGATCACCAGACGGCCCGCGGGGACGTAGGGGGCGATCTCGTCCAGCAGGGTCGCCATGTCCTGGGGTTTGACGGCGAGGATGAGGGTGTCGGCGCGCTTGGCGGCCTCGGCGTTGGACACCACCCGCACGCCGTACTGCCGGGTCAGCGCCTCGCCGCGCTCGGGGCGGCGGACGGTCGCCAGCAGCTCGCCGACCGGGACACCGGCACGGACCAGGCCGGACAGCAGGGCCTCGCCCATCTTGCCCGCGCCGAGAATCGCGATCATGGTTCCACCTCGCTGTATGACGTCCGCAAGCCTACAGACAGTATCCGGGCAGCGGTCATCAGGTAGCGTGCGGTGATGCTGAGGCTGAACGAGGGACACGCACGCGGGTTCCGTCTCGCCCGGCAGCGGCTGGTACGGCCCGCGCCGCTCGGCGCGCTGCCCGGCGTGGCCGGGGCCACCGCGATCCAGCACAGTCCGCCGGGCTCGGCGGCCCAGTCGCTGCACGTCCGGCTCGACGGGCTCACGCCCGAGCACGTCAGCGCCGCGCTGACGCGGGACAAGACCCTGGCGCAGGTCTGGAGCCTGCGGGGCGCGCCGCATGTGATGGGCGTGGCGGACGTTGGAGTTTTCACGACGGGGCTGCTGCCCGACGACGAGGACTCCTGCCGCCACTTCATCCAGGGCGCCGAGCGGCATCTGGCGGCCTTCGGGCTGAGCGCGAGCGCCGCCGTGCAGCACACGCTGGAGGCGCTCGGGCCCGCCCTGGACGGCCGCGCCCTGACCAAGGACGAGCTGGGCGTGGCGCTGGCCGAGCAGGTCACGACACGCGTTCCGGAGACCCGCCAGGGCCCGTGGGAGGAGCCCGACGGGCTGGGCCGCAACACTCACGGGCAGAGCCTGGTGCGCTACGCGCTCTACGTCGCCGGGCTGTACGGCACGGTGTGCTTCGTACCGGAGGGGCCGGGAGCGGCGCGGTTCGCGCTGACCGAACAGTGGCTGGGGGCGCCGGCGCCCGCCTGGGACCTCCGGCTCGCCCGCGCCGAACTGCTGCGGCGCTACCTGCGCTGCCACGCGCCTGCGACGTTGCGGGAGTTCGCGGCCTGGTCCGGCGTGTCGCCGGCGTACGCGTCCCGGAGCTGGGAGCTGCTGGCCGGGGAGCTGACGGAGGTCCGGTACCGTGACACCCCCGCCTGGGTCCTTTCCGCCGACACGGACCTGCTGGCCGACCCGCCACAGGCCACCGGAGTCCGGCTGCTGCCGCCGTACGACCCCTACCTGGCCACCCAGGACCGCACCGGCCTGCTCCCGGGCCCGGCGTCGCGGCGAAAGGTCTGGCGCACGGTCGGCAACCCGGGCGTGGTCCTGGTGGACGGCGAGATCGCGGGCCTGTGGCGGCCACGCAAGCAGGGCAGGCGGCTGACGCTACGGGTCGAGCCGTTCGCCCCCCTGTCCCCGACGGCCAAGGCCGACATCAACGACGCCGCCGACGCCCTCGCCCCCTTCCGCGGCGCAGCCACGGCCACCGTGACCCTGGACCCCTAGCGCAAGCCCCACGACCACCCCTGCTCCTGATCGGCACTGTGGACGTGGCGGCTCGCGCCCCGCTGAGGCTCAGCGCGCCCGGCGTGGCCCGGCGCACCACCTGCCGCTGACCGCCTCGGCCAGCGTGCGGGCCAGGTAGGGGTACCAGTTGGGCCCGTACGGCACGCGGACCCGCACCATCGCCCCGAGCCCGGCCATCCGCCGCTGTTCGGCCGGGCGCACGCCGTAGCGCGCCTCGAACTCGAAGTCGTCCGGCCGCCGCTCGTTCACCACGGCCAGCGCGGAGGCGATGTCGACCAGGCACCTGTCCTGCGTGGCGACCACCGGGTGGCCCTGCCCGGCCATCAGCACCTTCAGGCACCGCACGTAGGAGGCGTCGATCTCCTTGGGACTCTTGAAGGCCACCGAGGCGGGCGCGTCGTGGCCGCCCCTGCGCAGCCGTACCCGGGAGCCCTCGCCGGCCAGGGCGCGGCACTGGTCCTGTGCCCTGCGCAGGTAGGACTGGACCGTCGCGCCGACGCCCGGGTACTCCTTGCGCAACTCCTCCACCAGGGCCAGGGCCGGCTCGACCAGCGGGTGTTCCTCGGCTCCGAAGGTGACCGTGGCCCCCGCGCCGAAGGCCGCCGCGCAGACGCGCGCCGCGTTGTCGTTGGCCGGCCGCTCGGCGTCGCGGCCGGGCAGGCGCACGCCGAGCGCGGAGGGCCGCAGCGCGATGTCGGCCCCGGCGGCCAGCCCCGCGCCGGCCAGCCGGTCGATCAGCGCGAGCTGGGCGCGGACCTCGGCCTCCGCGCCGCGCTCGTCGGTGACCTCGGGGCCGAGGTGGTGGAAACCGACCGCGAGACCCGCCTCGCGCAGCTCACGCGCCACACGAACGGCGTCGTCCGGCGTGTCGCCCGCGATCCGGTGGCGGGCGGCTTGGACACTGGGCGGGAAGGAGGTCGCGGCGACCTCGGCGCGCCCGCTGCGCGCGAGCGCGAATAGAACCTGACGCAGCACGGTGCTCCACCTCTGTTGCTCGCTCTGTGGCCGGGGCCGGAAGCGTGGAGGGGTCCTGTCCAGGGTAGAGCGCCGGCGCGCGGCGTGACCTGAACCACAGGTCCGGGCGATTCGTTGAAAGGGTATGCGGATGATGACGGCGACGATGGTGGCGGGATGCGTGCTGTTCGCCCTCGGCTGCGGGACCGATCGCGGCCCCGGCACGGACTCCGCCACCCCCACTGACAAGACCGTGACCCAGACCGTGACCACCACCCCGTCGATTCCGGGCCCCGGCTCCCCCCAGCCGGTCGAGCCCAAGGGCGACACGATCGATCCGCGCCCGGTGCCGTGGATCAGCGCCACCCCCGAGGCGGGCGGCGAGCGCCTGCGGCTGGTGTGGTGGTCCGGCGTGGAGCCCTGCCGTACGCTCGACCGGGTCGAGGTCGACGAGAGCGCGGCGGAGGTGAAGGTGACCATCTACGAAGGGCCCGCCCGCGACGCCCAGAACGTCGCGTGCATCGAGATCGCGGTGCAGAAGACCACGACGGTCACGCTGAAGGCCCCGCTGGGCGACCGGAAGGTCGTGGACGGCGCCAGTTGAGGAGTTCTGCTGATCGGCGGGAATGCGGCCGCGCGCACATGAGTTGAGTCCGGTAGGCTCAAGTCGTTTGACGAAGAGCCAATGTAAGCATCAGTATGAGTCGGACCGACTCAACTTTGACTACAAGGACGTACTCATGGCACGTGCGGTAGGTATCGACCTGGGGACGACCAACTCCGTCGTCTCGATCCTTGAGGGCGGTGAGCCCACCGTCATCGCCAACGCGCAGGGTTCGCGGACCACCCCGTCCGTGGTCGCGTTCGCCAAGAACGGCGAGGTCCTGGTGGGCGAGGTCGCCAAGCGGCAGGCCGTCACCAACGTCGAGCGGACGATCCGGTCGGTCAAGCGCCAGATGGGCACCGACTGGTCGATCGAGATCGACGGCAAGAACTTCACGCCCCAGCAGATCAGCGCCTTCATCCTGCAGAAGTTGAAGACCGACGCCGAGGCTTACCTCAGCGAGAAGATCACCGACGCGGTGATCACCGTTCCGGCCTACTTCAGCGACGCCCAGCGCCAGGCCACCAAGGAGGCCGGCACGATCGCGGGGCTCAACGTCCTGCGGATCATCAACGAGCCCACCTCCGCCGCGCTGGCCTACGGCCTGGACAAGGAGAAGGACCAGACCATCCTGGTCTTCGACCTCGGCGGCGGCACGTTCGACGTGTCCCTGCTCGACGTCGGCCAGGAGGACGGCCACGGCTTCGTCGAGGTCAAGGCCACCAGCGGTGACAACCACCTGGGCGGCGACGACTGGGACCAGCGGGTCGTGGACGAGCTGGTGAGCCGGTTCAAGAACGCGCACGGCGTCGACCTGGGCAAGGACAAGATGGCCCTCCAGCGGCTGCGCGAGGCCGCGGAGAAGGCCAAGATCGAGCTGTCCAGCCAGGCCGAGACCACGATCAACCTGCCCTACATCACGGCCTCCTCCGAGGGCCCGCTGCACCTGGACGAGAAGCTCACCCGCGCGGAGTTCCAGCGCCTGACCACCGACCTCCTCGAGCGCTGCAAGGGCCCGTTCCAGCAGGTCATCAAGGACGCCGGGATCAAGGTCGCCGACATCGACCACGTGGTCATGGTCGGCGGCTCGACCCGCATGCCCGCGGTGAGCGACCTGGTCAAGGAGCTGACCGGCGGCCAGGAGCCCAACAAGGGCGTCAACCCCGACGAGGTCGTCGCGATCGGCGCGGCCCTCCAGGCGGGCGTGCTCAAGGGCGAGGTCAAGGACGTCCTGCTGCTCGACGTCACCCCGCTGTCCCTGGGCATCGAGACCAAGGGCGGCATCTTCACCAAGATCATCGAGCGCAACACGACGATCCCGACCAAGCGCTCGGAGGTGTTCACCACCGCCGAGGACAACCAGCCGTCCGTGGGCATCCAGGTCTACCAGGGCGAGCGGGAGATCGCGGCCTACAACAAGAAACTCGCCACGTTCGAGCTGACCGGCATCGCGCCCGCGCCGCGCGGCATCCCGCAGATCGAGGTCACCTTCGACATCGACGCCAACGGCATCGTCAACGTCTCGGCGAAGGACCTCGGCACCGGCCGCGCCCAGTCGATGACCATCACCGGCGGCTCCGCGCTGCCCAAGGACGACATCGAGCGCATGATGCGCGAGGCCGAGTCCTACGCCGAAGAGGACAAGGCCCGCCGCGACGAGGCCGAGACCCGCAACAACGCCGACGCGCTGGCCTACCAGACCGAGAAGTTCCTGCGGGAGAACGACGACAAGGTCCCCGGCGACGTCAAGACCGAGGTGAACGACTCGCTCGCGGAGCTGAAGAAGGCCCTTGAGGGCACCGACACGGCGGTGATCCGCACCGCGGCGGAGAAGCTCGCCACGGTCAGCCAGAAGATGGGTACGGCGATCTACGCCCAGCAGCAGGCCCAGGGCGGCGACGGCGCTCAGCCCGGCCCGGACGGCTCCCCCGGCGGCGGTCCCTCGGGCAAGGCCGACGACGACGTGGTCGAGGCCGAGATCGTCGATGACGAGCCCAAGGACCAGCAGCCCAAGCGAGACCAGTGACACCGCTGTGGCGAGGGGAGCGATCAGTGAACACGCGTGAGAACGGGCCCGACCAGGAGCCGGTGATCCGCGACAAGCGCAAGATCGACCCGGAGACGGGTAAGGCACGCGAGACGGCCGCGGGCGGCGCCGAGGAGCAGGCGCCCCCTCAGGCGGCGCCGGCCGACGGCGCCGCCGCACCGACCGGCGACATCGCCGACGATCTTGCCGAGCGCACCAGAGATCTTCAGCGGCTCCAGGCCGAGTACGCCAACTACCGCAAGCGGGTGGAGCGCGACCGGGTCGCGGTGCGCGAGCAGGCCACCGCGGCCGCGCTGGCCGAGCTGCTGCCGGTGCTCGACGACATCGGCCGGGCACGCGAGCACGGCGAGCTGACCGGCGGTTTCGCCAAGGTCGCCGAGTCGCTGGAAGGGGTGGTCACCAAGCTGGGGCTGTCGGCCTTCGGCGCCAAGGGCGACCCGTTCGACCCGACCGTCCACGAGGCGCTGATGCACAGCTACTCGCCGGACGTCACGGAGCCGAGTTGCGTGGAGATCTTCCAGCCCGGCTACCGGATGGGCGAGCGAGTGATCCGCCCCGCCCGGGTGGCGGTGGCCGAGCCGGCCGAGCCGGGCGCAGCCGAGGGGGAGGCCGCCGCCCAGGCGGAGGCCCCGGCCGACCCGGAGCCGGGCGGGCCCGGCTCCGGTTCCGACGACAACTGACAGCTCACCCCTCCTAGTGCTAAGGACGACATAGATGAGCACCAAGGACTACTTGGAGAAGGATTACTACGCCGTCCTTGGTGTGCCGAAGACCGCCACGGCCGAGGAGATCAAGAAGGCATACCGCAAGCTGGCCAGGCAGTACCACCCGGACGCCAACCAGGGCGACACCAAGACCGAGGCCAAGTTCAAGGAGGTCTCGGAAGCCTACGACGTCCTGTCCGACACCAAGCGCCGCAAGGAGTACGACGACGCGCGGGCGTTGTTCGGCTCGGGCGGCCTGGGCGGCTACCAGGGGCTGTCTCTT
>NZ_POUA01000275.1 GCF_003236385.1 Spongiactinospora gelatinilytica
GGGTGGGATAGGGCGTTCAGCGCTTGAAACGCAGCCGCCAGGGCATCAGGGCCGACTCCAGTTGCACCCGCAGGCTCATCTTGGAGGCCCCGGCGCGGCGGTCGGAGAAGTGGATGGGGATCTCGATGATGGTCATCCCCGCCCTGGTCGCCCGGTAGTGCATCTCCACCTGGAAGCTGTAGCCGCCCGAGGCGATGCCGCCGAGGTCGAGCGCCGCCAGGCTGCCGGCCCGCCAGATCTTGAAACCGGCGGTCACGTCGCGCAGCCTGATCCGCAGGATCGTGCGGACGTAGAAGTTCGCCCACGCCGACAGGGCCCGGCGGCCTCGGCTCCACTCGCTGGCGAGGGTGCCGCCGGGCACGTACCGGCTGCCGATCACGCAGGCCGCGCCGGTCGCCTCGGCGGTGCCGAGCAGCCGCGGCACCGCGTCCACCGGATGGGAGAAGTCGGCGTCCATCTGCACGACGAAGCCGGCCCCCGCCTCCAGCGCGGCCGTGAGCCCCTGGACGTAGGCGCGGCCCAGCCCTTCCCGGCCCGGCCGGTGGATCACCGAGACCCGGCCCGGGTGCTCGGCGGCCAGCTCGTCGGCGACCTTGCCGGTGCCGTCGGGGGAGTCGTCGTCCACGACCAGCACGCGCAGGCCGTCGATCGGCAGCGCGAGCAGCGCCTGCGTGATCAGCGGCAGGTTGTCTACCTCGTTGTACGTCGGGATCACGACGGTGACGGTGGTCATGGGCGTCTCATGCTAGAGGCTCGTGCCGCCGCGTGGGGCGGCTTGGCAGGGACCGGCCACCGCCTGCCCGATTTTGTACAGATTGGTCCAAAAAACGTGTTACGGTGGGGCGCATGGCACGACCACGGCAGTTCACGGAGGAACGGGCGATCGAGGCGGCGATGCTCGCGTTCTGGGACGGAGGTTACGAGGGCACCTCCACCCAGGACCTCTGTACGGCCACCGGCCTCGGCCGGAGCAGCATCTACAACACGTTCAAGAGCAAGCGCGACCTGTTCGAGAAGGCGCTGCGCCGCTACATGGTCGACAAGAACGGCCCGATCGTCGAACTGATGGAGGGCGACCTGCCGGCCCGGGAGAAGATCCGGACCCTGTTCCAGTGGGCGGCGGAGGGCGAGCCCGGCCTGCCGAGCGGCTGCATGGTGGTCAACGCGATGGTCGAGCTGGCCCCGCACGACGCCGAGGTGGCCGCCCTGCTCCGTGAGGACCACCGCATGCGGCTGACCGCCGTGCGCACGGCGATCGAGGAGGGGCAGCGGGCCGGGGAGATCGACCCGGCCAAGGACGCCGAGGCGCTGGCCCACTACGTCATCGCCACGGTGAGCGGGATGCGCGTCGCCGGTCGCGGCGGCTCGGACCGGCTCGCCCTCGACGCCATCGCCACGACCGCGCTCACCGCCCTGTGAGCATGCCGACTTTCTGACCTGTGTGTTCCTGTTCCCTTGGTCTGTCACGCGCCTGTTTTGAACTGAACGATACAAAACTAAGGAGATCCCCGCGATGCCGTTGGCCATCTACATCCTGGGCTTGGCGATCTTCGCCCAGGGCACCTCGGAGCTGATGCTCGCGGGCCTGCTCCCCGGCATGGCCGCCGATCTGGGCGTGTCGGTCCCCGACGTGGGGTTGCTGATCTCCGCGTTCGCCGTCGGGATGCTCGTCGGCGCGCCCGTGCTGGCCGTGGTCACGTTGCGCTGGCCCCGCCGTACGGCGTTGCTGGCGTTCCTCGGCGTCTTCGCCGTCTCGCACGTCGCCGGCGCGCTGACCACCGACTACACCGTCCTCCTGGTGTCCCGCGCCGTCGGCGCGTTCGTCTACGCCGGGTTCTGGGCGGTGTCCGCGGTCGCCGTCATCGGCATGGTGCCCGCGAACGCCCGCGGCCGGGCGCTCGGAGTCGTCACCAGCGGCCTCACGGTCGCCACGGTCATCGGCCTGCCCGCGGGCACGCTGATCGGGCAGCACCTCGGCTGGCAGGGGGCGTTCTGGGCGGTGGCCGCCATGTCGGCGCTGAGCATGATCGGCGTGGCCGCCACCATCCCCGGCGGACGCCCGCCGGCCGCGGAGGCCCCCCGCCTCGGCCCCGAGCTACGGGCCATGGCGAACCTGCGGCTGTGGGTCGCGTACGGCACGACCTCG
This sequence comes from Spongiactinospora gelatinilytica, assembly GCF_003236385.1. Classification (GTDB taxonomy): domain Bacteria; phylum Actinomycetota; class Actinomycetes; order Streptosporangiales; family Streptosporangiaceae; genus Spongiactinospora; species Spongiactinospora gelatinilytica. The sequence goes on from NZ_POUA01000275.1 coordinate 2,147, forward strand.
CTGGTCCTCGCCTCGCTGATGGTCACCTTCAGCTACCTCGCGCCCTTCCTGACCGAGACCGCCGGGCTGTCGGAGGAGTGGGTGCCCGCCGTGCTCGGCCTGTACGGCGTGGGCGCGTTCATCGGCATCACGCTCGGCGGTCGTGCGACGGACGCGCGCCCGTTCACCGTCCTGTTCGCGGGGGCGGCCGGCATGATCGTCGCCTCGGCGGGCCTCGCCGTGTTCGCCGACCAGGCCGTGCCGGTCATCATCCTGAGCTTCCTCCTCGGCGCGTTCGGCTTCGGCATCAACCCGGCGCTCAGCGCCCGCGTGTTCACCCTGGCCGGGCCCGCCCCGACGCTCGCCGCCGGCGGTAACGTCTCCTCCTTCAACCTCGGCATCACCGTCGGCCCCTGGCTCGGTGGCCTGGCCATCGCCGCGGGCCTCGGGTACCCGTCGGTCTCCTGGATCGGGGTCGCGCTCGGAGCCGGGGCGCTCGTCCTGATCGCGGTATCGGCCGCGCTGGCCCGCAGGGCCGGGCCGCTGGAGGCGTCCGAAACCCCGGTGGCCGACACAGTGTCGGCCTGAAGCCGTCCGTCGCAATTGCGCACGATCAGCGGGGGGCCGACAAGAATGCGGACCCGGCGGCCGGCTGGCACAATTGCTCGATACCGTAATGGAGATCATGAGACCGAGTCGCATTCGGTTACTCGACACTTGTCTGTGAGTTGAATCCGAATCTCATTCGGATCGACCGATTCCCGTTTTCAGGGCATGGTCACGGATGAGTCGATCATGTTATGGTCACCACGAATACCGGATATTGCGGGAAGGTCCATCTGGTCCTCCCGAGGACGGACGCCTGGTCGGTCGCCGGGAAACGGGCCACTGGACTGACGGGGGCGCAGTGCCGCCGGAGGAGTCTCTCCGGCGGCACTCCGGCGTTTCGGGCCGCGTCGATCGGGTCGCAACGGATGTCCCAAGACACCCGATGTATGGCCGTGACCTCGGTGAGTGATCAAGTGAGCGTCCGGCGCAGCCAGTCCTCGACGCCCGCGATGTGAACCGTCGCCCAGGATCTCGCCAACTCGGGGCGGTGGCCGGCGATGGCGTCGCAGATGGCCTGGTGCTGCTCGACGGTCTTCTCCAGCGCCCGTTCCTCGGTCAGCCCGCGCCAGATCCGGGCGCGGGTGATGGGGCCCGCCAGGTTGTCCAGCAGCGAGGCGAGCACCGGATTGCCCGAGCCGGCCGCGATCCGCTGGTGGAAGCGCACGTCGTTGGCGACCAGCTCTTCCACGGTCGGGCGGGGCGGTAGTTCGGCCAGGATGGCGCGCAGGGCGGCGACGTCGTCGCCGGTCATCTCGAGCGCGGCCAGCTCGGCCGCGGCCGGTTCGAGGATGCGCCTGACCTCGAAGAAGTGCAGCACGGAGTCGTCGCGGTGGAAGTCGGCGACGAACGACACCGCGTCCAGCAGCAGCCGGGGTTCCAGGCTGGTCACGTAGGTGCCGTCGCCTTGGCGTACGTCCAGCACGTTGATCAGCGCCAGCGCGCGGACCGCCTCGCGCAGCGAGTTGCGGGACAGGCCGAGCCGGTCGGCGAGGTCGGCCTCCTTGGGCAGCCGGTCGCCGGGCGTCAGCTCACCGGACATGATCATCTGCTTGATCTTGTCGATCGCCGCGTCGGTGACCGCCATCACGCACCGTCCCTCATGTAGTGCGGCCCGGCCGCCTGGGGAGACCTCCGATGTCTTTCAGTGTACGGCGCGGCCGTGCCCCGGTCATCGGAATCACGACGCCCGCCAGAGGCCGGCGGGGGCCTGTGGGGGCCGGTCAGAAGTCGCGGAGCAGCCGGTCGGCGGCGATCTCGATGCGCTGCTGGATCTGCTCGTAGGTACGTCGCCCGCGCAGCATTTCCAGCAGCTCGTGCATCCACACCCCGGCCAGCGACCCGGCCAGCGCGAACCGCTCGCCGTCCGGGTCGTCCCCACCGCCCGTGCCGCCGGGGGGCCGGTCGCTGCCCGCGACCCGCAGCAGCAGCCCGGCCAGGCGGTCGCCGAACGGGGCGTCGACCTCCGCGGTGATCAGCGACCGGATCAGCGCGTCGGCCAGCTCCGGCTCGCGCATCAGCCCCCGGGTGGCCCGCATCAGCACGTCGGCCGCGCGCCCGGCCGGGGTGGCCGCGTGCGGCGGGCGACGCTCGATGCTGCTCTCCAGCAGATCGATCTCCTCGCCGACCACCGCGGCGACCAGCTCCATCTTGGAGGGGAAGTAGCGGTAGAGGGTGCCGAGCGCGACCCCGGCCCGTTCGGCGACCGTGCGCATCTGCATGGCCTCCACGCCGCCGCGCGAGGCGAGCGCCGCGGCGGCCGAGACGATCCGCTTGCGGCGCTGGTGCTGCCCGCGGGAGCGGACGCCGGGACGGCCCCCGTCGATGGGCGCGCGCTGCTTCGGGGCCGTCGGCAACGGGCTCGTGAGCGGGCCGGCAAGGGGGCTCGCCGTGGCGCCCGTCACCTCGGCGCCGCCGGGAGCGGGGGCGCCGGGAGCGGGGGCGCCGGAACCGTGCAACGGCGTGCCGGCGCTCGCCTGCGGGGTGCGCATGAGAACACGTTATCTGAAGGCGCTGCGGCACGCGGCGTTACTTGTGAGTACCACGTCCCGCCCTTTACTCACGCCATTCACGTACCCCGTTATGTCGGACTCTGTCCGGCTGACCATGGAAAATCAGAATAGAATACGTTCTAACCGAGCGAACCGGCTTTTATGGAAGTCGCTTTTCCGCGGGCGGGTGCGGAACTTTCGCCCCGGGGAGGGGAAAAATCAGCCCGGGATGCGCAAGCCGTACCCCGGCCTGCGGCTTTCCCGGCGCGGGCACGCCATTGTCTGCGACAGTGAGAAGGTGACCACGCTCCGCGTTCGGCGGGCCGGGTGTGGAGGGGATGCGGATGTCGGTTGCCACGGGAGTCGTGATGCGGACGCCAGCCCACGATCAGATCGGCATCGGGGCGGTGCTCCCGGAGAAGTCGGTCGCCGTCCCGCCGCCGCAGCCCGCCTCCTCAGGGGCCACCGTGCCGCGCGACTCCTTTCTCGCGATGCTCCTCACCATGAGCATGGTGGAACGCTACGTGACGGACTGGACCGGGCCGCACACCGTGATCAGGGGCATCAACGTCAAGCTGGAAGCGCCCGCGCGTCCGGGCGACACGATCACCTTCACCGGCGCGGTCACCGCCGTGACCCATCGTGACCTGACGATCGAGGTGCACGGGCACCTCCCAGCGGCCACGCATGCCACTGCCACGGTCCGGCTCAGCCTCGGATAGTCGCCGCCCCGCCTCGCCCCGGTCCCGCGGGCGCTCCTCACGATGGGTGAGCCGGGCCCACAGACGTATCGTGTTCTCGCGGCGGCCCCAGGCGACCAGCGCCGAGACCGCGAGCAGGGCCAGGGGCGTGGCCGCGCCGCCGTCCACCACGAGGACCTGGGCGAAGGCCGCACCCGCCGTCAGTCCGGTGAACACCAGCCCGGCCAAACCCGTCAGGCTCGGGACGAGCAACGCCGCCGCCCCGGCGACTTCGAGTCCGCCCACGAAGTAGCGCACCCAGTCGCCGAGGCCGATCGCCGCGAAGGTGGAAGGCGCGGGTTCCGCACCGGCGAACCTTCTGAGGGCCGCAAGCAGAAAGCCGCCCGCCGCGACCGCCTGGAGCCCCCACAGCGCGGTGTTCCAGGTGCGATTGGCGACGCTCATCGTTTCCTGCCTTTCCACGGGGGACGCCGTCACGACGTCGCCCCGAGCCCGGTGGCCGCCGATCCACATTCGTCCGTGTCTCGTACGGCCCGCTGCCAAGCATGCCCCGTCCCAGGTGGCGACGACGTTGCAGCGTCGCCCTCGCACACTCACTTATGCCGGGCGATTTCGGAGGGATAGTCCGGAAGGTCGATATCCGTGGCGAACCTGTCGCTCATTCGCATCATCCACCCGAGCAAAAACCCGGACCTGAAGAGCAGGTTGCGCATCCGGATGCCGCGCCGGGAGGGCGGGGCCAGGAATCGGCCCGCGTTGCCCTTCCTGGCGATGCGCGCGTACCCGCGGAACCGCTCCTCGTACCGCCGCAGCGCCGTGCCGTGATCGCCGTCCGCCAGGGCGAGTTCGCCCGCCAGCACGTACGCGCCCACCATGGCCAGCCCGGTGCCGAACCCGCCCATCGTGTTGCTGTAGGCGGCGTCGCCGAGCAACGCCACCCGGCCCTTGGCGTAGCGGTCGGTGACCACCCGGCTGATGGAGTCGAAGTAGAAACCCGGGCTGTCCGCCAGCGCGCCGGCCACCTCGCGGGTGCGCCAGCCCATCCCCTCGAACGCCTCGGCCACGATCCGCCGCTGCGCCGCGGTGTCGTGGCGGTCGTAGTGGAGTTCTGCCGAGGCGAACACCAGCAGCGCGCCCTCGTCCACGCCGCCGGTCGAGACGAGCCTGCCCGGCTCGTTGTAGAGCAGCGGGTCGGGGCCGAAGTCGCCGGAGATCTCGGCGAGCGCGTAGTAGTACCCGAGATGACGGACATAGCGGGATTCGGGGCCGAAGGTCAGCCGGCGTACGTTGGAGTGGATGCCGTCCGCGCCCACCACCAAATCGAACGTACGCGGGGCGGCGTGCTCGAAGGTCACGTGGACACCGCCGCCGGCCTCGGTGATCGAGGTGATGGAGTCGCCGAAGACGTACTCGCAGGTGTCCTGCGTGCGCTCGTAGAGGATGGCGGACAGGTCCCCGCGGCGGATCTCGACGTCGCCGCCGGTGAAGCGGGCCGGTATGGCGGCCAGCCGGCGGCCGTTCGCGTCCACGAAGTACTGGTCGCGCGGGTGGGTGCGGCGGCGGTGGACCTCCTCGCGCACACCCATTCGGTCCAGCACGGTGTGGTGGGTGCGGCCCTTGAAGTCGACGGCCTGGCCGCCGGGGCGCAACGCGGGGGAGCGCTCCACGACGGTGACGCGGAAGCCGTACCTGCTGAGCCAGTACGCCAGGGCGGGCCCGGCGATGCTCGCGCCGGAGATGAGTACGTGGGTGTTCGGCATACCGGCGACGATGGCCGGGCGCGCTGACCGGCTACCGACGTTCCGCTGACGGATCCGGGCGCGGGCGGCCGAGCGCTGTCAGCGCCTCCTCACGGGACATCGCCGCGCCCCTGGCGAAGGCGGTGGCGAACGCCTGCGAGCCGATGCGCGCCCTGACCGCGCCCGCCGTACCGGCCGCGTCGCGGTCACCGGCGACGGCCAGGCCGCGCAGCGCCACCGCGGCCCCCAGCAGCAGCGCCGCCCGTGTGTCTGCCTCGCCGGTGAGCAGCGCGCGGGTGGCCTGCGCCTCGGCCACCGGCGCCAGCAGCGACGTCAGCGGCTCGCCCGCGGACAGCCCGGCCGCCAGGTCGTACCGGCGCACGGCCTCGGCGACGTCGCCCGCGGCCTGTGCCACCCGCCCGAGCGCGATGTGCGCGTCCGCCACCATGGCCGGCCCGCGGGCGCCGTCCAGCGCCGCGGAAAGCAGCTCGCGGGCCTCGCCCAGGTCGCCGCGGAACCGGGCGATCTCCGCCTGGCGCACCCGGACCAGGGACAGCCGACCGGCGTCGGCGATCTGGCGGGCCGACCCGGCCGCGCGCCGGCAGTCGGCGGCGGCGGCGTCGAGATCGCCCCTGCGGGTCAGCGCCTCGGCCCGCCGGCACAACACGTCGATCTCCTCCTCGGCGCTGCCCAGCCGGACGAACAGCGCGAGCGCCTCGGCCCACAGGGCGTCGGCGCGCTCCCAGTCGCCGCGCAGACTCGCGATCAGGGCCAGCCAGTCCAGTGCCTGCGCGCTGCCCCAGCGCTCGCCGAGCGCCCGGAAGTCGGCGAGCACCGCCCGAAGGGAGCGCTCGGCGGCGGCCACCTTACCCCAGCGCAGCAGCTCCAGCAGCGCCTCGCCGAGCGCGCCCACCGCGTGCGCCCATGGGTCCGGGCCGAGCAGCCGCCGCCGCAGCCCGGCGTTGTCCGCCCCGAACGGCGGGCCGATGATCATCCCCCACAGCGGCGCGGCGAAGGAGTGCCGCAGCGGCCGGCCCAGGTTCAGCTGGGCCGCCTCGACCCGCTCGCGGTGCGCGGAGGTCACGTTCGGCGCGGCGTGTGCCACGCACACGCCGTACTCCTCCACCAGGTCCTCCTGCTCCACCCAGCCGGACGGCAGCGCGTCCACCTTCCGCAACAGCTTCGTGGCCGGCGGGACCACCTCGCCACGCCGCCCGGTGAACCACCAGTAGGCCGCTCCCGCCGCGACCAGCCTCAGCGCCGTCGCGGGGTCGGCGTCCACCGCCCAGCGCAGCGCGGCCATCAGGTTGGCGTGCTCGGCGCTCAGCAGGGCCAGCCAGTCCAGTTGACCGGCCCGCAGCAGGTGCGGGCCGGCCCGGCGGGCGAGGTCCAGGTAGTAGGCGGCGTGCGCGGCCTCCGCCGTGGGCGGCGTCTCGGCCGCCGCCCGCCGTTTTGCGCAGAACAGCCGGATCGTGGACAGCATCCGGTAGCGGTCGCCGTCGGTCTCCACCAGCGACTTGTCCACCAGGTCGGCGAGCAGCCCGGCGGTGTCGCCGCCGCCGCACACCCGCTCGGCCGCCTCCAGCGTCGCGCCGCCGGTGAACACCGAGAACCGCCCGGCCAGCGCCCGTTCCTCGGGCCCGAGCAGGTCCCAGCTCCACTCGACCACCGCGCGCAGGGTCTGGTGCCTGGCCGCCGCCGTACGGTCGCCGCGCGACAGCAGCCGGAACCGGCCGTGCTCGGCCAGCCGCTCGGCGATCTCCCCGACGGTGAACGTGCGCAGCCGGGCCGCCGCCAGTTCCAGGGCCAGCGGCAGCCCGTCGAGGGCGGCGCAGATGCGGGTGACGGCGGCGGCGTTGCCGTCGGACACCGTGAAGCCGTGCCGCGCCGCCGCCGCCCGCTCGGCGAACAGCCGTACCGCCGGGTACCTCGCCGCCTCCCGCGCCGCCGCCCCCTCCGGCGGGCAGGCCAGCGGCGCGAGCCTGACCAGCGTCTCGCCGGTGATCGCGAGCGGTTCGCGGCCGGTGGCCAGGATCGTCAGCTCGGGGCAGGAGTCCAGCAGCCGCCGCGCCAGCGCCGCGGTGGCCGCGATCACATGCTCGCAGTTGTCCAGGATCAGCAACAGCGGCCCACGCCCGGCGAGCGCGTCCACCAGCCGGTCGGCGGGATCGGCCGGCTCGGGAAGTACGGTGAGCCCCAGCGGATCCCGCACCCCCAACGCCCCCAGCACGGCCCGCGCGACCTGCTCACCACCGTCGATGTCGGCCGGCGGGACGAGGCGCGCGGTGGCGGGGCGGCGGGATGCCGCCTCGGTGGTACGCGGTGGCCGCCGTTCGGTGTCCGGGCGTGCCGCGTCCGGGCGTGCCGCGTCCGGGTCGTGGGGCGCCGCCTCGGCGGCCTGCGGGGCCTGACTGCCTGTGTCGATATCGGCCAGTGGGACCAGGCACACCGTGCCCGGGTGGCGGCGGGCCGCCTCGATGGCCAGGCGGGTCTTGCCGGTGCCGCCCGGGCCGGTGATCGTGACCAGGCGGGTGGCCGTGCCCGGGGCGAGCAGCCCGGCGAGCAGATCGAGTTCGGTCTCCCTGCCGACGAACCCGGTCAGCGGCACCGGCAGCACGCTCGGCCGGGCGGGCGGCGGTTCGCCCGCGCGCAGGATCGCCAGGTGGGTGGCGGCCAGCTCCGGGGAGGGGTCGGCGCCCAGCTCCCCGGCCAGGCGGCGGCGCACCCGCTCGTAGACCTCCAGCGCCTCGGCCTGCCTGCCCTCGGCGTGCAGGGCGCGCATGAGCAGCACCGCGAGCCGTTCGCGCAGCGGGTGGGCGGCCAGCAGCGGCCGTAGCTCGGCGGCCACGCCGCCACCGGCCGCGGAGTCGGCGAGCTCGGCCTCGATGCGGTCCTCGGTGGCGGCCAGCCGCAGTTCCTCCAGCCTGGTCCGCTGGGCCGCCACCAGCGGCACGTCGGTGGCGTCGGCCAGCGCGGGCCCCCGCCACAGGCCGAGCGCTTCGCGGAGCACGGCGGCGGCGGGACCGGCCCGGCCCGCGGCGAGCAGGTCGCGGCCCTGGCGGGCGAGAAGCTGGAAGCGGTGTGCATCCACGTCGGCGGGGTCGATCGCGAGCCGGTACCCCGCCCCGCCGTACTCCAGCAGGCCCGGCGGCAGCCTGCGGCGCAGCCGGGAGACCTGGGCCTGGAGCGCGCCGGTGGCATCGGCGGGCGGATGCTCGCCGTACTGGCCGGACAGCAGCCGGTCCACGCCGACGGTCCGGCCGGGGGCGAGCAGCAGCAGGGCCAGCAACGTGCGCGAGCGCGGGCCGCCGGCGGGGACCGGGTCGCCGCCGGACGTCCACGCCTCGATCGGACCGAGGATGCCGAACCGCACCTGACCGATTGTCCCTGGTGTCCGGCCTGAACCTGCTACCAGGTGACGATGGTGGGCACCGCGAAGAAGACGATCAACGCGATGGCGATGCACACCGCCAGCCCGATGACCTCCCAGACCCAGTCGTGGTGGCGGTCGCGGGTCTTGGCGGACCTGGCCGGGGCGCGGCGGCGGCGTCGCGCCCCGGCCAGGTC
>NZ_POUA01000276.1 GCF_003236385.1 Spongiactinospora gelatinilytica
CCGCCACCCCGATCGGCCCCAGCGTGTCGCGGACCGCGATGGGATCATGGTCGGCGCTGCCGAACATCGACGACCCCCGCCCGTTGCACGAGAACAGCAGCGCCCCGTCCACGCTCCCGTGCTCCTGCCGGTGCGCGTCCAGCAGTTCGTACAGGTCCTCGTCCGCCGTACGCGCGTCGCGGACCTGGAAGCGCACGGTCCGGCCGATGTCGAGCACGTCGCCGATGGCCACCGCCTCGCGTTCCGGGTCGATGCCCAGCACGCCCCGGATCAGGAAGTCCCCCCGCTCGTGCCGTTCGGCGTACTCGTCCATGGCCACGCCGATCTGCAGCCCGGAGGCGACGAGTTCGCGTTCGTCCTCCTCCAGCCCGCTGACGATGTCCTCCAGCCGCCCCAGCGCGGGCTGCCCGGCCAGTTCGAGCAGCAGGTTGTCCTCCGCGCGGGTGACGACCATGGTCGGGCCGATGGGCCGGCAGCCCTGGCTGACGACGGTGCTCACCGCGATCGGCCCGCCGAGGATGATCCCGATGGCCCCCTCGTCGTACACCTCGCCGTCGGCGAACAGCCGTACCGACCCCCGCCCCCGCATCCCGTTGGCCAGCCCGCCGATCAGCGGCAGGTCGCCGAGGACTTCGCCGGAGCGTTCGACGAACGCGTCCGTCGGGAAGCTGTACGGGTCGGCCAGGATGACCGCCACCCGGTCGTCGTGGACGCGTTCGGGCAGGCCGACCACCACGAACTTGTCGTGCGTCCGCAGCGTCTCCAGCACGAACGGCGTGACCCGCGCCCCGTCGAGGGTCGCGGCCCAGGCGCTCACCGCGGAGTTCAGCTCCACGCCTCTGGCGTCGCCGATCACGCCGGTGGCGCTGCACCCGATGACGTGCGCGCCGGGGGCCATCCGCATGGCGCGGTGCCCGGCCCTGGCGACGTCCTCCGGGTCCTCGCCGCAGATGAAGAAGCAGACGAGCTCGGCCGGCGCGCTCAGGCCGGACAGAGCCTGGCCGATCGCCGCCTCGGCGGCCTCCTCCAGGTCGGGCCCGACCGCGAGGCCGTCCGCGAAGCGGCTCGTCAGCAGTGCCACCGGACTCGCCTCCTCAACTACCGGCAATGACAGGAACTGTCCCCTTGGCCCGATTCTCCCCACTGAATCGACAAGCACGCGTGCCAATCCCCATATCGATGCTCAAACCCCCGCTCAGCGGGGGTGTGGCCGCACCAAGTAGGCCGATCGGGCTGCCGCACCCCCCTCCAGGGACGTAGTCTCGAACCCGTGCATCAAAACCCAGAGCTCCACACTCTGCGTGAGCTGCGCCAGAGCGGCCATATTCACCGCACGGTGAAGGCGGAGATCCGTGCGAACCTCCTGGCCCGGCTGCGGGCCGGCGAGGATCGGTTCCCCGGCATCGTCGGCTTCGACGACACGGTGCTGCCGCATCTGGAGCGCGCCCTGCTGGCCGGGCACGACCTGGTCCTGCTGGGCGAGCGCGGCCAGGGCAAGACCCGCCTGATCCGTACCGTGACGGGCCTGCTCGACGAGTGGACCCCGATCGTCGCCGGCTGCGAGATCAACGACCATCCCTACGCGCCGTCGTGCGTGCGCTGCCGCAGGCTGGCCGCGGAGGCGGGCGAGGATCTGCCCATCGCCTGGAAGCACCGGGACGAGCGCTACGGCGAGAAGCTCGCCACCCCCGACACCTCGGTCGGCGACCTCATCGGCGACGTCGACCCGATCAAGATCGCCGAGGGCCGCACCCTCGGCGACCCGGAGACGGTCCACTACGGGCTGGTGCCGCGCAGCAACCGCGGCGTGTTCTCCGTCAACGAGCTGCCCGACCTGGCCGAGCGCATCCAGGTCTCGCTGCTCAACGTGCTGGAGGAGCGCGACATCCAGGTCCGCGGGTACAACCTGCGGCTGCCGCTCGACATCCTGCTCATCGCGAGCGCCAACCCCGAGGACTACACCAACCGCGGGCGCATCATCACCCCGCTGAAGGACCGCTTCGGCGCGGAGGTCCGCACCCACTATCCGCTCGACCTCGACACCGAGCTGCGGCTGATCCGCCAGGAGGCCACGCTCGGCTGGTCCGAGCTGGACGCCGACCTGCCCGACCACCTGGTCGAGGTGATCGCCCGCTTCACCCGGCTGGTCCGCGAGTCCACCGCGGTCGATTCGCGTTCGGGGGTGTCGGCCCGCTTCTCCATCGCCGCGGCCGAATCCGCCGCCGCCTCCGCCGTACGACGGGCGGCGCTGACCGGCGAGGAGCACGCGGTGACCCGCGTGTGCGACCTTGCCTCGGTCGTCCACACGCTGCGCGGGAAGGTCGAGTTCGAGGTCAGCGAGGAGGGCCGGGAGACCGACGTGCTGACCCACCTGCTGCGCAGGGCCACCGCGGAGACCTTCCGCGGCACCCTGGGCGGCACGGACCTCAGCGCGCTGCTGGCGAAGTTCGACGACGGCGCGCAGGTGGAGTCCGGCGAGCTGATCCAGGCGGGCGAGCTGCTGCGCCGGATCGGGCCGGTGGAGGGCCTGGCCAAGATCATGTCCAAGCTGGGCATGGGCGAGGGCGAGGAGTCCCCGGGGCACGCCGCGGCCGCGCTGGAGTTCGCGCTCGAAGGGCTCTTCCTGATGCGCCGCCTGTCCAAGGACGTCACCGAGGGCAACGCGATCTACCGCACCTGACGCCGTCCTGCAGAGGGATCAGCCGACCTTCAGGGGGCATGGGATGAACTACCGGTATGGGCAGTACAACGACGGGCCGGACCCACTGGCGCCGCCGTATGACGTGCGGGCCGCGCTCGACGAGATGGGCGACGCGATCCTGTCCGGTTCCACGCCCCTGCACGCGCTGCGCGACCTGCTGAAGCGCGGGCTGCCGGGCGCGCCCGACCGGCGCGGGCTCGACGACCTGCTGCGCGAGGTACGGCGGCGCAGAAACGAGCTCCGCGAGAGCGGCCGGCTGGACGGCACCCTGGAACGCGCCAGGGCGCTGCTGGACAAGGCGATCGGCCAGGAGCGGGCGGAGCTGTTCCCCGACCCGGCCGACGAGGCCCGGCTGCGCGAGGCCGAGCTGGACACGCTGCCCGACGACACCGCGAGCGCCATCCAGGCGCTGCGCGACTACCAGTGGCGTTCGGCGGCGGCCCGGCAGACGTACGACGAGCTGCGCGACCTGCTGCGCCGCGAGGTCCTGGACAGCCGCTTCGCGGGCATGCGGGAGGCGCTGGCCGACCCCGACCCGCAGGCCATGGAACGCGTCCGGCGGATGATGTCGGCACTGAACGACATGCTGGACCGCGACGCCCGCGGCGAGCACACCCAGGCCGATCACGACCGGTTCATGGAGGAGTTCGGGGACATGTTCCCCGAGCGCCCCCGCAACCTGGAGGAACTGGTCGACACGCTGGCCCGCCGGGCCGCCGCGGCGCAGCGGATGCTGGCCTCGATGACCCCGCAGCAGCGCGAGGAGCTGGCCGCGCTGATCAACCAGACGCTGGAGTCGGCCGGGCTCGCCGAGGAGATGCGCAGGCTCGGCGACGCCCTCTACGCCCGCCGTCCCGACCTGCCGTGGAACACCCCGGAGCGGTTCTCCGGGGAGGACCCGATGGGCATGGGCGACGCGGTCAGCGCGCTGACCGAGCTGGCCGACCTGAGCCGGCTCGAAGCCGCGCTCCGCCAGGACTACCCCGGCGCCCGGCTCGACGACATCGACGAGGCGGCCATCCGGCGGGCGCTCGGCCGTTCCGCGGTGGACGACCTCGCGGCCCTGCGCCGGATCGAACGCGAGCTGGAGCAGCAGGGCTACCTGCGCCGCCGGCGCGGCAAGCTGGAACTCACCCCCAAGGCGGTGCGCCGGCTGGGCGAGACGGCGCTGCGCCGGGTCTTCTCCTCGCTCGACGCGGGCCGCCGCGGCGACCACGACCAGCGCGACGCGGGCGCGGCGGGCGAGCCGACCGGCTCATCGCGCGCCTGGCATTTCGGCGACGAACAGCCGCTCGACGTGGTCCGAACCGTGGTCAACGGCGTACGGCGGGGCGGTGGCTCCCCGGTGCGGCTGACCGTCGACGACTTCGAGGTCGCCGAGACCGAGCGCCGCAGCGCGGCGGCCGTCTGCCTGCTGGTGGACCTGTCCTACTCGATGGCGCTGCGCGGCACCTGGGCGGCGGCCAAACAGACCGCGCTGGCCCTGCAGGCGCTGGTGGCGTCCAAGTTCCCCCAGGACGCGGTGCAGATCGTCGGGTTCTCCAACTACGCCAGGGTGCTCCAGCCCGATGAGCTGGCCGGGCTGGAATGGGACATGGTCCAGGGCACCAACCTGCACCACGCGCTGCTGATCGCGGGCCGCCACCTGGACCGGCACCCCGACTTCGAGCCGGTGGTGCTGGTGGTCACCGACGGCGAGCCGACCGCGCACCTACGGCGCAACGGGCGCTACGCGTTCGAGTGGCCGCCGTCGGCCGAGACGCTGGAGCTGACCCTGGCCGAGGTGGACAAGATGACCCGGCGCAGGGCGACGCTCAACGTGTTCATGCTGGCCGCCGACGAACGCCTGAAGGAGTTCGTGGACGAGGTCGCCCGGCGCAACGGCGGGCGGGTGTTCTCGGCGAGCGCCGAGCGGCTCGGGGAGTACGTCGTCAGCGACTTCCTGCGCAGCAGGCGCGCCCGGCGCTAGCCGCTCAGACGTTCTGCAGGGTGGCGTAGTCGGCGAGCGCGAGGTCGAAGCCGTCGCGCTGGTGGTGGTGGGAGCGGTAGCAGGGCCGCCACGCCGTGCTCCCGCCGCCGCCCGCCCGCGCGTCGGCCAGCGCGCCCGGGACCCGCTCGGGCCGGGGCAGCACGCCCCCGCACAGGTAGCGGGCAACGGGCTCGCCGGGGCGCAGATGCCGCCAGCCGCTCTCTTCGTCCCACTGCAACCGTGTGCCGTCGGTGAGCCGGAGCGTCGCCGCACGCGGCCCGCCGCCGCTCGGGTCAGCTTCCCACCAGTCGTCCACCGCGTCGCCGAGCGCCTCGACGACGCGCCTGAGATAGAAGCCGGGCTGCCGCCGCCACTCGTCGGTGAACGGCTCCACATGCCTGACCGCCACGAGCGGCACCTCCTTGTGCCATGACGGAACCATCGGGGGAAAGTGACCTAAGTAACCATCGGAAAGGTGACCCAAGTATGGCCCGCCCGCGTCCGCCAAGGGCCGAGCCCATAGGGAATCCTACTCAGCAAGGGGTAAGCGGGGGCGGTAATCGACGCATCCGAGACACGACCTGTTCCGGAGTCACGCCCGGCTCTGGAACGCGGCGAATTGTCCGGCCGCGAGTCGTGACATCGGTGCGGGCGACGTCTCCGGCAGGGGGCCCGGCGAGTCGGAAAGGGGTGAGCGGAATGATCGCCATAGTACTGATCGTGTTGATGGTCGTCGCGTGCGTGGCCTATGAGTTCTGTCTCGGCGCCCTCTCCCGCTGCCGCCCGGAGGCGGGAGACGAGGTCGTCACCGCGGGAGGCCGCGACGCGCCACCGGCGGGGTGAGAACGAACCTCCCGGTGCGATCACCGGGAGGCTAGTCTTCTGGCCTATGGGTACGCTGCTGCTTTGGTTGCACATCGCCTTCGCGATCTTCGCGATCGGTCCGGTGGTCGCGGTGACGAGCGCCACACCGCGTTACATCCGCGCGAAGGACGTCAACGTCCTGCGCTACCTCCACCGCAGCACCCGCGTTTTCGGCGCGCTGGCGCTGGGGGTCTTCCTGTTCGGGCTGATCCTGGGCGTGACGATGGGCGGTGGCACGCTCGGCAAGCCGTACCTCTCGATCTCCATGACGCTCTTCATCGTGGCCGCGGTGCTGCTGGTCATCATCGACCGTGACCAGAGCACCGCGATCCAGGTGCTGTCGAGCGAGAGTCCGGCCGACGACGCCAAGGTGCAGTCCGGCAGGGTCGCCGCCCTGTCCGGCATCGTCGCCCTGCTGTTCCTGGTGATCCTGGTGCTGATGGTGTGGTTCTAGCGGGCGGCCGGTCCGCTAGAAAGCCCGGGTGAGGTCGGCCAGCAGATCGTCGATCGACTCGATGCCCACGGACAGCCGGACCAGGTCGCCCGGCACCTCCAGCGGCGACCCTGCGACCGAGGCGTGCGTCATCCGGCCCGGGTGCTCGATCAGCGACTCGACGCCGCCCAGCGACTCGGCGAGGGTGAACAGGCGGGTCCGGCCGCAGATCCGCACGGCCTCCTCCTCGCCCCCCACGACCTGGAAGGACACCATGCCGCCGAACCGCCGCATCTGCTTGGCGGCGATCTCGTGGCCGGGGTGTCCGGGCAGGCCCGGGTAGAGCACCCGGGTCACCTTGGGGTGCGCGGTCAGTAGTTCGACCACCCGCTCGGCGTTGTCGCAGTGCCGTTCCATACGCACGGCCAGCGTCTTGATGCCGCGCAGCGTCAGCCAGGCGTCGAACGGCCCGGCCACCGCGCCCATCGCGTTCTGGTGGTAGGTCAGCTTCTCGCCCAGCTCCCGATCGGCGACCACCAGCGCGCCGCCCACCACGTCGGAGTGCCCGCCGACGTACTTCGTGGTCGAGTGGACCACCACGTCGGCCCCGAGCGCGAGCGGTTGCTGAAGGTAGGGCGAGGCGAACGTGTTGTCCACCACCAGCAGCGCCCCGGCCTCGTGCGCCACCTCGGCCAGCGCGGCGATGTCGGCGACGCTCAGCAGCGGGTTGGTCGGGGTCTCCACCCAGATGACCTTGGTCTTCGGGGTGACCGCCGCCCGCACGGCCGCCACGTCGGAAAGCGGCACCGGGTCGAACGCCAGCCCCCACCCGTCGAGCACCTTGGCGAACAGCCGGAACGTTCCGCCGTAGGCGTCGTGCGGGATCAGTACGTGATCGCCCGGCCGGCACACCGTGCGCAGCAGCGTGTCCTCTGCGGCCAGCCCGGACGCGAACGCCAGCCCGCGCACGCCGCCCTCCAGCGCCGCGATGCACTCCTCAAGCGCGGCCCGCGTGGGGTTGGCCGACCTGCTGTACTCATATCCCGAACGCAGGCCGCCGACGCCGTCCTGCTTGTAGGTGGAGGTGGCGTAAATCGGCGGCACGACCGCCCCGGTGGCCGGGTCAGGCTCTTGACCAGCGTGGATGGCCAGCGTCTCGAATCCATTGCCCATGCGGCCACCGTACCCTCCCGCCCCGCCGCGCAACGGTCAACTCCAGCTCTTGGGGCGCGTATAGGTCAGCCCGGCAGGTCCGGGAACCAATGGTGGTAGCTGGGACTTTCTGATGGTGTCGATGCCCAGGAAGAACCGCCCGTGCGCGGCGCGCCCCAGCACGTCCGAACGTCTGCCCGGAGGAAAGACGACGATCACTCCCACCGCCGGATTCACCCGGCGGACCGCACGGATGGCCGCGCAGAAATCGCTGTCCCCGGACACGAGCAGAATCTTGTCGTGGCCTCCCTGCACCGCGTCTTCGATCATCGCCAGGGCGATGGCGACATCGGATTCCTTCTCCTCGTAGGTGCGCCAGGTCGCACCACAGGCACGGCACTGCCGATGCCGCTCCTGGAACCGGCCGAGCACGATCTCCACGGAAGTGTGCGCCTGCAACGCACCCAGGTAGGCGTTCTGCCGAGTCTGTGCGGCCGGGTCGTTTCTGATCGGCGCGGTGAAGTAACGCACGGAGGCGAGCCGCTGGTGCGGCCGGAGCAGCCGGCGCGTCATCGCCTCCAGATCGAGCCATAGATGGCGACGGCCATATGGACGAATGCCGTGATAGAGATTGAACCCGTCAATGTAGGCGGCAACCGCCTCTGACTTGGGATTCTGGTTGTGCTTCATGGGGGACCTGACCTATTCTGAAGTCATCCCGGTCAGGGATTGACGTCCTTGGCCCGACGGCCCTCTTTTGAGGGCCGTCTCTTTTTTCGAGCCTTTGTTCGAACCGCGTCCCGATCGTAACTCACAATGCGCGATCGAGCGGCTACTTTACGCACACGCCATTCGGCCGAACGGCTGATACGGGCCGGTGGCGGGCCCCTTTAGGCTCGATGCCGTGGGTGACACCAATCGGCTCGTCTACTGGGGCAGGAGGCTCGGCCGGATCGCGTTGATCGGCTGGATGGGCCTGCTGCTCATCGGCGATCTCGGGATGGCGCTCGCCCAACGCCCGGTCGCGTTGTTGCCGTTCGTGTGCGGGGTGGCCGGGTTCGTCGCGGTGCTGACGCGGGCCCGGTGGCGGATGCAGTCGCTGGCGGCGCTGCTGGGGCTGTCGCTGCTGTCGTCGATCCTGATCGGCGCCCTCGGGCCGGTGGGCTCGGAGCAGTACATCGGCATGGCCGAGGGGTGGGCGATCCTGTTCCTGACGGTCGGGGCGTTGCGCTGGGTGGAGCCGATCGGCCGGGCCGTGCTGCTGGCGCTCGGGTCCATGATCGTGCTGGTGGTGGCGTCGGGCACCCGGTCGGAGGAGGTCGCGGCGCTGGCCATCGGCCTGCTCAGCCTGATGGCCTGGTCGTTCGCCGCGGGCACCGGGGCCTATCTGCGGTTCCAGCGCGACCGCCGGGAGCAGGCCACGCACGCCGTACGGCGGGCCGAGCGCCTCGAACTCGCCAGGGAGCTGCACGACCTGGTCGCGCACCACATCACCGGCATCGTCGTGCAGGCCCAGGCCGCCCGCACGGTCGCCGAGCAGAAGCCGGAGGCGGTCGTGCCCGCCCTGGACGCCATCGCCACCGCCGGGGCCGACGCGCTGACCTCGATGCGCCGCCTGGTCAGCGTGCTGCGGGCACAGGACGACGCCTCCCGTACGCCGGGCGTGGCACTCGCCGACCTGCGCCTCCTGGTGGAACGCTTCAACACCGGCGGCCGGACGAAGGCGGTCTTCGAGGTGGGGCGCGGGGTGAGCGAAACCGTGCTGCCGCAGGAGACGTGGACGACCCTCCACCGGGTGCTCCAGGAGTCGCTGACCAACGTCAGGCGGCACGCGCCGCACGCCGGCTGGGTGGAGATCGACCTGCGCCTGGTGCAGGGCTGGCTGTGGATGCGGGTGCGCAACGAGAGCCCGCCCGGCGAGGCCCGCACCCTGCGGCTGGGCGGCGGGTTCGGGCTGGTGGGCATGGGCGAGCGGGTCGAGGCGCTGGGCGGCCGGCTGTTCGCCGGCCGCGCGCCCGACGGGGCCTGGGAGGTCATCGCCCAGCTCCCCGCCGCGGCGGCCTAGTGATTGGTGAGGAAGGTCAGGATGTCCTGGCGGGTGAGCATGCCGACCGGCTTGCCGTCGTCGAGGACCACGGCCGCGTCGGCCTTCTCCAGGGCGGCCACCGCGATGGAGACCGGCTCGCCCGCGCCGATCATCGGCAGCGGCGCGGACATGTGCCCGGCGAGCGGGTCGGAGGCGTGTACCCGGCCGTGGTAGAGGGCGTCCAGCAGCTCGCGCTCCACGATGGAGCCGACCACCTCGGCCGCCATGACCGGCGGCTCCTCCTTCATCACCGGAAGCTGTGACACCCCGTACTCGCGCATGATCTCGATCGCCGTGCCCACCGACTCGTGCGGGTGGGTGTGCACGAACTGCGGCAGTTGCCCGGACTTGCGGCTCAGCACGTCGCGGACCGCGCCCTCGTCGGTGGAGGTGGACAGGAAGCCGTAGTCGGCCATCCAGTCGTCATTGAAGATCTTGGACAGGTAGCCGCGCCCGCCGTCCGGCAGCAGCACCACGACCACGTCGTCCGGGCCTCCGGCGGCGGCCACCCGCAGCGCCGCGACCACGGCCATCCCGCACGAGCCGCCGACCAGCAGGGCCTCCTCGCGGGCCAGCCGCCTGGTCATGCCGAAGGAGTCGCGGTCCGCGACCGCGATCACCTCGTCGCACACGCCGGTGTCGTAGGTGGCCGGCCAGATGTCCTCGCCGACGCCCTCCACCAGGTACGGCCGGCCGGAACCGCCGGAGTAGACCGATCCCTCGGGGTCGGCCCCGATGACCTTGACCCGGCCGCCGGAGACGTCCTTGAGGTAGCGGCCCGCGCCGCTGATCGTGCCGCCGGTGCCGATGCCGGCCACGAAGTGGGTGATCCGCCCTTCGGTCTGTTCCCAGATCTCCGGCCCGGTCGAGTGGTAGTGGCTGGCCGGGTTCTCCGGGTTGGAGTACTGGTCGGGCTTCCAGGCGTTCGGCGTCTCGCGGGCCAGGCGGTCGGAGGCGGAGTAGTAGGAGTCGGGGTGGTCGGGTGAGACGGCGGTCGGGCAGACCACCACCTCGGCGCCGTAGGCGCGCAGCACCGCGACCTTGTCCTTGGCCACCTTGTCGGGCACCACGAACAGGCAGCGGTAGCCCTTGCGCTGCGCGACGATGGCCAGCCCGACGCCGGTGTTGCCCGAGGTGGGCTCCACGATCGTGCCGCCGGGCCGGAGCGCTCCTGAGCGCTCGGCCGCCTCGACCATGCGCAGCGCGATGCGGTCCTTGACCGAACCGCCCGGGTTGAAGTACTCCACCTTGGCCAGCACCTGCGCGGGCACTCCGGCCGCCACGTTGTGCAGCCGGACGAGGGGGGTGTCCCCCATCAGTTCGATCAGCGAGTCATGTACGCGCACCGCTCGAAACCACCTTTGCCCACGAAAGCGCTTGTCTCCTTCCCAAAGCTACCGTGACCAGCACGAAAAGAAGGATGATCGAGGCGCGTCTAGTTGCCGTTCTCCGAGGAAGAACCGAGAAAGACCAGTATGTATGTGGTCATCGGTACGAGGGGGCACCGTGATCTGGACTCCGG
>NZ_POUA01000277.1 GCF_003236385.1 Spongiactinospora gelatinilytica
GGCCCCCACTCCCCGAGCGGCACCCGCCGCTCCTCACCACTGCCCCGGCGGCGTAACACCAGCTCCGCGCCCTGCCCGAGCGGTCGATCCACGGCGAGGCGCAGCGAGAGCACATCGGCCAAGGTGACCTCGGCATCGGTGACCACGACGCGCACCCGCCAGCCCTCCCCCTCGAATTGAGCCACGCGTCTGTGAGGTTACCGTGATTCTTCCGTAATGTGGAGAAGCCGCTTTGTCCAGACTTAACCAGCCTCGCCCAAAGCCTGGCCGGTTAGGGACACAGAACCGGGCGCTCCCCGCGCCGACCGCCGCCGGCCGGATCACCGGCCCGCCACGCGCACCGACCGACGACGAGGAAGGAGCAGGCACGGCGGCGCTCAAGGTCGGCCGCGGTCAGGCCGGCTTGTAGTCCGCATGATCGATGGCCCGCTCCCAAACCGCATCGAAGGCGGGCGTGCAGAGCCGGATCACGGAGGGATCATCACACAGCTCGTCATCCAGGATCGAGCCGTCACCGGCGAAGTGATGAAATCTGATGAGCCGGTCATCGAACACCCAGAAATCGTTGCCGGGCAGCGCCAGATCGGATGCCTGACGCCATGGGAGCCACTTCACCCGCTCACCGGCCGCGATGTTGTACTCCTGCGTCAGGGCGTACTCATATCTGATGTAGTCAGCGAGTGGCTCGGAAACGATGCGCGCCCTGCGAAACTCTTCGGCGCGCGGAGCGCGGGGCCGCCGGAGGCGGGGGTAGCGCCCCGAAGGGGCGATAGGGCTGGTGGGTTGGGTAACGGCGAGAGAGCGCCAAACGGCGCGATGGTCCGGAAAGGGGCCGTTTTAGCCGGTGCTGGAACGGCGAGGGGCCGCGACGCACGCGAAATGCCGGGCATAGGGCGCAACAGAGCACGGCGGGGCGGGGGTAGGGGGCCCCGCCGTACAGGGACCCGGAGCAGGACACACGGCACACGAGGAGCGCCCACGTCGGGCGGAGCCCGACACCGGGAAAGCGTCCGAGCGGAGCGAGGGCCGAGCCCTTCGGGCCTGTGAAGCTCTTACGGGGTGGGGGTGGGTTCGCCCTTGATGGAGCGGATGAGGAGTTGGGCCACGTCCACGACCTCCAACGACTCCTTGGCCTCGCCCGCGTTCTTCTTCTCGCTGATCGCGTCCCCCAGCATCACCAGGCAGAACGGGCAAGCCGTCGAGACCCGATCCGGATCGGTGGTCAGCGCCTCGTCCACCCGCTCGGTGTTGATGCGCTTGCCGATCCGCTCCTCCATCCACATCCGCGCGCCCCCCGCCCCACAGCAGAACCCCCGGTCCTTGCACCGGTGCATCTCCTGCGTGCGCACCCCCGGCACCTTGGCCATGATGTCGCGCGGCTGGGCGTAGACCTTGTTGTGCCGCCCGAGGAAGCAGGGGTCGTGGTAGGTGATCTTCTCCTCGATCGGGGTGATCGGGGTGAGCTTGCCCTCCTCCACCAGGTGAGCCAGCAACTGGGTGTGGTGGACGACCTCGTACGTGCCGCCGAGCTGCGGGTACTCGTTGGCGAGGGTGTTGAAGCAGTGCGGGCAGGTGGCGACGATCTTCTTCACGCCCGCGTCGTTCAGGGTCTCGATGTTCTGCTGGGCGAGCATCGAGAAAAGGAACTCCATACCGAGCCGCCGCGCCGGGTCGCCGGTGCACGCCTCCATCGGCCCCAGCACCGCGAACTTCACCCCCGCGATGTGCAGCAGTTCGGCGACCGCCTTGGTGGTCTTCTTGGCGCGGTCCTCCAGCGCGCCCGCGCAGCCGACCCAGAACAGGTACTCGGCGTCCTCGGGCATCTTGTCCTCGACCAGCGGAACCTCGAAGTCCAGCTCCTCGATCCACTCGGCGCGCTTCATCTCGGACATCCCCCACGGGTTGCCCTTGTTCTCCAGGTTCTTCAGCATCACCCCGGCCTCGGAGGGGAAGCTGGACTCGATCATGACCTGGTAGCGCCGCATGTCCAGGATGTGGTCGATGTGCTCGATGTCCACCGGGCACTGCTCCACGCAGGCCCCGCAGTTGGTGCAGGACCACAGTACGTCGGGGTGGATCACGCCGTCCTCGCCCACCAGCGGCTTGCTCGCCAGCGCGAGTACGTCCTCGGGCAGGTTCTCGCGTTCGGCCTCGCTCGCCATCAGGTAGGGGGCGATCTTGAAAGCGTGGTCGCGCTGGTCGAGGATCAGCATCTTCGGGGAGAGCGGCTTGTCGGTGTTCCAGGCGGGGCACTGGGACTGGCACCGGCCGCACTCGGTGCAGGTGTAGAAGTCCAGGAAGCCCTTCCACGAGGTGTCCTCGATCTTGCCTCGGCCGAACACGTCGGTGTCGGGGTCGGCCTCCTCGAAGTCGAGGGGCTTGCCGCCGCTGCGCATCGGCTGGGCGGCGCCGTTGCCGTCCGGGCGGCGGGAGAACAGCACGTTCAGGGGGGCGGTGAAGATGTGCAGGTGCTTGGAGTTCAGCACGATGACCAGGAAGACCAGCATGACGCCGATGTGCAGGAGCAGGCCGACGTGCTCCAGCGTCTGGTTGGCGCCCGCGCCGAGCGGGCGCAGCAGGGCCGCCGTGGCCTCGGAGACGAACGCGCCGCCCTGGTAGGGGAAGGCGCCGGTGTTGATGGCCGCGCCCCGGTACAGGAACATCGTCCAGATCACGTTGAAGATCATGATCAGCACGAGCCACGCGCCGCCGAGGTGGGAGCCGGAGAAGCGGGAGTCCCGGCCGAGCGTCTTGGGGGAGTTCTTCGCGCGGATGACGGCGAAGGCGGCCAGGCCGATCAGCGCGGCGGCGGCGATGAAGTCCTGGAGGAAGCCGAGCACCGCCCAGGTGCCGATCAGCGGGATGTGGAAGTCGGGGGTGCCGGTGATCCCGCCCTGGATCAGCGCGCCGTACGCCTCGATGTAGACGGTGAGCAGGATGAAGAACGCCCACATCACGAAGAAGTGCGCGGTGCCGGGCGCCGTCCACTTGAGCAGCTTGCGCTGCCCGAAGACCTCCACGAGCTGGGCCTTCAGCTCGGCGCCCGCGTTGTCCCTGGCGTACGCCACCCGCTCGGGCGCCGGTTGGCCGGCCATGGCGAGCCGATAGAGCCACAGTGCGCGACGGGCCGCCAGCGCCACCGCCACGGCGGTCATCACGAGTCCGATGATCGCTACCAGGAGCACCTGGACCTCCCACAACTACCTTGGCTGTCAGCGTAGACCGCCGCACGCCCACAACGGCGACAGGGCACCAGGCTAGAACAATGCTCGGTGTATTGTGCGGGTGGGGGCACCCCCGCCTGGTCAGTCGCCGGCGATGTACCGCTGGATGGCCGGTCCGACCAGCTCGGCGACCTCTTCGATACCGGCCGAGGCGAGCGGTTCCAGCCGCACGATATAGCGCATCATCAGCATCCCGAAGATCTGCGAGAACGCCGCTTCCGCCCGCATCGGCGACACTCCGGCGACCGCCATCACCCGCCCGAGGATGGCCCGGGTGATGAACTCCCTGATCATCGCCAGGGCCTGCTCGTTGGTCATCGCGGTACGCATCAGCGCCAGGATCGGCTCGCGGGCCGCCGGCTCGGCGGTGACCGTCAGGATCTCCTTGACCAGCCGGTACCCCACCTGCTCCCGCGGCCCCTCAAGTACGCGGGTCACCACCTCACCGGGGTCGGCGGGCAGCCGCATCGCCGCGACGAAGACGCCTTCCTTGCTCTCGAAGTAGTGGTGGACGAGGGCCGGGTCCACCGCGGCCTCCCGGGCGATGCCCCGGATGGTGGCCTTGTCGAACCCCTTCTCGGCGAAGATCTTGCTGGCCGCCGCCAGGATCTGGCCGCGGGTGTCGGCGGCGCCCGGTCGCCTGCCGGGACGCCGACGCGCCGCCGTACCGCTCTCGTGCTCTTGTGCCGTTCCCGCCCGCCCGGCGGCGGACTCGCTCATGCGCCGGCCGTGGACGCCGCGAGGTGCAGGCGGGCGAAGGCCAGCCCCTCGGCGAGGTCGTCCACCCGCTCGCTGCGGCTCGCCGCCTTGCGCGTGTTGATCTCCAGCACCACCAGCCCGCCGTAGCCGGTCGTGGCCAGCCGTTCCAGGATCGGCGCGCAGGGCTGGTTGCCCCGGCCGGGCACCAGGTGCTCGTCCTTGTTGGCCGTGCCGATGCCATCGGCCAGGTGCAGGTGGGCCAGCCGGTCGCCGAGCTTGGCGGCCATCTCCAGGGCGTCGGTCCCGGACACCGCCGTGTGCGACAGGTCGAGCGTCACCTGCGGAAAGTCGTGGTCGACCGGGTTCCAGCTCGGGGCGTAGGGCACGACCTCGTTGCCGCGCGCCCGCAGCGGGAACATGTTCTCCACCGCGAAGGCGACGTCGGTCTCCTCACGCATCCGGGCCAGGCCGGTCTCGAAGTCGCGGGCGTAGTCGCGCTGCCACCGGAACGGCGGGTGTACCACGACGGTGCGCGCACCCAGCCGCTCGGCCGCCTTCTGCGCCCGCACCAGTTTGGCCCATGGGTCGCGGCCCCACACGCGCTGGGTCACCAGAAGACAGGGCGCGTGGACGGCCAGGATCGGAAGCTGGTAGTGATCGACCAGCCGTTCCAGGACATCGACGTCCTGGCTCACCGGGTCGGCGCCCACCATGATCTCGACGCCGTCGTACCCCAGCCTGGCCGCCAGCTCGAACGCGTCGGGCGTGCGCTCGGGGTAGACCGACGCGGTCGACAGCGCGATCTTGGCACTGGGCACCCGGAGCACGTCACTCACTTCGCGACCTCATTCGGTAGACACCGCATTCGGTTGACACCGCACATAAGCCAGACTAAGCCGGTGCGCCGAACAGCGGCGTCATAGCATCCGTGGGGCACGTCACTCGCCCGGGAAGCGCGTAAGGTTCGACACCATGGGTCGGATCGCCGAAGGGGCCATTCCCAGCCCTAACATCTGGAACAACCCCCGGACCTACGAGCTGGAGAACCGCGCGGTCGATCCGGAACGCCGGGCCGACGCCGCGTTGGCCGAGATCAGGCCGCTGACCGGCGCGGTCGTGCTCGACATCGGCTGCGGCACCGGGTTCCACCTGCCGTCGTTCGCCGCCGTGGCGCGCGAGGTGGTGGGGGTCGAGCCGCACGGCGACCTCGCGGCGCTCGCCGTACGGCGCTGCGCGTCGCTGCCCAACGTCAGCGTCCGCGCCGGATCGGCCCAGGCGCTGCCGCTGCCCGACGCGTCGGTGGACGTGGCCGTGGCCCGCTGGGCCTACTTCTTCGGCCCCGGCTGCGAGCCCGGCCTGGTCGAGCTGTCCCGCGTCGTACGGCGGGGCGGCGCGGCCTTCGTGATCGACCTGGACGCCACGCGCGGCGCCTTCGGCCGGTGGTTCAGCCGTACCGTGCCGACCTACTCCACCCGCGCCGTGGAGGACTTCTGGACCCGCCAGGGCTGGCAGCGCCGCCCCCTCGACCTGCGGATGGTCTTCGACCGCCGGGCCGACCTGGAGGCGGTGCTGCGGATCGAGTTCACGCCGGAGGTCGCCGACCAGGCCATCGCCGAGACCCCCGGCCTGGAGATCGCCTACCCCAACGTGCTGCGCTGGAAGTGTTACTGAAGTTCGTCCGCCGGTTCGTCGGCCGGTTTGTGGGCCGGTTTGTCGGCGCGGCCCGCTAGCCTGCGGTGCATGGCCAAGACTGCGCAAAAGCCCGGCTACCGCTGCGCGGAGTGCGGGTGGCGTGCCACCAAGTGGGTCGGGCGCTGCGGCGAGTGCCAGGCGTGGGGCACCGTCGAGGAGGAGGGCGCCAAGGGCGGGGTCCATGTGGCGACCGCCGGGGCGGTCACCGCGCCAGCCGTGCCGATCGGGCAGGTCAGGGCCGAGATCGCGGCGGCCCGCACCACCGGGGTCGGCGAGCTGGACCGGGTGCTCGGCGGCGGCCTGGTGCCCGGCGCGGTGGTGCTGCTGGCCGGCGAGCCGGGCATCGGCAAGTCCACCCTGCTGCTTGAGGCGGCGGCGCGGATCGCCCACGCCGAGACCGTCCTGTACGTCACCGGCGAGGAGTCCGCCGCCCAGGTCCGGGTGCGCGCCGACCGCATCGGCGCGCTGCAGGACCGCCTCTACCTGGCCGCCGAGACCGACCTGTCGGCGCTGGTCACCCACGTCGAGCAGGTCCGCCCCGACGTGCTGATCGTCGACTCGGTGCAGACCATCGGCTCGGCGCAGTCCACCGGCGTGCCCGGCGGGGTCACCCAGGTGCGCGAGGTGGCGGGCAACCTCGTGCGGCTGGCCAAGGAGCGCGGCATGTCAACCGTGCTCGTCGGCCACGTCACCAAGGACGGCTCCATCGCCGGTCCGCGCGTCCTTGAGCACCTGGTCGACGTGGTGCTGCACTTCGAGGGCGACCGCCACTCCCGGCTCCGGCTGGTCCGTGCGATCAAAAATCGGTTCGGCCCGGTCGATGAGGTCGGCTGCTTCGACCTGCACGAGCGCGGCATCGACGGGCTGACCGACCCGACCGGGCTGTTCGTCTCGCGGCGCGGCGAGCCGGTGCCGGGCACGTGCGTCACCGTCACGGTGGAGGGCACCCGCCCGCTGCCCGCCGAGGTCCAGGCGCTGGTGGCGCGCACCGAGGCACAGCAGCCCAGGCGCACATCCTCGGGGCTCGACCCGTTCCGCGTCACCATGGTGCTCGCCGTCCTGGAGCGCCGGCTCAACGCCCGGCTGAGCGGCTGCGACGTCTTCACCGCCACGGTCGGCGGCATCCGGCTGGGCGACCCGGCGGTCGATCTGGCGGTGCTGCTGGCGGTCGCCAGCGCGGCCGGTGACAAGCCGCTGCCGGCCGGCATGGTGGTGCTCGGCGAGGTCGGGCTGGCGGGCGAGCTGCGCCCGGTCCGCGACGTGCGCAGGAGGCTGTCGGAGGCGGCCCGGCTGGGGTTCTCCCGGGCGCTGGTGCCAGCCGGATCGCTCGACGTCCAGGAGGGCGGCCCGGCGTCGCTGGTGCCGGTGGGCGACCGTACGGCGAGCCTGGCGTCCGGTTTCGACGTCACGGAGGCGGAGCACGTGTGGGACGCGCTTCGGCATGTCACCTGACGTTCCACCGGCCGTGCCACGAGACCCGACCGATCTCCTGGCGCGCCGGTAAGCTGGGGTGTGGTAAAGCGCGGCGGGGGTCATGCGTAGGCGGGACCAGCGGGGGTCATGTGGCAACGAACGACAAGGGGATCGACGAGCGGCGAAGAGCCACCCTTGCCGAGGTCGCACCCGGCACCGCGCTGCGCGACGGCCTTGAGCGGGTCCTGCGCGGGCACACCGGTGGCCTGGTGGTGCTCGGCTACGACAGCACGGTCGAGCAGTTGTGCAGCGGTGGCTTCGAGCTGGACATCGACTTCTCCGCCACCCGGCTGCGCGAGCTGGCCAAGATGGACGGCGCGATCGTGCTGCGCGACGACTACAAGATCGTGCGTGCCGCGGTGCACCTGGTGCCCGACCCGTCGATCCCGACCGACGAGGCCGGCACCCGGCACCGCACCGCGCAGCGGGTGGCCAAGCAGACCGGCCGCCCGGTCATCTCGATCAGCAAGTCCATGCGGATCATCGCCCTCTACCTCGACGGCATCCGCTACGTGCTGGAGGAGTCCGCGGTCATCCTGTCCAAGGCCAACCAGGCCCTGGCCACCCTTGAGCGCTACAAGCTCCGGCTCGACGAGGTGTCCGGCACGCTGTCCGCGCTGGAGATCGAGGACCTGGTGACGGTCCGCGACGTCGCGGTGGTGGCGCAGCGGCTGGAGATGGTCCGCAGGATCGCCCGCGAGATCGAGGACTACGTGGTGGAGCTGGGCACCGACGGGCGGCTGCTCACCCTCCAGCTCGACGAGCTAGTGGCCGGGGTCGAGCCCGACCGCGACCTCATCGTCCGCGACTACCTCCCGGCCGGCGGGCGGCGCCCGCGCAAGGTCGCCGACGCGCTGCACGACCTCGACCAGCTCTCCCAGAGCGACCTGCTCGACCTGTCCAAGGTCGCCCAGGTGCTCGGCCACACCGGCGCGGAGGCGCTGGACACCCCGGTCAGCCCGCGCGGCTTCCGGCTGCTGGCCAAGGTGCCGAGGCTGCCGGGCACGGTCGTCGATCGGCTGGTCAACCACTTCGGCGGGCTCCAGAAGCTGCTCGCGGCCAGCATCGACGACCTCCAGTCGGTCGGCGGCGTCGGCGAGGCCAGGGCGCGCAACGTCCGCGAAGGGCTGTCCCGGCTGGCCGAGTCCTCCATTCTGGAACGTTACGTCTGAACGTCTGACCTCCGCGTCGATAACCGGCGGTGCGCCCGGTGCCCCGACGGCGAATTGCCGCCATGATCGGCAAATCCATCACCCGGCCGCCGGTCCTCGGGCACCGTGAGCCTGTGCGACTCATGCGTGATCCCGTGAAACTGGCCCTCACCGCGGCCGGGCTCGTGTTCCTCACCGCGCTGGTGTGGGTGCTCGGTCCCGGCGCGCTGTGGGTGCTGGAGCACATCGACGGCGTCGGAGGGCTGGCCGGCAAGGAACTGGCGGCGGCGATCGACGCCACGCGCGGCCGGGCGCTGACCATGGCCACCGGTACGGCGGCGCTGGTCGCCGTCTACTACACCGCCCGCAACGCCGACACCGCCCGCCGTACGTTCCAGCTCGGCGAGCGCGGCCACGACACCGACCGGTACGGCAAGGCGGCCGAGCAACTCGGCCACTCCCAGGCCCCGGTACGACTGGCCGGCCTGTACGCGCTGGAACGGCTGGCGCAGAACAACCCCGACCTGCGGCAGACGATCGCGGACGTGATCTGCGCCTACCTCCGGATGCCCTACCACCCGCCCAGGGAGGAGGAACGGCTTCACAGGATCCGCGGCGCGCAGCGTGCCTACCACGCCCGTCTGGCCCGCCGTCCGGCCCCCGCGCAGGGCCGCGACCCGCACGAGGAGCGACAGGTCCGGCTCACCGCCCAGCGCATCCTCGCCGACCACCTGCGCCGCCGTACATCGCCGCCGCAGGGCCGCCGGGCCCGCGCGGCCACGCCGGCCGACCGCTTCTGGCCCGGCATCCGCCTCGATCTGACCGGGGCCACCCTCATCGACTTCGACTTCCAGGACTGCCGCGCGGCGTCCGCCAGGTTCAGTGACGCGCTGTTCTGGGGCGACACGGTGTTCCGCGCGGCCCGGTTCGAGCAGGAGGCGGAGTTCGGCGCGGCGGAGTTCACGGGCCGGGCGAGGTTCGGCGGGGCGGAGTTCGGCGGCCGGGCCGGGTTCGGCGAGGCGAAGTTCGCGGGCCGGGCGGACTTCCAGGCCGCGGTGTTCTCGGGGTCGGCCCGGTTCGGCAAGGCCGGGTTCGCGCAGAGCGCGGAGTTCGGCAGGGCGGTGTTCACCGGCCGCACCGACTTCGAGGAGGCGGAGTTCGTGCGCGCGGCGGGGTTCGGGGCGGCGACGTTGCTGAGCGACGCGCGGTTCCAGGTACGGCGGGGCACGGACCAGACGGCCACGGACGGCACGGCGATGACGTCCGTCGCCGCGCCCCCGGCGCACCGCTCGCCGGAGTCCCTGCCGGGGGAGGAGGCCGGCCGGGTGTGATAACCAGGTGGCCAGGTGAGCCGGGAGGGGCAGAATTGATAGTCCGACCTGGTTCGCCTGAGGGGAGAGAAAGTGATGGCATTGGGCAAACCTCTGCATGATCACCAAGAGCACGCCGACCATGGCGGGACGATCGACCGTCCGCGCGCCTACGAGATCGTGTCCCGGGCCGGTTTTCTCGGGCGGCGGCGCGAGATGTTCACCCGGCTGGCGTCCCTGGCCGGGGTCCGTCCCGGGCATCGGGTCCTCGACGTCGGCTGCGGCACCGGCTACCTGAGCCGGATCATCTCGCCGGTCGCCGGGGCCGATGGGTACGTGACCGGCATCGACCCGTCCGTCGCGATGATCGACCACGCCCGCGAGCGGGCCCCCGCCAACTGCTCCTACCAGGTGGGCGAGGGTCAGGCGCTCGACTTCCCGGACGCCTCCTTCGACGTGGTGGTCTCCAGCCTGGCCGTCCACCACATCCCGGCGGACGCCCGCGCGGACGCCGCGCGGGAGATGTTCCGGGTGCTGCGGCCCGGCGGGCGGGTGCTGATCGCCGAGTCCAGGCCGCCGGGCAATCCGCTGCTGGCCCGGGTCGCCGGGGCGCTGTTCGGCCCGGCCATGCGGCACGACCCGCGTGACCTACTGGCCGGGCTGCTGCCCGACGCGGGCTTCACCGTCGAGGACGAAGGCGAGCTGCCGATCATGCTCTACTACGTGCGGGGCGTCCGCCCGGCCTAGCGGAGGTGGAACACCGCCTTGGGCGGGCTTTGCAGGTCATCGGCGTAGACGGCGGCCACGTAGGTGCCGGGGCGCGCCCCCGGGCGGGCCGTACCACAACGGCCGCCCGAGCGGTGCCGGTCCCATTCGACCGGGCGCACATAGGGGATGCCGCGCTCCAGGCGCTTGATCTCGACGGCGTCGCCGCTGATGCAGTCGGACGTCGACCAGATCCGGTCGGCGCCCGAGGTGATCCTGACCTCCAGGGCGCGTGGCCCGACGTCGGCCTTGCACATCACGTCGCCGGTGTTGACCAGGGTCACCACGAACTTCGGCCGCGTGCCGCCCGGGTAGATCTGCTGCTCGCCCTGGAGGTTCAGCACCAGGTCGCTCTTGGCGCACGGGTCGCCGGGG
>NZ_POUA01000278.1 GCF_003236385.1 Spongiactinospora gelatinilytica
CCCCGAGAGGGCTCTTCCCGCCCCCCGCACCTGCCCGCGAACACGCTGCCACTGGTCCTGTCCGCGTCCTGATGGAAGGGATTGACGAATGGTGGAAGGCCGAAACACTCCGGATGAGGCCCGTGAGCCGGCGCAGGGCGTCCCCGGCGGAGGCGTCTACGAGTGGTTCCAGCGTGGGATGAAGCTGCTGCGCGAGGGCAGCCCGGCCGCCGCGGCGGCGCTGCTCGAACGCGCGGCCGAGGCCGAGCCCGGCTCTCGCAGCGTCCGTGAGGGGCTGGCCCGCGCCCAGTTCAACTCCCGGCAGTACGAGAAGGCCGCCGACAGCTTCCGGTCCATCGTCGACGCCAACCCCACCGAGGACTACGCCTACTTCGGCCTGGGCCTCGCCCTGTGGCGGACCGGCGACATGGAGGCGGCCCACGAGCCCCTGGCCATCGCCGTGGCGATGCGCCCCGACCACAAGGACTACGTGACGGCACTGAAGAACGTCCGCGCCACCCTGCGCGCCCGTGAGGCCATGTGACCGGTGAGCGTCGCCCGGAGCGGCCATGGAGCACCGCGGCGCCCACCCCTGCCAAGGGCGGCGCGGCCGGAGGTCGGCGCGGGGACGTAGGATCTGCGACCGTGCTGACATCCGTTCTGGTCGAGGGCTACGACACGCTGGTGCTGGATCTCGACGGCGTGGTCTACCTGGGGCCCCGGCCCGTGCCGAAGGCCGCTGAGGCGCTGGTGGCGGCGAAGGCGGCGGGTGTGCGGCTGGCGTACGCCACCAACAACGCCTCCCGGACCCCTGGCGCCATCGCCGAACACCTCACCTCACTGGGCATTCCCGCCGAAGCGGCGGATCTGGTCACCTCCGCCCAGGCGGCCGCGCGGCTCATCGCCGAGCGGGTGGAGCCGGGCGCGTCGGTGCTCGTGGTGGGCGGCATGGGGCTGCGCCAGGCGGTACGCGACCATGGCCTGCGCCCGGTGACCACGGCCGCGGACGGCCCGGTCGCGGTGGTGCAGGGCTATTCGCCGGGCATGTCGTACGGGCTGCTCGCCGAAGGGGCGCTCGCCGTACGGCGCGGCGCGCTGTTCGTCGCCTCCAACGCCGACGCCACGATGCCGTCGGGCCGCGGCGAGATGCCGGGCAACGGCGCCATGACCCGGGTGATCGCCACCGCCACCGGCGTCGAGCCGATCGTGGCGGGCAAGCCGCTGCCCCCGATGCACCGCGAGTCCATGATCCGTACCGGGGCCCGCCGCCCACTGGTCGTGGGCGACCGCCTGGACACCGACATCGAGGGCGCCGCCAACGCGGGCGTGGACAGCCTGCTGGTGCTGACCGGCGTCGCCACCCCGCTCGACGTCCTCACCGCCGTCCCCGCGCATCGCCCCACCTACATCGCCGCCGACCTGTCGGCGCTGCACCTGCCCTACCCGGCCGTACGGCGGGCGGCCGGCGAGCGCGGCTGGTCCTGCGCCGGCTGGCACGCCCGCTGGGAATCGGACCGGCTGCACCTGTCGGGCTCCGGAGACCCCGTGGACGGGCTGCGCGCGGCCGCACAGGCCGCCTGGCAGGCCGCAGGCGATGGCGGCCTGACCACGGACGCGGTGAAACCGGCCCTCGCCGCCCTGGGGCACTGAACCCCGCCGGCCGGGAACATGATGCCCTCTGGGCAGCGGCGGCCTCGTGCGGCGGATGGTCAGAGGAGGCGGCGCAGGCGGAACAGGTCGCCGATGCTCGCCTCCACCTTGACCCTGCCGCCGAGCAGGGCGCGGGCCATGTCGAGCTCTCCGTCCACCAGCGAGACCAGGTCGTCGCTGCTGATCGTGAGGCGGATGTCGGCCTGGCGGCCGGGCTCGCCGCCGTCGCCGTCGAGGGACTCCAGACCGCCGTGATGGATGCGGCCGTAGAAGGTCGTGTCAAGGTCGGGCACGTGACAACTCACCGACCGCTCGACCACATGCTTCGCCTTGGTCTCCTCATCGACTTCGTCGAACTGCTCGGCGAGCTTGCGCAGCGCCGCCCGGCACTCCTCGACGGTCGCCATAGATCGCGTTCCCTTCTCGTGCGGACCGCCCGAAACCGTCCTTGTCCAGGGACGGTAGCGTTCCAATCAACTACTACGGCAAATCCGCCGCTCGTGGGCGCCGCAACGCCAGGTTGGCGCGCCAGGTGGGGGCGGCCGTCGGATACGGTCGGGGCAGCGGCGCACACGCGCGATCGTACGACCTTCCCGGAGGGGGCGAATGACGGATCTGCCGCAACGGGCCGGCGGCGCGGCCGAAGAGGCACCGGCCGGGCTGGACCGGCTCGCCGCACTGCCCGTCGGCGAGCATGTCGCGGTGTTCGAGGAGATCCACGCGGGCCTCGAACGCGCGCTGGCCTCCGCCGACGGGCACGAGGGGGCGGCCGGCGAGGTGGATCGCCGGGAGCCCGTGCCCGAGTACCCGCATGAGCGGGGCCCCGGGTGAGCAGACGGGTCCGGCTGGACAGCGAGCTGGTGCGCAGGGGGCTGGCACGCTCGCGTGAGCACGCCGGCCGGCTCATCGCCGACCGGCGCGTCAGCGTCGGCGGGCAGGTGGCCGCCAAGGCCGCCAGCCAGGTCGACACCGCCGCCGCGATCGTCGTCGCCGAGCAGGCCAAGGGCGGCCCCGACTACGTCTCGCGCGGCGCGCACAAGCTGCTCGGCGCGCTCGCCGCGTTCGGCCCCCTCGGGCTGGCCGTGCGGGGCCGCCGCTGCCTGGACGCGGGCGCCTCGACCGGCGGCTTCACCGACGTCCTGCTGCGTGAGGGCGCCGCACATGTCGTCGCGGTGGACGTCGGGTACGGCCAGCTCGCCTGGTCCCTGCGCACCGACGAGCGCGTGACCGTCATGGAGCGCGTCAACGTCAGAGACCTGGCCCCCGGCGATGTGGGAGAGCCGCCGACGCTGGTGGTGGGCGACCTGTCGTTCATCTCACTGCGGCTGGTGCTGCCCGCCCTGCACGCCTGCGCCGCGCCGGCCGCCGACTTCGTCATGCTGGTCAAGCCGCAGTTCGAGGTGGGCAAGGACCGGGTCGGCGCGGGAGGCGTGGTACGCGATCCCGAGTTGCGCGCGCAGACCGTACGGGACGCGGCGGAGGCCGCGCACGCCCTGGGCCTGGTGGTGCGCGGGGTGACCGCCAGCCCCCTGCCGGGCCCGTCGGGCAACGTCGAATATCTGCTGTGGCTGGGCAAGGGAGCGGGGGCGCCGCCCGTCCCCGACCTCGCGGCGGAGATCGAGCGGGCGGTGGCGGAAGGGCCACGGTAGTGACGACCAAGCGAACCATCCTGATCACGACTCACACCGGGCGCGGGGCCGCGATCGACGCGGCCCGGCAGGTGATCGAAAGGCTCGTGGCGGCGGGGATGCACGTGCGCGTCCTGGACTCCGAGGCGGAGGGCGTGGCCTGCCCGGGAGTGGAGGTCGTCCCGGCCACGGAGGGCGCCGCCGACGACGCCGAGATGATCATCGTGCTGGGCGGCGACGGCACGATCCTGCGCGCCGCCGAGATGGCCAGGCCCAGCGGCGTCCCGTTGCTCGGGGTCAACCTCGGCCATGTCGGATTCCTGGCCGAGACCGAGGTCGACGACCTGGCCGACGCCGTGGACAGCGTCGTGCGCGGCCGGTACGACGTGGAGGAACGCCTCACGCTCGAAGTGGTCGCCCGGCTCAACGGCGAGGTCATCGCCAAGACCTGGGCGCTCAACGAGGCCACCGTGGAAAAGCGGGATCGCATGCTGGAGGTCGTCACCGAGATCGACGGCAGGCCGCTGTCCCGCTACGGCTGCGACGGCGTCATCTGCGCGACCCCCACCGGCTCCACCGCCTACGCGTTCTCCGCCGGAGGACCCGTGGTCTGGCCGGAGGTGGAGGCCCTGCTGCTGGTGCCGATCAGCGCGCACGCCCTGTTCGCCCGGCCGCTGGTGGTCTCGCCGCGCGCCTCCCTGGCCGTGGAGATCCTCCCGGAAACGCCGGGCGGCGTGCTGTGGTGCGACGGACGCCGCCGCTTCGACCTGCCCTCCGGCGCGCGCGTCGAGATACGGCGTGCCGACGTACCGGTCCGCCTGGCCCGCCTGCACGGCATCGACGACACCGGAGCCCCCTTCACCGACCGCCTGGTGGCCAAGTTCGACCTGCCCGTTCAGGGCTGGCGTGGCCGTACACGGGGGTTTTGAGCACCGGGAACACCGGGGGTGCGCGTGCTGTGACGCCCGCGTTCAGGTTCCGGGGGGCCGGAAGCGCGTAGGATCGTCTGGCACGCGCCGCACACGCGTTCGGTGGCTGGTATGTGACGGGAGGGACCAGTGCGACCAAGGGTCGAGGAGGTCCGTATCGGCGGTCTCGGCGTGATCGACGAGGCCGTGCTGGAGCTTTCGCCGGGCTTCACCGTCGTGACGGGCGAGACCGGCGCGGGCAAGACGATGGTGGTCACCGGGCTCGGCCTGCTGTTCGGCGGGCGTGCCGATCCCTCTCGGGTGCGGCCGGGGGCCGATCGGGCCAGGGTCGAGGGCACCCTGCTGGTCGAGGCCGGCGGCCGGGTCGCCCAGCAGGTGGAGGACGCCGGAGGCGAGGTCGACGACGGGCAGCTCATCATCGCCCGCACGGTCTCGGCCGAGGGCCGCAGCCGCGCCTGGCTGGGCGGGCGCACGGTGCCCGTCGGCACCCTCACCTACCTCGCCGACGACCTCGTGGCCGTACACGGCCAGATGGACCAGCAGCGGCTGCTCCAGCCCGCCAGGCAGCGCGCCGCCCTCGACCGCTACGCGGGCGAGGAGCTGGTGAAGCCGCTGCGCGCCTACGAGCTGGCCTACAACCGCCACCGGCAGGTCGCGGGCCGGCTCGCCGAGCTGACCTCCAAGGCGCGCGAGCGCGCCCAGGAGGCCGACGTGCTGAGGTTCGGCCTGGAGGAGATCGAGAAGGTCGATCCCAAGGCCGGCGAGGACACCGAGCTGCGCGAGGAGGAGGAGCGGCTGTCCCACTCCGACGCGCTGCGCACGGCCG
Organism: Spongiactinospora gelatinilytica; assembly: GCF_003236385.1. Lineage (GTDB taxonomy): Bacteria > Actinomycetota > Actinomycetes > Streptosporangiales > Streptosporangiaceae > Spongiactinospora > Spongiactinospora gelatinilytica. The sequence continues at coordinate 5,013 of NZ_POUA01000278.1, forward strand.
CCACCACGGCGCACGGCGCGCTGCTCGGCGACCCGATGAGCGGCGCCGAGACCGGCCAGGACGCGATCTCGCTGCTCGGCGCGGCCCGCGCCGCCGTGGACGCGGTACGCGACTTCGACCCCGCCCTCGCCGGGCTGGGCGACCGGCTCGCGGAGGCCGGATACCTGGTCTCCGACGTGGCGACCGAACTGGCCGCCTACGCCGAGTCGGTCGACGCCGACCCGCTGCGGCTGGCCGCCGTGCAGGAGCGCAGGGCGCAGCTCGCGGGCCTGACCCGCAAGTACGGCGAAGACGCCGCGGCCGTGCTCGAATGGGCCGGGCGCGCCGCCGCCCGGATGGCCGACCTGGAGGGCGACGACGACCGCATCGAGGAGCTGACCCGCGAGTACGACGAGCTGACCGACCGGCTCACCGCCCTGGCGGGCGATCTGACGCGGGTCCGCACCTCGGCGGCGCAGCGCTTCGGCGAGGCGGTGACCAGGGAGCTGGCCGCTCTCGCGATGCCGCACGCCCGGATCGTGGTGCAGCTCTCCCAGGCCGCCGACTTCGCCCCGCACGGGCTCGACGAGGTGGAGCTGCGCCTGTCGGCGCACCCCGCCGCGCCGCCGCTGCCGCTCGGCAAGGGCGCCTCGGGCGGCGAGCTGAGCCGGGTCATGCTGGCCATCGAGGTGGTGTTCGCGGGCGCCGACCCGGTGCCCACGTTCGTCTTCGACGAGGTGGACGCGGGGGTGGGCGGCAAGGCGGCGGTCGAGATCGGCCGCAGGCTCGCCACTCTGGCGCGTACCGCGCAGGTCATCGTGGTGACCCACCTGCCGCAGGTGGCCGCGTTCGCCGACCAGCACCTGGTGGTGGAGAAGGCGAGCGACGGCAGCGTGGTGCGCAGCGGCGTTGTCACCCTCGACCACGAGGGCCGGGTCAAGGAGCTGTCCCGGATGCTCGCCGGGCTGGAGGACTCCGAGCTGGGCCGGGCGCACGCCGAAGAACTCCTCGCGATCGCCGCCGCCGATCGCGCATGACGCAGGAGTTCCCGGGCATTGTCCGCTTCTGTGCATCGAGGCGATTCGATTCCATTACTCCATGTGACATATCCGACACGCCACGCCGTGCGGCGTCGGTGAAGTCGTTCACTCTGGCAGGATGGGCGTGATGAAGGTGCCGACCATGAGGGTTCCGGGCCTCCGCCGCTGGAAGGCAGACGACCTTCCCGGGGTGACGGCAGTGGCGAGGATCGATCGGCGGACCAAGAGGCTGACCAAGCGCCTCAAGTCCGGTGAGATCGCGATCATCGACCACGTCGACGTCGACCGGGTCAGCGCGGAGGCGCTCGTGGCGTGCGGGGCGGCGGCCGTCGTCAACGTCGCGGCCGGCATCAGCGGGCGTTATCCCAACCTGGGCCCGCAGATCGTCATCGAGTCGGGCGTGCCGTTCGTGGACAACGCGAGCCCCGAGCTGTTCGAGCGGATCAGAGACGGCGACGTGGTCCGGGTCAACGACGGCGTGATCTACCTCGGCGACGAGGTGGTGGGCAAGGGCGACGTCCAGACCACCGAGACCGTCGAGGCGGCGATGGCCGAGGCCAGGGCCGGGCTGTCGGTGCAGATCGAGGCGTTCGCCGCCAACACCATGGAATACGTCAGGCGCGAACGCGACCTGCTCATCGACGGCGTGGGCGTGCCACAGATCCGCACCTCGCTGGAGGGCAGGCACGTCCTGATCGTGGTGCGGGGCTACCACTACAAAGAAGACCTCGCCACGCTGCGTCCCTACATCAGGGAGTACCGGCCGGTCCTGATGGGCGTGGACGGCGGCGCGGACGCGCTGCTGGAGGCCGGCTACCTTCCCGACGTCATCGTCGGCGACTTCGACTCCGTCTCCACCAAGGCCCTCACCTGCGGGGCCGAACTGGTCGTGCACGCCTACCGGGACGGCCGCGCACCCGGCCTGGAGCGGGTGCGCCGGCTGGGCCGCGACGCGGTGGTCTTCCCCGCGCTCGGCACCAGCGAGGACATCGCCATGCTGCTCGCCGACGACAAGGGCGCCGACCTGATCGTGGCCGTCGGCACGCACAACACGCTCGTGGAGTTCCTGGACAAGGGCCGCTCGGGCATGGCGAGCACCTTCCTGACCCGGCTCCGGGTGGGCGGCAAGCTCATCGAGGCCAAGGGCGTCAGCAGGCTCTACCGGAGCCGGATCTCCAACTCCTCCCTCCTGCTGCTCGTCATCACCACGCTGGTCACCTTCGGAGTGGCGCTGCGGATCTCGCCCGTCGGCCAGATCTGGCTGGAGGGCCTGCGGGACTTCTGGAACGCCTTCATCTTCTGGCTGGTCGGACTCTTCTCGTGATCGATTTCCGTTATCACCTCGTCTCCATCGTCGCGGTCTTCCTCGCCCTTTCGGTGGGGATCGTGCTCGGTTCGACGTTCCTCCAGGACCCGGCCATCTACGTGGCCAACACCGCCGTCGAGCAGGTGCGCCAGCGCAACGCCGGGCTGCAGGAGCAGATCACCGATCTGCAGCTTCGCGAACGCGGCAACGACGCGCTGATCTCCGGGCAGACCCGCAGGCTCGTCCAGCAAGAGCTGGACGGCGAGCGTGTCCTGATCGTGGAGCTGCCCGGGGTCACCACCAGCGACCGCGAGGCGGTGCAGGAGGTGCTGGAGGACGCGGACGCGGCGGTCAGCGGTCAGGTCGCGCTGACCGAGAAGTCCCTCGACCCGCGGCAGAGCGGGGTGATCGACCAGCTCGCGATGACCGCCAAGCCCGCCGAGATGACGTTCCCGGTGGACGCCACGCCGTACGAGAAGGCGGCGGCGGTGCTCGCGGCGGCGGTGGTCACCTCCGACAGCGCCCAGGTGGGCAGGGAGAACCCCGCGGCGGCCGGCGTGCTCGGGGCCTTCCAGGAGGGGGCGCTGATCACGATGCGCGGCGATCCCGCGCTGCGGGCCTCGCTGGCCGTGGTGCTCGCGCCCGGCGAGCCGTTCGAGGGCGAGCACGCCGAGGCACAGAACGCCGCGGTCGTGGCCCTGGCCCGCGGGCTCGACGCGGCCGACCGGGGCACGGTGCTCACCGGGCCGGTTGCCTCGGCCTCGCCCGGCGGGATCGTGGCCGCGCTGCGTGACTCCAGCGAGGCGGCGGCCGCGGTCTCCACCGTCGACAACGGCGAACAACCCACAGGACGCGTCACACTGGTCTACGCTCTGCGCGAGCAGCTCTCCGGCGGCGCGGGGCAGTACGGCATCGGCGCCGGCGCCTCGTCCGTCGGGCCGTCTCCCGTACCCACGTCCACCCCCAGCAGCTCATCCGGAGGCTGACCATGGCCGCCCGTCCCCGACTGTCCGCCGCCGCCCGCGCCGTGCTCGGCACCGTGCTGGGCGCCGTCGCCGCCCGCACCGCGTACGCCGCCCTGCGCCGGCGTCCGCCCCGCGGCGAGGCGACCTGGACCAGGACCAACCACCGTGGCGAACCGATCACCCTGCTGGAGGGCCCCGCGTTCGCGGCGGGCGCAGGCGCGGCGGCGGCCGTCGTCCCCGGCCTGCCGCCCAAGGTCCGCGCCGCCGCGCTGCTGGCCGGCGTGGGCAGCGGCGCCCTCGGCGCCTACGACGACCTGTACGGCGTGGCGTCCTCCAAGGGCTTCAAAGGCCACCTCGGCGCGCTGGCCAGGGGTGAGGTGACCAGCGGCGCCGTGAAGATCCTCGGCATCGGCGGGGCCGGCCTGGCCGCCGCCGCCCTGGTCTCGCGCGGGCCGCTGGACATGGTCGTCAACGGCGCGGTCATCGCCGGCTGCGCCAACCTGGCCAACCTGTTCGACCTCCGTCCCGGCCGGGCGATCAAGGTCGGCCTGCTGACCGGCGGGCCGCTGCTCGCCGCCTCGGTGCTGCGCGGCTCCCCGGCCGCCGCGGTCGCGGCCGCCGTGCCGCTGGGCGCCGCCGCGGCCCTGCTGCCCGAAGACCTCGGCGAGCGGGCCATGCTCGGCGACGCGGGCGCCAACGCGCTGGGCGCGCTGCTCGGCCTGGCCGCGGTGACCACGCTCGGCCGGCCGGGCCGGCTGGCGGTGCTCGGCACCGTCGCGGCGCTGACCGCGGCCTCGGAGAAGGTCAGCTTCACCAAGGTCATCGCCGCCGACCCGACCCTCAACCGGCTCGACATGCTGGGCCGCCGTCCGGTGGAGCCCAAGAAGACCGACCAGGTCGAGCCGGTCGAGCCGGTCGAGCCTTCGGGGGTCTGAACAGACCGTGTTGCGGCGGCTCGGGCAGGGAGTGGCCGGGGCGGCGGTGCTCATCGGCGTCATCACGGTCGTGGCCCGGCTGGCCGGATTCGGCAAGCAGCTCGCCCTGGCCCGCACCGTGGGCACCAACTGCCTGTCCACCGCCTACTTCACCGCCAACCACATCCCGAACATGGTCTTCGAGGTGGTGGTCGGCGGGGCGCTGACCGGGATGGTGGTGCCGGTGCTGGCCGCCGCCGCGGCCCGTTCGTCGGCGGCCGACCGCGCCACGGTGGGGCATGTCACCTCGGCGCTGCTGACCTGGGTGGTGGCCGTGCTGGTGCCGCTCGCCGTCGTCGCCGCACTGGCGGCCGAGCCGGTGATCCGGCTGTTCACCGGCCATCCCGACAACTGCGACCCGGCGGCCGTGGTGGCGGTGGCCACGCGGATGCTCGTCGTATTCGCCCCGCAGATCCCGCTGTACGGAGTGGCCGTGGTGCTGTACGGCGTGCTCCAGGCCCACCGGCGGTTCGCCGGTGCCGCCGTGGCGCCGCTGGTGTCGAGCATCGTGGTGATCGTGGCCTACCTGCTGTTCGTTCCGTTCCGTGGTGAGGTGACCGATCCGCTCGCGGTGCCGCGGCCCGCCGAGCTGGTGCTCTCCGTGGGCACGACGCTCGGCGTACTGGCCCTCGTGCTCACCGTGATCGGCCCGGCGGCCCGGCTCGGGCTGCGGCTGCGGCCGACGTTCCGGTTTCCCGAGGGGGTCGGGCCGGTGGTCAGGCGGCTGGCGATGGCCGGGCTCGCCGCGTTGCTCGCCCAGCAGGCCGCGATGGCGCTGACCGTCGTGCTGGCCAACCGAGGGGTCGGCGGGGGGGCGATCGTCGTCTACAACTTCGCGTGGGCGATCTATCACGTACCGTACGCGGTGCTCGCCCTGCCGATCGCGACCAGCGCGTTCCCGCTGCTGTCCACCCGCGCGCAGGGCGGCGACACGGCGGGGTTCGCTGCGGCGTCGGCCGCCACCAGCAGGGCGGTGCTGCTGGTCTCCGGCCTCGCGGCGGGGCTGCTGGCGGCGGTGGCCACGCCGGTGGCGCCGATCTTCCTGGGCGGCGCGGTCAGCGAGATCGACCCGGGCGAGCTGACGCGGGCGATCACGCTGTTCGCGCCCGGCTTGGCCGGATACGCGCTGATGGCGCACCTGGGCAAGGTCCTGTACGCGGCCGGGCACGGCCGGGCCGCCGCCGTCGGCACGGTCGCGGGCTGGCTGGTGATGATGGCCGCCCAGACGGTGTTCACGCTGATCATGCCGCCAGGCTGGGGCATCGCCGGGCTGGCGCTCGGCGCGGCCGTGGGCATGTCGGCGGGCGGGCTGGTGCTCGCGGTCGCGGTGCTGCGGACGCGCCGAGCGCCAGCCC
>NZ_POUA01000279.1 GCF_003236385.1 Spongiactinospora gelatinilytica
CCGTGGCCGCCCCTGCTCCCCCCGCGTGGAGCGGTTTATCACGTTGCGTAGTCGCGGGCGCGCTGGCTAGCGTGGTGGGCATGGCACACATGCTGTATTACACACGCATCCGCCGCAGCCGGGCTCTGGCTCGTCAGCGGACGCGATGACTTGACGGCGTCCGCGCGCGCCCAGGGCCCTTTGAGACCTGTTCGTTCTCAAGGACCCGAAAGGGCAGTGCTGTGGCGCAGAACTACGCGCACGGAAACTTTTCACACACCCAGAAGAACACCAGGAATCGCGGTGGCGGCCGCACGTCCGTGGATCGGGCGCGGCGTACGCTCTCGCAGAATTTCCTGGTCGATCGGCATGCCGTCGAGCTGATCGTCAAGGCCGCCGCGCCCGAAGGGCTGGTCTTGGAGCCGGGGCCGGGCGAGGGGGTGCTGACCTTCGCGCTGGTCGACGCCGGTGCGCGGGTGGTCGGTCACGAGATCGACCCGAGGCTGGCCGGACGGCTGGCCTCGCGCACACGTACCGATCCCCGGATCGAGGTGGTCAGGGGCGACTTCACGGCCGCGCGGCCACCGCGTGAACCGTTCGCGGTCGTGGGGAACATTCCCTACGCGGTGACCTCGAAGATCGTCGACTGGTGCCTGCGGGCGCCGGAGCTGACGTCGGCGACACTGCTGACGCAGTTGGAGTACGCCCGCAAGCGCACCGGCGACTACGGCCGGTGGAGCCTGGTCACGGTGGAATCGTGGCCGTGGTTCGACTGGACACTCGGCGACACGGTCGGCAGGGAGAGCTTCCGCCCGGTGCCGGCCGTCGATTCGGCGATCCTGCGCATCCAGCGCAGGCCCGAGCCGCTGGTGGGCGACCGCCGTTCCTACCAGGAACTCGTCGAGCTGGGCTTCGGCGGGACGGGCGGCTCGGTACGCGCGTCGCTGAAGCGCCGCCACCCCGATGTGGACGCGGCGCTTGAGGCGGCGGGCATCGCCCGCGACACCGTCGTCGGCCACGTCCACCCCGACCAGTGGATCACCTTGTGGCGGCGCCTGCACCACTGACCGCCCCGGCGGCTCGCCGCGGCGAGCCGCCGGCCCGGTTGTCCACCGCCCTGGGCCAGGTGACGCCCGAGCTGATCCGTCTGTTCGCCACCGAAGTGCTCCCCGTAAGCCCGCGCCGCCACCAAGGCCGGGCGCCCCCGCTACCGTGCGCCCCCGTCAGAGCAGTTCCATGGTCTCCTCCTCGGTGTCCTCCGGATAGCTGAGTTCGCGTTCCACCTGTTCCTGGGCGAAGAATCTGACCAGCTCATGGAAGGTGTAGACGATCTCGTCGGCGTTCTGCGCGAGCACGCGTACGAAATGGTTCTCCACCAGGTGCAGAAGCAGGCCGTCCACCATCTCCGAGTCGGACTGCAACAGCTTGGCCACGCCGTGCGAGGTGAACACCGGGCTCGGCAGCAGGCTGAGCAGCCGCAGCAGGTGGCGTTCCTCCTCGCTCAGCCGCCGGTAGCTGGCCAGCAGCCGATCGCGTACGTCCATGTCGGCGAAGATGACCTCGTCGAGCCGCCGGGTGGCGCCGATCAGGCGTTCGGCGAGCTTCTTGAGCGGCCAGCTGGTGGCCGACAGCCGCCCTCCCACCGCCCTTATGGCCAGCGGGAGATTGCCGCAGAGCTGGACTATCAACTCCGCCGCCCGCGTCTCGCCGCCGGTGAGCGTCCTGCCGATCATGCTCTGCAGGAGTTCGACGCCGTCGGCGGTCGAGGGCAGGTCGAGCTGAAGGTGCACCGCGCTGGCGAGTCCGCCCAGTCCCGCGCGCCCCGTCACGATGGCGGCGCTGGGTGGGCAGCCCGGCAGCAACGGCTGGACCTGCGCGGCGCTCGCCGCGTCGTCCAGGACGACCAGGACCTGGCGCTTGGCCGTCCAGGTACGGAACGCGCCGATGCGTCCGTCCAGGCTGACCGGGATGCGGTCCTCCGGCACTCCCGCGGCGGTGAGGAAGTCGCCCAGGATGTCGGCGGGATCGGCGGGCTTGGAAGTACTGCCGCCGAGCTGGGCGAAGAGCTGCCCGTCGGGATAGGACTGCCGCAGGGTGTGCGCCGCGTGTACGGCCAGCACCGTCTTGCCGACTCCCGGCATGCCGCCGACGGCGACCACGGGGGTCGAATCGGCGCGCGGTTCGACCAGCGCGCCCAGGAGCTTGTCCAGGGCGTCGGACCTGCTGGTGAACCCCACCATGTCGGGCGGGAGCTGGGCCGGGGCCACCGGCCGCCACTCGTCCGGGGTCCGGTCGCCGCGGCTCGCGGCGGTCACGGTGATGGCCGGAATCGGCACATCCAGGGTTTCCTCGGACGACAGCAGGGCCTGGTGCGTCGCCTGTGCCTTGCTGGACGGCTCCACCCCCAGTTCCTCGACCAGAAGCCCGCGCAGCCGCTGGTAGACGTCGAGCGCCTCGGGCCGGCGGCCCGAGCGTTGCAGCGCCAGCATGAGCTGGACGTGGAACTCCTCGTGCAGCGGGTAGTCGCCCACCAGGGTCTTCAGCTCGCTTATGGCCTTGCGGTGCCGCCCCAGGCGCAGGTCCACATCGACCCGGAGCTCCAGGGCGCGCAGCCGGCTCTCCTCCAGCGCCGTCGCGTACGCCGACAGCAGGCTGCCCGCGGTCACGTCGGCGAGCGCGGGGCCGCGCCACAGGGAGAGCGCCTGGGCGAGCCGGTCGGCCGCCGTGCCGGGATCGTCGGCCGCCAGGGCGGCGTGTCCCTCGCCCATCAATCGCTCGAAATGGTGGCTGTCTATGTGTTCGGGCGGCACGGCCAGCATGTAGCCGTGTGGCCTGGTTCGTAATATCGCCGACCGCTCGTCGTTACCGGATGATAACAGATTGCGGAGTTTGTAAATATATGTTTGTAAAGTTGAAAGTGCACTTACCGGTGGATTGTCCGGCCATAGTTCGTCGATCAGCTCGGACGTCAACACAAGAGTTTGGTTACGCAGGAGAAGCAGCGCCAGCACTTCTCTGACCTTAGGTGGTGTAGGAGTCAGGTCGACGCCCTGGTGGCCGTGTACGGCCAGTGGGCCCAGCACCAGATAATCCATCACATTCCCATTTAGCTACAGAGACGTACTGCGGCTCGCGAGCCTCGATGTCTGTCCCAGTGCCCCCGAACTCGCAGTCCTGCCGTCGATCCCCGTGCTCTCGTCCCCCTCCCTTCCTCCCCGAATCGCCCCGCGAATTCCTCCGGACGGCGACCTGTGCGCGTAGCCATGGTGACGCGGGCCGATCATTGAATCGGCGGCGTGGTGGCACATGCGGCACGGCCCCGTCTCTTCGCGTAGATGCCTGATGCATGCCATTTGGGCACAGGCGGTGAATCTTCACCTTGTGGCGACCGCCGGCGCCTGCCGGAGATCGGCGGGCGATGTCGCCGTAGATGGTTACAACTGGAACATAAGCGGAGATGACTTATTTCGTCAACTCCCATGGATCAGTAACTTCGCGAGTCTTCACAACAGCTAATGCCCGATCCGGAGCGTGGCCGGGGCGTGACCGCGATCGGCCGGTCGGGTGGGTTCCCGACCGGCCGATCCATTCCTGTGCTCCCTGGAGCCGCGCCCCGGAGATCAGGGCGAGGGCGTTTTAGGTTTCCACCATGATGGATTGTCGGCGTACCAGCGCACCGTCTCGGCCAGCCCGTCGTCGAAGGAGACGCGGGGACGGTACCCCAGGGCGTCCAGTTTGGCGCCGTCGAGGGCGTAACGCCGGTCGTGTCCCTTGCGGTCGGGCACGTACTCGACCATGTCCCAGCTCGCGTCCAGGGCGGCCAGCAGCCTGCCGGTGAGCTCCCGGTTGGTCATCCGGGTGCCGCCCCCCACGTGGTAGACCTCGCCCGGCCGGCCGCGCTCGGCGGCCAGCCTGATCGCCCGGCAGTGGTCGTCCACGTGGATCCACTCCCTGACGTTCTGGCCGTCCCCGTAGAGGGGGACCTTGCGGCCGGTCAGCAGGTTCGTGACGAACAGCGGGATGATCTTCTCGGGGAACTGCCGGGGACCGTAGTTGTTGCCGCACCTGGTGATCACCACGGGCAGGCCGTGCGTGATCGCGTCGGCCAGGGCGATCAGGTCGCCGCCCGCCTTGGCCGCCGCGTACGGCGACCGCGGCCGCAGCGGCGCGTCCTCGCGCCACGAGCCCGACTCGATGCTCCCGTACACCTCGTCGGTCGAGACGTGCACCACTTTGGGAGTCCCGGCGTCCAGGCAGGCCCGCATGAGCGCCGAGACCCCGAGGACGTTGGTCCGGACGAACTCCATGGCCCCGTCGATCGAACGGTCCACATGCGACTCGGCCGCGAAGTTGACCACCAGGTCGTGGCCTGGAACGACGCGACGTAACAGCTCGGCGTCGCAGATGTCGCCTTTGACGAAGTCCAGGGAGACACCGTTGAGGTTCGCCGGATCGGCGGCATAGGTGAGCCGGTCGAGCACCGTGATCCGGTCCGCGGCGACGGTACGGACGAAGTGCGATCCGATGAACCCGGCCCCGCCGGTGACGAGGATCCTCATGAGCCCGTCACGACCCCAGCGAGGTCTCGACGACCACGGCGGCGTCCTCGTCGCCGTGCCCCGCGGCGACCGCCTCGTCCAGGCGGCCCGCCGCGGACGCGCACACGGGCAGGGTGAGCCCGGCCGACCGCGCGTCCGAGGCGGCCAGCCGCAGGTCTTTGACCATGAGCCGGGCCCGGAACGCGGCCGGTTCGTACGACTCGCGCCGCATGAACGCGGCGCGGAAGGCCAGCGCCGGGGAGCAGAAGCCGCTGGAGGTGATGGCGTTGATCAGCATGGTCCGGTCCAGCCCGGACCGCACGCCGAGCGCGACCGCCTCGGCCAGCCCCACGGTCTGCACCCCGAGCAGCAGGTTGAAGGCGAGCTTCATGGTGCAGGCCGTGCCGGGCGGGCCCAGGTAGCGCAGCTCCTCACCGATCGCCGCCAGCACGTTCTCGACCTCGGCCACGTCCCGCTGGTGGCCGGCGGCGAACAGGCGCAGCCGGCCCTGGGCGGCCATCTCCGGGTTGCCGAGCAGGCACAGCTCCACCCGCCGGACGCCGTGGGCGGCCAGCCGTTCGGAGGCCGCGCCCGCGTAGGCGGCGGAGGTCGTGGAGGTGTCGATCACGACCGTGCCGGGCTTCAGCACGGGCAGCATCCGCCCGAACAGCACCTCGTCCACGGCCTGCTCGTCGCTGAGGCTCAGCATGACGACGTCACTGTCGCGGGCCGCGTCCTGCGGCTGCGCGGCCCAGCGGGCGCCCGCCTCGATCAACGGGTCGGCCTTGGCCGCCGTCCTGTTGTGCACGGTGAGCGGGAAGCCGGAGGAGAGCAGGCGCCTGGCGATCCCGCCGCCCATGGCGCCCAGCCCTACCATCGCGAGTTTCATCGCGACTCCACCGGCTCTGTGTCGGCCGAGAGCTGGGAGATGCAGCGCATGGTGGCGTTGCGGAAGTACTCGCCGAACTTGTCGGTGGTGCTGGTGTCGCGCCGCCGCTCAAGGTAGGGGGCCAGTTCCTTCTCCAGCTTGTGGACGCCGCCGTGCTTGGCCATCGTGGCGGACACCGCCGCCAGGTCGCCCTCGTAGTGGATGACGCGGATCATGATGTCGTCCTTGATGAACACGGCGGTGCCGAGCAGCCTGCCCACCTCGTTGCCCTGGTCGTCGCGCAGCACGGAGGTGCCGAGCCGCTGGAAGTTGCCGAAGATCTCGGCGATCTCGTCTTCGTGTCCCGGCTTGACCCGGTAGGTGATCGCGGCGTACGTCATCACATTCCTCCATCGACGTTGAGTACGGTTCCGGTGATGTATCGGGACTGGTCCGAGGCCAGGAAGAGCACGGCGTCGGCGACCTCTTCGGCGGTGCCGAGCCGGCCCAGCGCGGTCATCCCGGCCAGCCGCTCGCGCAGGTGCGGGGGCGGCCCGCCGTCGGGCCCCCCGGCGTCGATCACGCCGGGGGCGACCGCGTTCACCCGGATTCCGCGCGGGCCCAGCTCGCGGGCGAGCGACCGGACCAGCCCGATGAGCGCGGCCTTGGCGGCGGTGTAGTGGGCGCTGGCCGGCCTGCCGCGCAACGCGACCGAGGCGCCGAGGTCGATCACGGAGGTGCCTTCCCCCAGCAGGCCCAGCGCCTGCCGGGTGACCAGGAAGGCCGATGTCAGGTTGGCGTCGATGACCTCCTGCCAGGCCGCGAGGTCCAGTTTGTCCACCGGGCGGACCCCGTCCACCCCGGCGTTGTTGACCACTACGTCGAGCCCGCCCAGGCGCTCGGCGCACCGGTCGATCAGCGCGGCGACGTCCTGTTCCCGGGTGACGTCCGCGGTCACCAGTTCGTACGGCATGGCGGCCGGCGCCCCGCGGTGGCAGGCCAGCACCCGGGCCCCGGCGTCGGTGAACGCCCGGGCGGTGGCCGCGCCGATGCCCCGCGAGCCGCCCGTCACCAGCACCCGTTTGCCGGCGAGCGAGCCGTGGTAGGTCATGATCGCTCCTCGGGATAGGCGGCGTTGACGGTGTAGAGGGCGAAGCTCGGACCCCGCGAGCGGTCCTGGAACGAGCGCAGCGGCGCGGTCGTCTGCCGGTGCCGGGTGCCCTCCTCCCAGGCGCGGAAGGAGTCCAGGCTGTCCCATTCGCTCATCACCAGGAACCCGCCCGGCTCGGTGAGCGAGCACAGCAGTTCGTTGCCGAGCAGGCCGGGCGTGCCCGAGAGTTCCTGGCTGATGTGGTGGTAGGCGTCGGTGAGCGCGTCCTTCGAGCCGTCGGGGGCCGCGGCGTACACGAGCACGCGCACCCTCGGGCCGGTCATGCGCGCGCGGTGGGGACCATGGCGTGGACCACGCTCATCGTGACCATGGAGCCGCCGGACCGGTACGGGTGCAGCGCGGCCCGGTGGTGGACGTGCGGCTCGCTGCGCTCGAACTCCCGGAAGCGCGGCTCGTCCACCCAGTCGCTGACGATGTAGTACACGCCGTCCTCCTCGGCGCTCCTGGACAGCCACTGCCCCAGGTTGGCCGGGTCGTCGGTGATCGCGTTGCCGACGCGCAGCCAGGTCCGCTCGAACTCCCGCTCGACGCCCGGCTTGATCTGCAACCGCAACATCACTCGGAAGGTCATGGCTAGATCCCGCCGTCCACGTTGATGGTCTCGCCGTTGATGAACGACGCCTGCTCGCCGGCCAGGAAGGTCACCACGGTCGCGATCTCCTCGGGCCGGCCCATCCGGCCCACCGCGATCATGCGCCGGTAGCGTTCGCGCACGTCGTCCGGTACGCCCGCCTCGGTCTCGACGGGACCGGGCGCGACCAGGTTGACCCGGATGCCGCGCTCGCCCAGCTCCTTGGCCAGCGACCTGGTCAGGCCGATCAGCCCGGCTTTGGCCGCGGTGTAGTGGACCCGCAGCGGCAGGCCCACGGTGGCCACCTTGGAGCCGATGTTGATGACGGAGGCGCCCCGGCCCAGCAGCGGCAGCGCCCGCTGGATGACCATGGCGGTCGCGGTCAGGCCGGTGTTCACCACCTTGTGCCACTCCTCCGCCGTCAGCTCCGCGAACGGGACGTGGCTGATCGCGCCCGCGTTGTTGACCACGATGTCGATCCGTCCCCAGCGGCGCTCGCACTCCCCGACCAGTGCGTCGATGTCCTCCGGCCGGGTCACGTCGGCGGTGGCCACATGGTGCTCGCCGCCGATCTCGCGCAGCTCCTTCTCCAGGGTCGTCGCCGGCTCGCCGCCCTGCCGGGTGCAGGTGACGATGTTCGCCCCGGCCTTGGCCAGGTCCAGCACGATGGCCCGTCCGATGCCTCTGACGCCGCCGGTGACCAGCGCCGTCTTGCCATTGAGTCGCATGAGGGTCTCCGATGTCACATAAGGGTGGCCGCGCCCGCGCCGCCGGCCGCCAGCGCGGCCACGGCGAGGGAGGTGCGGATGAGGTTCCAGGTCCGCCACTGGGGCCGGGGGTCCCGCGCGGCCCAGTCGGCCGGCTGGTCGCCCGGATCCAGCGACGTCACGTACTTGTTGATCGGCACGTTCTTGACGATCGAGATGCCCATGACGACCGCCAGGATGACCGCGGCGGCGGCGTAGAGCACGCGGGCGGCGACCGGCGTGACCATGAAGGCCAGCGCCGCGTTCGCCAGCATGGTCAGGACGTGCACGATCGGCATGAAGGGGTCATAGCGCGGCCACAGGAAGTGGATCGCGCGCACGTACCCCCCGTACGGCATGGCCTTCGTGTACGGCTCGATCCCGATGACGGTCGAGAGCATGACGCCCGCCGCGAGGCCGCCTCCGGCCAGGGCCAGCGGGACCAGCAGCGAGATCATTGCGGCAGGCGCGCCGCGGCTGCCTCGACGCGGCGCTTGATCAGGTCGAGCTGGACGGCCGAGTTGCCGTTGATCCGCTTGGCCATGGCCTCGTCGTCCAGCGGGGACTGCGGCTTCATCTGGAAGTCCTGCCGCCAGCGCATCGTGACGCCCCGGTCGGTCTCGGTGTAGTCCCAGGTGATGTTCATGTACTCGAACCAGCCGGTCTCCACGCGGTGGGCGTGGACGACGCGCTTTTCCGGGTCGGCGGTGCGCTCCGACACCCAGCTCCAGGCGTTGCCCTGGGCGTCGGGGTGCATGGTGAGCCGGAACCGCACGGTGTCACCGTGCCGCTCCAGGATCTCGGCCGAGGCGTACTCGCTGAACAGTTCGGGCCAGGACTCGACGTCGTTGGTCATCGTCCACACCAGCTCCATCGGCGCGGAGATGACGATTTCGTTGTCGGTGTGTGCGGCCATGGTCACGTCCTCCGTGCTCTGATGACGATTGCCGAGTTGAACCCGCCGTAGCCCCGCGCGATCACCAGCGCCGCGCGCAGCTTCGCCGGCCGGGGCCGGTCGCGGACCAGGTCGAGGCCCAGCCCTTCGACGGGGCTGTCGATGCCGACCGTGGGCGGGATGACCTGGTCGCGCAGCGACAGCAGCGCGGTGGCCAGGTCGAGCGCGCCGCCCCCCGCGTAGAGCCGGCCCGTCATGGTCTTGGGCGCGGTCACCGGGACGGCGTTCCGCCCGAAGACCCCGGCGATCGCCTCGGCCTCCTGGCGGTCGAGTTCGGGCACGCCGGCCGCGTCGGCGAAGACGACGTCGATGTCGTCCGGCGCGGCGGCGGCGTCGGCCAGCGCGCCGGTGATCGCGCGGCGCAGGGCCGGGGGCCGGTCGGACCACGGCGGCGGGTCGAACGTGGCCGCATGACCGGCTATGTAGCCGTATTTCGCTTTATTGGTGTCGGCGGGCTCGATGGTGAGCATCGCCCCGCCCTCGCCCGGCAGGTAGCCGTCGGCCCGCTCATCGAAGGGCAGGTACGTGCCGGAACGGCTGAGCCTGCCATTGCTGAGCTGGGCCACCAGCCCGTACGGGCACAGCGAGGCGTCGGTGCCACCCGCCAGCGCCAGCCGTACCCCGTCGCGCAGCAGCCTGCTGGAGTGCGCGGCGGCGTCCAGCCCGCCCGCCTGCTCGGCGCAGATGACCCCGCAGGGGCCGCGCATCTTGTGCCGGATCGCGATCTGGCCCGTGCTGGCCGCGTAGAACCAGGCGATGGACTGGTACGCCCCCACGTGCCGCGGCCCGCTCCGCCACAGTTTCTCGATCTCCCGCTGCCCGAAGTCGGTGCCGCCGGACGAGCTGGCCGTGGTCACCGCCATCTCGTACTCCGGCAGCCCCGCCGGGTCCACCCCGGCGTCGTCCAGCGCCATCTCGCTCATGGCCAGCGCCATCTGGGTGAACCGGTCGGTCTCGGCGATCAGCCGGCCGGGGACCCGCCCCTTGGCGACGAACGACGACTCCCCGCCCCTGGTGACGGGGTAGCCGCCCGCGTCGAACCGGGTGATCGGCCCCAGCCCGGAACGGCCGGCCAGGATCGAGCTCCAGTACTCCTCGGTGCGGTCCCCGTTGGGCGCCACCACTCCCATCCCGGTCACCGCGCTCATAGCGCCCGCCGGAGCACCATGGCGGTCTGGAAGCCGCCGAAGCCGCTGCCGACGCTGAGCACCGCGTCCACCCGCTGGTCCCGTGCCGTCAGCGGCACGTAGTCCAGGTCGCACTCGGGGTCGGGGGTGTGCAGGTTGGCCGTGGGGGGCACCACGTTGTCCCGCATCGCCAGCAGGCAGGCCGCCGCCTCGATGGCGCCGATCGCGCCGAGCGAGTGGCCCACCATCGACTTGATCGAGCTGACCGGCACCTGGTAGGCGTGCGGGCCCAGGGCCGTCTTGAAGGCCGCCGTCTCGTGGCGGTCGTTCTGTTTGGTGCCGGAGCCGTGGGCGTTGACGTAGTCGATGGCCGTCGGGTCGAGCTTGGCGCCGTCCAGCGCGGCCCGGATGGCCTCGGCCATCTCCCGGCCGTCCGGCTTGAGGCCGGTCATGTGGTAGGCGTTGCTGCGCGAGGCGTACCCGGCGATCTCCCCGTACACGTTCGCGCCGCGCCTGAGCGCCGACTCCAGCTCCTCCAGGACCAGTACGGCCGCGCCCTCGCCCAGCACGAACCCGTCCCGATGCAGGTCGAAGGGGCGGGAGGCGTGCTCGGGGTCGTCGTTGT
>NZ_POUA01000027.1 GCF_003236385.1 Spongiactinospora gelatinilytica
ACCACCACCATCGCCGTCGGAACCCGGCCGACGGCGATGGTGGTGGTGATGATCGTAGGTCAGCCGATGCTGAAGGAGCCGGTGAACCTGGCGTTCCTCAGGCCACCGGCCAGACCGAACGTGGCAAGGCGGACTTCGCGGGCAAAGGATCTCCTCCGACTCTCGGCCACATCGTCGTAGGGCGCACGCCGGTTGCACGCCCGGCCCTTCTCCATCACGTTGCCGGCCGCCCTGTGACTGCCGTCGGCGACGCAGTGCAGGCCGGCCGTCGCGGTGAGCCGGTGAACTTGTCGGGGATGTTCTTGACCGCCAGGCTCCCCACCGGCGTTCGACGCTCTGGCGACCAAGCGCCGCTCGGCGACGATGCTGGGGTGGGCGGTGCAGTGGGGGACGGTACGGATGCTCGTTGTGTTCCTGACCGAGGCCCCCTTGCGGTGTCGTCCGGTGCGGTCGTGCTATCGGTCATCGAGCGGTGGCGGGCAGAGTGCACCGCCCTGAAAGGATGACCCGCCCCCAAGCAAACAAGGCGTGACCCTTCGCGGCGGACGAGGGATACCGGAATGTGATTCCCTCATTACATTCGACCGTGCAGGCCGGGCTCGTCCCCGGTGGCCGGTCGGTCCGGGGGAGAGGCCCCGATCGCGGCCAGGTCTCGAAGAGGTCATCGTGCCCGCCGCCTGGAGGCCAGGGAATGCCTCCTTTGCGGACTTTTCCCCGGTACCGAAGGCGATGCTGTCCAGGACGAGCACCTATGACTTCGATGCCAGACGGGAAATACAGTGTCCGTCGTCCCCACCGCACTCTGTATCACGCTGGAGTATCGCCCGGTCCCGGTCCTTTCCGGCTTCTCGGACACGGCAACATCATCGCGGCCGCCTCACGTCGTGGGCTCCCATGCGGTGCGCCGCCGCATGACCATCGTCATCCTGGCCAGCAGGCCGGATCGATGCCGACCCGGCGGAGCGACACTGTGAGCATCAGCGCCAGGACGATCCTTTCGGCCCCCGGGTCGGTTCCCGTGCTGGGGCACGCGCCCGCTCTGCTGCCCGACCCCTTGGGTTTTGTGGCTGGGCTACCGCGCCACGGGAGCCTGGTGGGCATCCGGCCAGGGCGGCAACGCCTGGTGATGGTCTGCGACCCCGAGCTGACCCGCCAGGTCCTGCTGGATGATCGAACCTTCGACAAGGGCGGCCTCTTGTACGCACGCGGCGGCGAGGTGCTGGGCAACGGCCTGCTGATGTGCTCGCACACCCAGCACCGGCGCCAGCGTCGCCTGTGCGAGCCGGCCTCCAATCGCGGTCGGTGGCCCGGCTATGCCGCCATCATGGTCGACTGCGCCCAGCAGACCACCGCATCATGGAATGAGGGGCAGATCATCGATGTCACCGCCGAAATGATGAGGCTGACCGCACGGGCGGCGGTGGTGACCATGTTCACCGATGCGTTGCCCGTCACCACAGCCGAGACAATGATCGACGACCTCACCACGGTCATCAGCGGCGTGTTCGGTCAGATGCTCAGTCCCAAGATCCTGCGCGGCCTGCCGCTTACGGCCAACCACCGCTACCAGCGGGCACGAGCACGGATCCGCGGTACGGCCAGACATGTCGTCGCCGCCCGCCGCGCCGATCCGGCTGATCACAGCGACCTGCTGGCGGCCCTGATGAACGCGACCGACCCCGACAGCCACCGCCCCGCATTTACCGATGAGGAACTCGTCGACCAGATCGTCACCTTCTACGCGACCGACCCCGACAGCCACCGCCCCGCATTTACCGATGAGGAACTCGTCGACCAGATCGTCACCTTCTACGCGGCCGGTACCGAGAGCACCGCCGCCACCCTGCCTGGGCGCTGCATCCCCTCGCGCGCCATCCGCACGCCGAACAACGCCTGCACGCCGAGGTCGAAACCGTGCTGGCGGGTGCCTCGGCCGCCTACGAGCACCTGCCGCGGCTCGCTTTCACCACCGACGTCATCACCGAGGCGTTGCGGCTCTATCCGCCGGGGTGGCTGTTCACCCGTACCGTCACCGACACCGAACTCGGCGGGCACCACCTGCCGGTCGGCACCTCACTGGCGTTCAGCCCGTACCTGCCCATGCGTTGAGGAAGGGCCGGATCGAAGGTCAGATCGACCCTCGATCCAAGAAACACGCCCTGACGGGCGGGCCATGGACGCTGCACCAGCCCCGCCACTCCTCCCTGGCGCACGCGGCCGAGGACGGCGCGAACACTTCCACGCTGCTCGCCTGTTCCGGGCACACCTCGGTCGTCTCGCCGGCCCGCTACGCCCGGCTCCCTTCGAAGCCCTCACCCGCCGGCAAGCCGGACGGGATCCCGCGGTCGCCGCCGCTGACCAGGCCGTCCCACACTCTCTCCCGGCCTCCGGGGCGTCCGCGAGCCCGCCCGCGATCTCGTCGAGCGGCAGGCCGAGCGCGCACAGCACCCGCAGGCGACAAAGCCGCCGCAGGTCGCGTCCGCGTCGCCGTCCCCGCTCCTGCTCCCGCGATCCGCGCTCGGACCTGCCCTAACGGGAGGTTCAATACACCTTCCCGCGCCATTTCCCGTGCCGTGGCCCCATGCGGTGCGAACTTTCCGCGAGCGGAACGAGCGGAATGACTCCGACCAAGGTGAAGGTTCGTACAACATCGTGGAGCCGCCGGGCGGGCGCCCGCAAGCGCGACCCGCACCGGCGGGAACGCACATGACAAACGATCAACAACGGCTGCACAGCACCCGCCTCTTGGGGGAGATCTGATGAAAGCACGGTTATTCGCGGCCTCGGCGGCCAAGGGCCGACGGGGCCTGACAACGGCGGCGCGCAGGCTGCGCCGCCTGGTCGCGGCGCTGACGGTGATCATGCTGGCCGGTGGGCTGGTCGTCGCCATGGAGGGCACCGCGTGGGCGACGAACCCCGCCCACCACAACATGGCGACCTGGAACATGAATCAAGGGCCCTCACGCTGGACGAACGCCTACGACCTGTCCCGCACCCACGACGTGATCGCCCTCCAGGAGGTGCCCATCGCCCTGCCCACGATCGCCGGCGGACCGGAGGCCGGGGGCTACCTGACCGAGGCGCGCGCCGTCCCGGGTGTCGAGCACTACCGCTGGCGCCCCAACGGCAGGGACCCGGAGGTGCACCTCTACATCATGCGTCAGCAGAGCCGCAACCTCGGCTTCATCACCAGGTGGCGGCCGGACGCCGTCGTGACGATCGGCAGCGTCTATCGGGAGTCGCTCGGCGTCGTCCGCTACGCGGACCAGACAATGTTCGCCTCGATGCACGCCGCGACGGGCGGCGGCAACGACGCGGGCGCGCTGGTGCGCCGCATCGCCGACACGGCGGCGCAGAACCCCTACCTGACTCACTGGGTCGCGCTCGGTGACTACAACCGCCACCCGTCCACCTTGGGCCAGGCCGGTCTTCCCGCAGGCTCCCACGTCTACAACCCGGGTCGCCCCACACACCAGAACGGAGGCGAGTACGACTACGCCGTCTCCAACTTCGACACCCCGAACTGGCGGCCCCCTCAGGTGATGCAGTTCAGCAGCACCGACCACTGGGCGGTGCGCTTCGGCAGGCTGGCCGCCGCCGCGCAGGACCCGAGCCACGTGACCGTGATGCCCCTCGGCGACGAGCTGACCCGCGGTCACAACAGCTCCTACCTGAGCGGTTTTCGCTACCTGCTGCTGGGTCTCCTCGCGCTGTCCCCGCTGGTGAAGCGGGACACCCTGGACTTCGTCGGCTCGCAGCGGTCGGGGGAGGGGACGGACAACGACCACGAGGGGTATGAGGACCACACGATCGACCAGCTCGCCGACCGCGCCTCGATCGCGTTGAGCCGCCTGAGACCGAACGTGGTGACGCTGACGGCCGGGAGTCTCGACGTCCACGAGGGTGACGCGGGTGCGGCGGCCGAGCGGATGGGACGCCTGATCGACCAGATCCATGAGGCCGCCCCCGGTGTCACGGTGCTGGTGGCCGACCTCCCTGTGGTCGTCCACTGGACCGAGCGGGAGAAGCTCGACGCGTACAACCGGAGCCTGTCGGATCTGGTGGCGAAACGGCAGGCGGCGGGACGGCATGTCGCGCTGATCTCCCTGGCCGATCTGACCCAGGAGGACATGGACACCGTCCGCCATCCCAACGGCTCCGGCTATGAGAAGATCGCCAGGGCGTTCCACGACGGCATCGTCGGCGCGATCCTCTACGGCTGGATCGAACCCGCCGGTCAGAGCGGGGAGCGCCCGCTGCGCGCGATGGCCCTGGGGTCGTCCAGCACCTTCGGCGAGGGCAGCACGCACGGTAACGGCTACCGGGCCGACGCCGACCGGGGATTCAGGGAACTGGCCGGCGGCAAGGTGGACTGGGTCGGCTCGGTACGGGTCGGGACGATGGCCGACCGGGACGTCGAAGGCTGGCGGGGCCGCCTCATCCACGAGATCGCGGGCAAGGCGAGATGCGCCGTCGACACCTACCAGCCCAACCTCATCACCCTGATCGCCGGAGGCAACGATGTCATCCGCAACCACGAGATGGACGGCGCGATCGGTCGCCTTGAGGACCTGATCTGGCATCTCGAACTCGCCGACCCGGGGGTCACCGTCCTGGTGGCGGGCGTGCAGCCGCTGCGCGACCCCGCCCAAGCCGCGCGGCGCGAGGCGTTCAACGCCCAGATCCCCGCCATGGTGGAGCAGCTCGAAACGCTCGGCGTCCGGGTGATCTACACCGATACGAGTAACCTGACCCTGGCCGACATCGGCTCCGACGGCATCCATCCCACCGACCAGGGATATGCCAAGATCGGCGCCGCGTTCGTGAAGGCGGCGGCCGAAGCGAAGGGCAGAGGCTACTTCACCAGGCTGAAGGCCCAGGCGGAGGACGTTGACCGCGATCCGTGCGGGATGGAGGACTACGGCGAGGGCCTGCCCGTGCCCGGCGCGAACAAGCTCGGCCCGAACTGGGAGGACCGGGGCGTGATCCAGGCCCAGCAGTTCCCCTCCAGCAGCCGCTTCTGGATGATCGACATCAACAAGGACCGCAAGGCCGAGTTCGTGACCGTCGATGACAAGCAGAACTTCCGGTTCTGGTGGAACAGCGGCCCCTCCGGCGACAACGCCTGGACCCCCTTCGTCGAGGGGGTGAACGCGTACAAGCCCCCGGCCGGGTCGGTCGGCAACATGCTGCGCTTCGCCGACCTGGACGGCGACGGCTTCCCCGACTGCGCGGTGGTCCACCTGAGCGGGCGAATCGACGTCCGCACCTGGAAGGCGGACAACCCGGCGGGCTCCCGTATGTGCATGAACCAGTACGAAGGCGTCGCCAGCGTTTTCACCAACGGTTCCGAGGGCGACACGCTCACGATCGACCCGGCCACCAAGATCCGGTTCGCCGACGTCACCGGCGGAGGACGCGACGACTACCTGCTGATCGATCCGGACGGCACAACGACCGCCTGGTACAACCGGGACTTCCAGGTCGAGCGCACCTACCAGTACCTGGACTGGGCCCCGCCGGACAAGGTCGCCGGCGCTCTCCAACTGCCCAGGGAGATCCGCTACGCCGACATCAACGCCGACAAGCGCGCCGACCGCATCCTGATCACCGCCAAGGGCGGCGCCAGAGCCTGGATCAACGAGGGGGCCAAAGGCGCCGGCGGCACCTACCGCGACATCGGCAAGATCGCCGACGACGGCGACCTGCCGCCGAAGGACATCCAGTTCGCCGACATCGACGCCGACGGCAAGGCCGACTTCCTGCGCATCGGCTGGACCGGCGTGACCCACGCCTGGCTCAACAAGATGCCGAAGGAGTACTTCGACACCTTCCATCCCTAAGGGGTTCGGCGCGGCGGGGGAGCTGCCGCGCCGAACCGTGGTCGTGCGGACCGGGGCAGCGCCCGCGGGGCCGCCCCGGTCGAGCCCCAACGGCTCGCCAAACGCCACTGGCCGTGACCGGCCTGGCGTGCACCGCCCGGGGCCTCCCTCTGGCTGATCTGCAGCGGCCCATCCCAGAACCCCGATCCCGGCGGATGCGGTCGACGTGTCCACCCTGGCGCTGGCGGGGGCCCTGCAAAGCCCGGTCAAGGTGAGTGTCGACCGCATCGACCTGGCCGCGTTCATCGCCGCGCTGCCCGTCCTCACGCCGGGCCTCCACGCCGGGCCCCCACGCCACCGGCCACGGCACGGACCACGCCACCGGTCGCGAGGCCCGTCGAAAGCAGATCGTGGCGGCATCCCCCGCTGGCCCGCGCTGCCGGCCGCCGACTTCCTCACCTTTTTGGCCGAGGCCCGCCGCTTGTTCCCCCGCCGGGTGTTCACCGGCATCGAAGAGCTGTACTTCACCACGGCCGAACAGGCGCCGGTCGCCCTGGTATCGCTGCGCGCCGTCCAGGCCGCCCTCTTCGCCGAGGGCTACTTCCTGGCCCGGGACAGGCCTCGGCTTCGGCGAGCACCTCGCCCGGCACCCTCACCCTGACCATGAGATCCAGTCCTACCCACCCAGCGTGATGACGGCCGGTGTCGCCGGGTTCTCGATGGCGCCCGAGGTCGGCGGCCGGCCGCTCGCGCTCGGTGCCGTCGTCGTGCTCCTCGCCCTCCTCGTGGCCGGATGGATCTTCGTTGAACGCCGCTCACCCTCGCCGATGGTCGATCTGCGACTGCTCGCGAAGCCGACGATATGGAGCTCCTATGTGATCACCTTCGCCGTCTGCGTGGGTACCGCGGCGTCGATGTTCCTCGTTCCGCAACTGTTCATGCTGTCCGCTGACGGTACGGCTCCGGGGCCAGCGCCACCGACGTCGGGCGGTACCTGTTGCCCGGCGCCATCACGGCGGCGCTCAGCGGGCCGCTCGGCGGGTACGCGGCGCGGCGTTTCGGCTCCAGTGCCGTGGTCGCCGCCGGAGTCGGCGTCATGACGGCCACGTTCGCCGCCCTGGCGTTCCTGCGCACCGAGGTCTGGCATCTCATCGTCGCCAAGGCGTTGATCGCCCTGGCCAGTGGTGCCGACCGGGACCACGCCGCGGGCTTCGCCGCCTACGAACACGACACCCGTGAGTTCGTGACCGTGAACCAGGGGTTGGTCGGCGAGGGCGGTGCCACACTCTTCCCGACCACCGCCCAGGCCCTGGAGCAGCGCAACAACAGATTGCGCAAGCTCAGCGTCCTACCCTCCCGGAGGGACGACCGGCCCATTCGGCCCTCACCCTGCCCGATTTCACGCCCATGATGTGAGCCCGGGTACGCGCGGCTCAGCTCGGTGTCCTGGTCCACCGCTTCCGCAAAGCGCCTTCCTTTCAGGAGGTAGGGCCGCCGAACCAGCGGGTCGCGGCGTGGTCGGTGAAGCTGGAGGCGAGGTGGACCTCTGTGAGCGTCACGTCGGTGCCGGAGACCCGGCGCAGGACCGGCCGTCAGCCGGGAGTACGTACGAGGCTCCTGATCATCAGGAGCAAGAGCACGTCCCGGTGTGCCTGCGGGGGAACAGGACATCGAGCACCATGCTCTGCGCCTCGGCACTGCTGAGCCCGTAGATGATCGCCTGGACGCCGTCGACCATCGCCCGGGTCTCCGGGTCGTTCAGTTCGGGTCGGCATTCGGCGACCAGGTGGGCCCACTCCTCGCGGACGAGGCGGCGGCGCACCATGGCCGGGCGGCGGCCGGGCGGGAGAGCTGAGCGGTGGCTCGGGGGCGGGTTTGAGCACGACCGCGCAGCCCGCGACGATCGCGGGAGCGATCTTCGCGATGGCGACGAGCAACGGCGCGTTCCACGGGGTGACGGCCACGACCCTGCCGCACGGCCTGCTCAGCATCGTGCCGGCGGGCAGAAAAGCCGGCGAGCAGCTCGTCGCGCACCCAGGCGTGGACAAGGTGAGCTTCACGGGTTCCACCGCCGCCGGGCGCGGGGTGATGGCCATCGCCGCGGACCGGATCGCCAGGGTGACCCTGGAGCTCGGCGGCAAGTCGGCCGCCGTCATCCTCGACGACGCCGACGTGGACACCGTCGTCGCGCCCATGGTGACGGGCGCGATGATGCTGTCGGGGCAGATCTGCATCGCCCAGACCAGGATCCTGGCCCCGCGCTCACGCTACGACGAGATCGTTCGCGCGGTGAGCGACGCCGCCCGCGCCCAGGTCGTCGGCGCCCCCACGGAGCCTGCCACCTGGGTGGGCCCGCTGGTGGCCGAGCGGCAGCGCGAGCGGGTGGAGGGCTATATCCGCTCGGGCTTGGAGGAAGGAGCGAAGATCGCCACGGGCGGCGGGCGGCCGCCTCACCTGCCCTCCGGGTGGTACATCGAGCCCACCGTCTTCTGCGACGTGCGCAACTCGATGCGGATCGCCAGAGAGGAGATCTTCGGGCCGGTGCTCGCCGTCATCCCCTACGACGATGACGACGACGCCGCGTACCTGGCCAACGACTCCGACTTCGGGCTGTACGGCGGCGTCTGGACGGCCGACGAGCACCGCGGTCTGGCGTTCGCCAGGCGCATCAGGACGGGCACGGTGAACATCAACGCGAGCACACCGGCGGGGCACGGCCGCGGGCGGCTTCAAACAGTCGGGGATAGGTCGGGAGCTGGGCAGAGAGGGCCTGAAGGAGTACCTGGAGCTCAGGTCGATCGTTAAGCCCCGACGTTAGTGTCACCTGCTCGGCATGTCAGTGGAGCCGCCGAGGGGGCGGGTCCGGGTGAGGATCGTGCCGGTGTGCGCGGCCGGGGATCAGCACGGCGCGGGTCGCGGCCGCCCAGTGCGCCGCGATGAACGCTTCGACTTGTCGCGAGCCCGCATGTCGTAGGTGAGTGTCGCCTGCCCGCCCCGGCTCGGCGGTGTCCCGGCGCAAGTGCCTCTCGTCTCTGTCCGCGTTGTCTTGGTGCTCGCCGGAGTCGCCGGGCAGAGACCGGGAGCACCATGTCACCGGTGCTCGTGTGTGGGCGTTGCCGGGTAGTGGGTGTTACTTGTCGGCCGTACCGGGTTTGCCGCTGATGGATTGCTGATAGATGTCCGCGTAGGTGCGCGAGTCCTTGATCAGGTCGTCGCAGAAGGCGGCGACGTCGTTGCCGATGAGTTGGAGGACCCCCTTGCCGTTCGCGGCGCCCTCCTCGAAGAAATCGACGATCCCTGAGAGCAGAGGCCCGTCAGGCAGGTCGACCGGTCCGACCTTGAAGAAGTAGCGCTGCATTTCCTGGTAGACGATCTGGTAGTCCGGCGGGAGCGCCTTGACCCGCGCCATGTGCGCCCGCCATTGCTTCTTACCCTCGATGATGTCCTGGATGCCCATGTCAGCCTCCCAGCCGGCCCAATTTCCTTGCGACGTTCCTGTTCAACTGCTCGCGCCATCGGTCGCGATAACTCCGGGCTCCTTGTCCGCCGGCCAGCGCCGCGCAGAAGCCCTCGATGTCGTCACCCAGCACCTCATGAATGCTCTGCCCATCGGCCGCTGTCTCCTCTAGCAGGCCCAGAGCGCCGTCCAGAATCGGTATCAGGTTTCGGCCCGTGAAATCCGTGTAGGGGGAAAGATGTCTATTGATCTCTTCCCACGCCGCCCGGTAGTCGGCCGGCAGTGCCTCGGCCCGGGCTTCGAACGCCTTCCATTCCCTGGTGAGATCGCTGCCTGTGATGGTCTCCCAGAAGTTCATCTCCTGCCCTCCTTGAGCTTGTCGATCCTCGATGTGATGTACTCCCATTTCGCCCAGAACGTCGCGAGTTCTTGGCGCCCCGCCTCGTTGAGCGCATAGAACTTGCGCGGGGGGCCCAGCCCGGACGGTCGCTTCGTCACCTGGACGAGCCGGTTTCTCTCCAGTCGCAGCAGGATGGTGTAAACGGTCCCCTCGACGACGTCGGCGAAGCCGAGTTCGTTCAGCCGACGTGTGATGGCGTACCCGTAGGTCTCCTCGCTGTCGATGATCTCAAGCACGCAGCCCTCAAGCGTGCCCTTCAGCATCTCCGTCAGGTGGTCCATTGTGGGCCTCTTCCGTCCTCCCTAGTACTCGGTGGCACTGAGTACCAGTACACGGTACCACGGAGTAGCGGGCATCCGCGCGCGAGGCGCACCGCCTTCGCTATCAGGGTGCGGTCCGGGCGGGCACCAGGTTGCCCGACGGCTGCCCGGCCTCCTACGGCGCCTCCGACGTGCTCGGCGGCAAGGCGGTCGTCGACTGGCTGAGTCGACAACACGGCGACCTCCGGCTTCAACGTGGTCACCCGAGCAATCCTGGACGCCCAGAACCACAAGTCGCTCAGCCGCCAGCCCCCTCTGACACCGGACACGCCATACCAGATCACCTGGTCGATGTTGCCGCAGGACTACGAGTTCAAGGCGGGGCACCGGCTGGGCCTGGTACTGACCGGAACCAATGACGACTTCAACCTCGACGAGAGCGGCACCGGCTCCGGCACCGACGTCGAACCCGGCACCGGGGCCAAGGTCACCGTCGAGCTGACCGGAACGTCGATTTCACTGCCACTGGTCAACGGCACTTCCCTCAGATAACAGCGAAGCCGATCATGCGTATGGCCGCGGCCGGGGTGGCCGCGGCCATACGCATGACGTCTCGGGCATCGGTCGCCGGCACGTGTCAGGACCGGGAGTCCACACGCGAGCCGTAGGCCGGGCCGGGATACGACCAGCAGCGCCAGATCCTCGATGTCCACGAAGCGGTGTTCCCCACCCGCCGGGATGCAGTACGTCCCAACGGACAGATCCGGCACCCTGAGCTGCTCTGCTCAGGACTGTCCTCGCGAGATCGCCAGCAGTGCTGCCGTGTGCCGCTCGAACGCGTCAAGCCCCGGCTGTGTTATGGCGAGCCAGGTGCGCGGCCGCCTGCCCACATATCCTTTCTGAACCTGAATGTAGCCGGCCAGCTCCAGCGATTTCATATGCTTCGATAACGCGGCCGCGCTGACGGCGACCGCATCGCGCATCTTGCCGAACTCCAATGTTCTGCTTCTGGAAAGAATCGCAAGGACCGAGAAGCGAATGGGCGGATGGATCACTGCGTCGAGTTCTAGGCGGGGATGTGCGACAGGGCCGCTCACTGGAAGATCCTACTTTCTTCCGAACTGATACGTACAGATGCCTCGGAGGCGATCCGGAAGGATCCGGAGTTCTGACGCAGGGACGGGCGGATCCGCCACGCGGGTAGTGCGCAGAACCCTGCGACACGAACGATCCTCATTGAAGGGGATCAGGGCGGCAGAACCAAGACTTTCGGCTGTCCCGAACTGTCCCGAACGGACCTCGAACAGCCTCGACCAACGTCGCACGGGTAGGACCGGGCGATCTGTCTCTGGTGTGCCGAACCCGCCGAAGGGGCCTGGCAGTGAGACATGAGGACGGCCATCGCCTGATCCTTCGTGATCGCGACATCGAGCCTGAAGGAGGCGATGGCCGTGAACGACGGAGCGAGCTCCGCAACCCGACCGGCGGTTTATGGCCTGCAGTAGACCCGGTGATAAATCGTGGAACCGTCCTCCCGCTGCGACTTGTAAAGGTCATAGCCGAGCCCGTATGGCGGTTGGACGAAACCGACGAAGGTCGCGCCGGCCGGAGCTTGTTCCGGGCAACGAGGCGTCTTGGGCCACGGCAAGGGCGGCGGCCACGGCATCTCATCGGACACGATGGCCGATGGAGATGAATTGACCGGGGAATTCGCATGGGCAGGGCCCGCGACCAACGACGATCCGATGGCAAGGAGCGCTACGAGGGCGTACTTCATGACCACCTCTGAGAAAGTAGGGATGAAGGTTTCCGCCGTCCCGGGGGCGTGACGACAGGTTCAGGAGCCTCCCGTCCACCCGCCCGCTGTACCCCACGGGCTGATGGCCGGGTCGGAGATGGGGAGACCGCAGGCGAACGCCAGGAGCGGGCTTCGGGTGCCGCCCGGCCGGAAACCGGACAGCGGCATGCCCCAGGGAACCAGCCCGCCGAAGATCGACCCGGAGAGCCCGCGCCCGCCCGCGGCCAGCCACATGCTGTGCGCGGCCACTCCCGCCTGGTGCATGACCATCCTGTGGGCATGGGCGCCGGCCGCCGCCACAGCGGGAAGATCGCAGGTGACCACGGTCACGAGGGGCGCGTTGGCGAACTCGTCCTGCAGCAGCCACTCGCGGGCGGGAGGAAGGTCGACAAGGAAGGTGACCCGCGTGCCGGCGGGATCCACGTCATAGAGTCCGGGCCGCAGGCCCTCCACCCGGTAGGCGGCGGCCAGGATCTGGACATGAGGGACGGTCTCCGCCGTGCTCAGAGCCGCCCGCGCTGAGGACGGAGCCTGGAGGACTCCGGCCATGGTGGCCTGGTCGATGCCGACCGGACGATAGAAGCGGGTGGCCTGGCGCAGGGCCAGTACGGTCATCGGGTCGACCGTGGGCGCGCTCGCCGGGGGAAGGCGGTGCTCGTGGGCTCGCTCCGCAGGAGGGTCCCACCGCCGTGACCGGCGGGTCGCGCCCGGGCGATGTGTCCGCGTGATGAGGTCGTTCACGATCTCCTGCGGCCGGTAACCGGGAGTCCAGCTAGTCATGGGCGGCGCCCTCTCGTTCGGGACCGACGCTCGTACGGCGGAGCGTGAGCACAGTGGTGACGGGCGTTTGCCGGGAATCGAGGTCGAGCAGGTCGATCAGCCGGCCGTCGTCCCACTCGGCGAGCGCGTTGACCGTCCAACCGAGATGCGCGGCCCGGAAAGCCAGCTGCCAGGTGGCGACGCCGGAGTCCAGGTTGACGATGCGATATCCCAGGCTCTGGTACTTGTTCTCCAGCTTCAGGCTGTCACCGACCAGGACCAGCACGGCGTCCGCCTGGGTCCCGGCACCCGGGACGGCGTCGGCGAGCCGCTTCGCGGGCACCGCGATCCCGCTTCGCAGCAGGAGGTTGGCCACCGAATCGTAGACGTGCGCCACCGGTTCCAGCCGCGCCCGGTTGGATTCCAGGGGCAGCAGATAGGCCGTCTGGGAACCCATGTTGCCGCCTGTGGGAGCCCAGCGGCGACGGGTGGCTCCCCGCGACGCCGTCGCGGGGATGAACTCGCGGATGCCGAAGGAGTACTCCAGCAGTGCCCTCAGTTCCGAGCCCGCCTCGCCGGCGGCCTCGATCGGCTCCCAGTCACGCGGGCGGTCGAAGAAGTGGAGTTCGATGTTCGAGGCACTGTAGTGGTTCTGGTGTGCGCCGGGCGGGATGTACCGGCGAGGCGGCAGGGTGACCTCATGTTCGAAGGCGACCGCGATCAGGTCGTCCCGCTCGATCGGTTCGGTGCCCGGCCGGCAGGCCGCGCAGCCGGGAAGCTGGACGAAGGTCTCGACCTCGGCCGTCCAGGCGGCGAAGTCGATGATCGTGACGGCCGACTCGTCGTACAGCGGCTCCACTCCCGTCGCCAGCCGGCACACCTCACCGCCCACCATTCCGGCAAGCAGGTCCTCCTGCCAGGCGGGAATCGTCGCGGCGTCGTCCGATCGCACCAGCGGACGCTGCGCGCGATAACACGGCAGGCAGCCGGACCAGCCGTTCTCGAAGAGCGGGCTGATCACGGCGCCCGAGCCGGTCACGGAGACGACGAACCAGCGTCCGCCGCTCGCCCGCACCGAAGCGTCGAAGGCGGTCAGCCGGTCCAGGTCCAGCGTGCCGTCGTCGATCACGACGGCGATCGGAGCGGACGGCAGCGGGGCGGAGCCGAGCGGTACCTCCTCCTCCCGCGCCGATGTCACGCCGCACTCACCGAGCGCCCGTACCAGCGCCGATCGCAGCGTGCCGGGGGGACCCGCGACCACGACCGGCTGCCGCGCCAGCTTCAGGGCGGCGTACACACCGGAGGGATTGTTCCGGGTGGAGTCCACATTCCTGCTCAGGTGGCTCAGCACGTTCGCGGGCACGGAAGTGCGCTCAAGCGCGTGCGTCTCCTCGGGCGTCGGACCCTGCTCCAGCATGCCGCAGGAGTACAGCAGCGAAAGAGCCGTCCTGACGATGTCCACCGAGGGAAGGCCGAGCGACTCGGCTATCTCCGCCGCGGAGCGCCGCCCGTCCAGCAGGGGAAGCAGCCGCCGTACGAATTCGACGTGCCGGCCGCTGAAGAGCTGGGGCTTGGCGGTGCCCTCGACGAGCAGTTCGCCCTTGCGCACCTCCGCGATCACGAGCCCGTCCACGACCTTGAGGTGGTCAGGAAGCGACAGTTGGGGGTCCCGGGCGATGGCGGCGGCGATGTGCCGCGAGTCCATGGTGCTTTCGGTGTTCACACGTCCCCCCTCGATCCGGTACCCGCACCAGTGAGATGGTCGGCGAGACCGCGCCACGAGCGGTCCTGCCGCGAGATCGACGTCGAGACGGGGTAGCAGCGGGTGCACCCGTGCACCCCCGCCGTCCGCCCCTGCAAGAACTGGGCCTTGGCCAGATTCACGGCCCGGTGGGCGCCGTGCGTCCCGGGGTCGCCGCGGCGCAGCGTGGCCAGGCCCCACTGCGCCAGCCCGGCGGCCAAAAGCACCTGGGAGGGAAGATGGCCGCCAGGCCCCGCGGGGTCCCCGGCGTAGAAGGCGTGCAGGTCGGACAGGGTCTTGCCGATGGTCGAATGCTGTATGGACCGGCGTTCGAAGCATTCGGCACACACGCCGGTACCTCCGGGGAGGATCAGGGGACCGGCTCTGAGCCAGCGTGTCTCGTGCACCACGGGGACGAAGGACGTGCCCCACCTCCAGGCCAGATCGCCGACCTCTGCCACCAGCTTCGAGTCGTGCCGCGAGGTCAGCAGAACATACGTGTCCGCCGGTGGCAGAAGGCTGCTCAGTACGCCGTGCCCCTGGGCGAAGAGAGTCGGCTCGCCGTCCACCTCCCGACGCTGGAGCACCGTGGCCACATCGGCCGCGAACGGCCCGACGGCGATGACATGTGTCGTGTTCATCTGTTGCTCCGGACTGGTCAGGCGAAGGGTTGCGGCCACGGGTTGAGGTCGGGCTCGGCGTGCGCCGGCAGGCCCATGCGCTCGGGGGCCGTGTAGAGCCTGGTGGTGCCCAGGAATCGCGCACGGTAGGAGAAGCTCAGCGGGACGAGTTCGGGGACGATGACCCGCACCACGCGCAGACCCGTCGCCCGGGCCTCGTCGGAGGTGATGTCCACGGCGTAGGCCGTGCACCCGGCGTCCCGGAGCCTGCCCACCACCCACGACAGGCGCTCGGCGGGGGAGTCCGGAACCGCGGGGGCGATGTCGGAGAGCCGCCGGCGGTGCGGGGAGTCCAGGAGGAAGTCGAACGCGTGCTCACGTTCCGCCGCCGCCATGTGAACCGCGCCGTCGAACACGTCGATGTAGTCGTCCAGCGGTTTGTCGTGCGGCTTCCTGTACTGCATGGCCAGCCGTCCGGAGGACGACTCGCGCATCACCTTGAGCACGGCACGCCGGGGATCGAGCTCCGTGGCGCACATCACGTAGGTGCGCACCTTCGTCGCCTGGGGATCTATGTCCACACTGTAGACCGTCGGAATGCCCAGGTCGGTCGTCGCGTCGAAGAAGAACGTCCGCAGGCCGGACCGGGCGGAGACCTCCAGCGCCTGGTCCAGTTCCGGGTCGGAGACGTCGATCTCGATCCTGGGCAGTGCCAGCCGCTGCAGCCAGGTGAGCGCGATGCCGTCCCGCTCGACGCACTCGAGCACTGCGCCCAGCAGGGCGCGGTCGTAGTCGAAGTGCGCCGCGGTGCCCGTCGAGATGGGCAGCCAGAACCGTTCGCCGCGGCTCACGACGGGGATGTGCAGGTAGACCATGACCGCCGGCACCCATCGAGGCTCCCCGGTGGCCAGGTCCACACCGCGGACCCAGCGCATCGGCGCGTCCAGGTCGGGGGCCTGGACCGGGCATGCGGGGGAGGCCAGCTCGGACTCGGAACACCGTGGCACTCGGCTCAGGTCCAGTGCCTCGTCCCCGAGGGAACGCGCGCTGGCCCACCGGAACTGCTCCGAGTCCCACAGGCAACTGGAGTAGCGTTCGATCGTCTCGACCGTGGCGGTCAGCCGGGCGCTCTCCTCGACGAGCCCGCTGCCCGCGCCGTCCAGGGCGGCCCACTTCATGAGCCCGCGCGCGTTCGCCGTGCCGGGCAGGATCGCCCCGGGATCGCCCAGGCCCGCGCTGTACACCGGGAAGCGCTGCCGTCCGGTGGTCATCGGAATCCGGGTGACGAGGTTGATCAGGGAGCCGCGGGCGTCGATGAGCGGATCCAGCCGCCGCAGCGCGGCCTCAACGGTGGTCGGCGGTGGGTCGGCCATCGGATCGGTGCTCACTCGCATCGGCATTCTCCTTCGGTGTTCCACCCAGCAGGGCGGCGAGTACGGCTTCGTCACCCGGCGTGATTCCCAGCCGGTTGTTGTGCAGGTGAAGCAGGTGGAACACCCACTGCCAGGTGGTGAGCGGCACGCCGGCGGCGCTCGCCTCGCAGGCGGTGGCCCGGATCGCGCCGCCGTACCTGTCGGCGTCCGCCACGAGGGGCGGTGGGAGATCGTCGCCGGCGGCGCCGATGGCGGGCTCCAGGCCGGCGGCCGCCGACGCCGCGGCCGTACGGCCGGCGGGTGCGAAGGGTTCGTCCCTGCCCGTCCAGTACCAGAGGTACTTGGACCAGAACTGCTCCTCTGCGCCGGGCAGGCAGTGCCGGAGGGCGTTCTTCATCGTCAGCGCGGCGAGAGCCTGGCGCTGGAGGTGGTCCAGGCCCTCGCCGACCGCTCGCAGCGCGATCGCACTGGAGATCATGAAATTGTCCTCGGCCACCCGGACGCCCTCTACGCCTCCGTAACGGCGCAGTTCGGGCTCGTAAAGCCGGAAGTCGACGGCCTCCCAGTAGTCGGTGGGAGACGTCCCCGGCACGGTCACGGCCGGGACGCCGGAATCCGTCTGGGCCTTGCGCAGGAAGCCGGGAAAGCGGCTGACGAGGTCGGCGTGGACCTCGTCCAGCAGCCCGGCCGGCCCCTGGACGCGCAGCCTGACGTGCGGGCCGCCGATGTCGAAGAACCGGAGGTAGAACCAGCGGTTCCGCTCGGTTCCGGTCTCGGCCAGGCCGCGTGTCCCCGCCACGAGCTCCCGGATCACGCCGTCGAGGCGATCGAAGGTGCCGGGATATATCGCGCAGTAGAGCCAGGAACGCATGCTCAGCACCCGTCCCAGCTCAGGTGGGCGACGTACTCCGCGGTGCGCGGATGTCCGTCGATCACGGGTGAGTCCGCGCCGGGGCGGGGGAGGGCTTCCTCCATGATGAGGATCTCCTTCGCCGAGAGCGAGTCCAGGAGGCCCGAGACCGAGAGGGGCACGTCGACGGACAGCCAGAGCGGCTTGCGGGACTTGGCGAACAGATCGGGCTCCGTGGTTCCCCGGCGGACGAACAGCTCGTCCGCGACTCCGTGGGCTCGGGCCCAGTCACAGTAGGCGGCGAACGTAAGGGCCGGGGTGGGCGCTTCCACCTCTGCCAGCAGCTCTGCGGCGTTCACCGTCCAGTGCGCCCTACGGGTGACCACGGCGCCGACGCGTTCGCGGGGTGTGTGCACCACCCCGGCCGGCCGTTCGAGACGGAGCAACAGGGAGGCGGTTCCCCACACCTCGGGAGCCGCGCAGTACCAGGGGCTGGCGATGGTGGACAGCAGGTTGGCGGGCCCGCTCAGCATGCGGCGGGGAACGAGACCGGAGTAGAAGGGGACGACCGGGCCGTGCTCGTCCTCCACGACCAGCGTTCCCGAGCGTTCGTCCAGCCGGATCCGCAACCGGTCCAGCGGCACCGGCTCCCCCGTGGGGACCAGTCCGCCGCCTATGTCGAGCGCGCGGGTACGGCCCGCGCAGCGCGCCTGGACGGGGTTCCAGTCCGAGGACACGAGGAGTTCCAGAGGCCGGGAACCCTGCGGCACCAGATGGCCGAGCCACGCCTGGAGCGGGTCTTCGAGGAGGCGGGGGGCGAGCAGTCCGCGGAAACGGGCGGTCACGCCTCCGCTGCCGTCCATGATCTGGTTGAGGACGATCACCTGTTCCTGGTCTTCCAGGGTGGCGAGCTGGAACAGGATCGCGAAGGCGGGCCGGAGCATCGAGGGCCCCATGCCGATGTCGAGGTCCGGAGTGCCGGGCAGCCGGACGTCGGCGTTGTGTCGCAGGTGAGGGCCGGGCGTGGTCATGTAGCGGCCAAGGAACGCCGACAGTGGGAGAGAGTCGTGGATCGGCGCGACGTGCCGCCGCCAGAATTCGAGCGTGCTCGCGTACTGCGGCAGGACGCTCATGCGGGACGACAGCCGTCGGCCGTAGCCGGACAAGGCGTTCTCGACCCACGCGGGCAACGCGGGCAGTGGCTCGTTCCTGACGACGTCCTCGCGCACGGCCAGGTCGGGGACGCGTGGCGCGGTGGCGGTGGCCGTGGCCTCGTCGAGCTCCGCGGCCCGGCGCGTGATCCGCGAGGCGAGAGCCGCGCGGTCCCTGGGCGCCGCCGCGAACATGAGACGCATGCCCTCTCCCAGGTCGCGCAGCGTATCGGCCACTTCCGTCCCCATCGCGTCCGTCACGCCGGGCGACTCGGCCAGCGCCGTCATCGAGTCGTGCGCGTCGTACTCGCCCTGCGCCCACGCCGACTCCAGCCGGAGAAGTCCCGAGTCGGTCAGCCGGGCCACCCGGGACCAGGACGCCTCCGAGTCGTCCCGGTGCAGTGCGGCGAGTACCTGGTCACCGGACATACCGTGGGGGACCGTGCGTGCCTGTTCGCGGTGGGCGGTCAGATCCGTCAGAAGATCCTCGCGCCAGAAGAAGCTGT
This sequence comes from Spongiactinospora gelatinilytica, assembly GCF_003236385.1. Classification (GTDB taxonomy): domain Bacteria; phylum Actinomycetota; class Actinomycetes; order Streptosporangiales; family Streptosporangiaceae; genus Spongiactinospora; species Spongiactinospora gelatinilytica. The sequence goes on from NZ_POUA01000027.1 coordinate 18,738, forward strand.
TGGTGCGTGTGTGCAGGTAGCTGGCCCGCACCATGTGGGTGCCGTTCAGCTGCAGGACGGGGTGGAAGCGCAGGTGGCGGCCGGCGGACTCGTGGGCGCAAAAACGCTGGAGGAGCCGCAGGTAGAGGGCCTGCGGCAGGGACGCGACCGCCTGGTAGGAACCGCCTTCGGCGCTGCCGTCGAGGCCTTCGCCGCCGATCGAGCACACCGCCACCGGGCTGAACCAGCCGAGCGGGCTCGTCTTGACCGTCGCCCGCACGAAGTAGTTGAAGAGCGTGCGGACCAGTTTCCGCCTCGCCTTGGCCGCCGTACGGTCCGGATCTCCCCGCAGGACGGTGGCCGTGACCTCTGGCGCGGCGAGGGAGAGGGCCTTGATCATCTCATCCGTGCCGGCCTGCACGATCAGCTCGGCTTCGGCCTCGCCGAGCTCCGCTTCGAAGATCTCCGTGTAGGCCGTCATGGCGGCCTCGGAGCGCTCGAGGACCGCCAGCCATCGTGTCAGCGTCAGCCGCATGTCCGGAGCGAGGCGGGCCGCTATCCGGTTCCGCGCCTCCTCGGAGAGGCGCGGGACGCGGCCATTGTGCACATCCCTCCGGAGACCGACCGCCGCACGGCGCTCCTCGGCGGGCAGCGTGGGCACGAGCTCGTACAGAGCGTCGGACAGCGGGTCCGTGAGCGCCGCCAACTGGAGCCTGCACTCGCGGACCTCGTCCAGCCCGGCCACCGCACGGCCCGCCCGGAGCCGGTGCGGCCCCGTCGCCGCGTATCCGGAGAAGCGCACGAGGACGAAGGGCGCGATGGTCGCGGATTCCCGGAATCTCATTCCAATCCCCCCACCGATGCGACGAGACGAGCGACGAGCAAGGCCACGGCGGCCAGGTAGCCGAGGGACAGCACGCCGTATCCGAGGTACAGCAGGCGAAGCCTGCGGCCGGCGAACTCGTGGTGATGCGATGACGGAAGACGGAGCACGAGGGTGAGCAGGTACTGGATCGCCCTGCGACGGAACGCGTGCTGACCGGTCGCCGCCTCGATCGCGTGCAACCCGTCACTGGGCAACAACGGGTTGATGTCGTGCGCGAGGGTCATCAGCAGGATGTACGCGACCGCCGCGGCCAGCGCGCGGAGTGTGGGGTCGTCCGCGGCGAAGGCCAGGACTCCCGCTATGCCGGCGTTCAGCGCGTCGATGACGATCCCCGACGTGGTGATGACGACCAGCGGTGTACGGCGGTTGAGCCGGTAGGCGTGTGAACGATCGACATAGGGCCGGGGCAGAATCCAGAACCAGAAGGCGATCCCCGCCTCGGGAACCGTCACCCCGTAATATCGGCAGGCCAGCCAGTGGCCGGCCTCATGCATCGTCAGGTGGAGCAACAGGACCAGCGGGATGGCGATCGAGGCGCCCCCGAGGGCCCTGACGTCGAGCAGCCGGGTCGCCGCGAGTACGGCCACGCCGACCGCCAGCAGGGCGATCACGCCCACGAAGGCTCCTACGGCGATCCGCGCCAGGCTCCCCCATGCCGCCCGTCTGCCGGAGGCCGTCGGTGGCGAGGAATCACGCACCAGCACGAGCCGCCCCATGGGTATCTCCGCCAGGGCCCGGGCGGCCCGCCCGCGCAGGCCTTTCGCCGGGGGAGGGACGTCGAGCAGCCCCATCTCACGGATCTCCGACAGGAATCTCGTGACCGTACGCGCCGCGGCGGACTCCTGGACCTGGAACAGATCGGAGACCCGCTGAATCAGAAAGCGCGGAGTGGTGCCCTTTTGTAAATGCGGGACGAACATCCGCGAGCTGCGGCCGAGCTGGAAATACCGCCCGGTGTCCTTTCTGTACAACAGCACGCCGGGGTTGTTTCCGGGAACGATTTCCACCTCTGCGGCGAAGGCGACCGGGAGATCCCAGGCCGGCTGCTCGTCATCCACCAAACCGGATGCGGCATTGGGGTGCGGCATCGGACTGGGACCTCCCCTCCTTCAGTTCCTCAAGCTCAGCCGGTGACGGAGGAGCCTGCGGTGGAGACGGAGCCCGCGCTGCTGCAGGTGCCGGTGGAGAAGGTAAAGGCGCTGCTCAGGCTGGAACCGAACGAGCGGCCGGCCTCCATCTCGTCACCCGACAGCTCGCGAGCGAAGAGCTCGAAATCCGCGGCGAAATCCGGCGCGATGCCATGATCCTGCATGGTGAATCCCTTCTTTCGGCATTGCCATTCCCTGTGACGCTGCGACTATCGCATGCGCCGATTGGCGGGGTGAAGACAAACGTAATGTGACGTGGATCACATATTTAGAAAGGGGAAAATAGTTGCTCCCTGGAAACCAAATGAATCGAGGAGATCAAATGATTTCCCGAGGTGGTTGCACCTGACGGCGGGCGCTTCTCCGGTTGTTTCCCCATGTTGCCGGGGGAGAAGACCGGGTTATTTCGACAGGGGAGCCGGACGCGGGCGGAACAGGAAGTTCTGGTCGGCCCGGTCCTCGCAGGCCACCCGTGCCTGCTCGACGCCGGCCTCGATGGCCCGGTGGCCGCCCATGGCTCCGATGCACCAGCCGCTGTATCGGGTTTCCGCGAAGGCGTACGGGCACGACGTCACCGACTGGTCCGGGTGAGAGACTGCGGGATATCCGCGAGTCCCGCATTCTGCGCATGGCCGCGCGGGTCGCGGGGGAGAACCCGGCCCGGCACGAGGAAGTGGCCTTGCGGCCGGCGTGCCTGCGCGGTGAACATGGACCGCGCCCGCGGCCGTGGACCGCAGTTCCCTAGCCAGTACCTGCTGTGGTGTGTCCAGCCACACCTGTTGCCCGTCCGGGGTGACCGTCATCCCGAAACGGTCGCGGCCGGGCTCGCCCCATGCCACCCACCGGCGGTAGGCGTCGGTGACCTCGTCCCACAGCGGCCGGTCGCCGACCTGATAGGTGGCGAACTCGCCGACGTCGCCGGGCGCGGACCGGGCGGCTGCCCACCGGCCCGGGGTGTCGGGGTCGATCGCCCACAGGGTCAACTCGCCGTCGTCTTCCTCGGCGTAGGAGCGCGATCCGGTGATGGCGGCGATGGCCAGGTGCGCCCCTGGCGGTGCCTGCCACACGATGCGCGGGTCGAGCTGGGAGGTGGCACGGGTGCCGTCCCCGGTCCGCCATGGCTGGACCCGCTGGGATCGCATGAGCGTGTAGGAGGCGTATCCGGGGAACCGGCCGTGCGCGATGCCGTCCGATGTGACCACGAGCCGGAGGGAGTGGTCCTCGCCGAACTCCGGGCACCACGGCAGGACGATCACCCCGCCCGGCCGGGTCTGTTTCACCCATGCGTACGGCACGCGGCGGATACCGCAGGTGACGTGTACCCGGTCGTAGGGCGCGCCGCCGGGGTGGCCGTTCGCGCCGTCTCCGACGACCAGGCGCGGCTGCACTCCGGCCTCGCCGAGGTTCTTCGCGGCCCGCTCAGCGACGGCGGAGTCCACTTCGATGGAGGTCACCGCGCCGGTCTCACCGACCAGGTGAGCGAGCAAGGCGGCGGTCCAGCCGGTGCCCGTGCCGACCTCTAGAACATGGTGGCCGGGACGGACATCGAGCAGGTCGAGCAGGTCGGTGACGGTGCCGGGTGCGGAAGGGGAGGACGTGGCCCGCCCGATGCCGCCGGCGATCGGGGAGGCGCCGTCATCCAGTTGGGTGATGATCGGCACGTTGGTGTAGACGGCGCGCCACCACTCGTCCGGGTCGGTGTCGCGGTCGATGACGTGGCGGGGCGACTCATCGGCGACAGCGATCGGGGGCACGAACAGGTGGCGTGGTACGGCGCGTAGCGCTGCCTGCACCTGCGGGCTGAGGGAGTCGGAAGCGACGTGCTGAGAAGGCCCCGCAGGCTAGGTTGTCTCGCGGGCCACCGAAGAACAGTGATCGCACTGCGCGGGGACGGGGTCGATCCCGAGCATCTGCCGGAAGGCTGCGGTGGGCACCAGCAGCCTCCGGCCGACCGGGACATTTCCGGTCGATGTCCATTCCGGCCGGGACACATTCAAGATCATCCGGTGACCGGTGGTCACACGGAACGTTCGGACACATTCAGGTGGGGGGCGGTTCCGTGTGGGAGCACGGGTACGACCCGAACCGGCGGGTCATCGAGGTCAACCGTACGGGGCGTCCCACATCGGGTTGGGCGCAGAGAGTGCCATGCCGTGCGGCAGGTACCGCCTGCCGCCGGAGGGAGTGAGCCGTGCTGTTGTGACCGTCAGGTCAGGTCGCGTCTGAGGGGAGCAGTCCGGGTGCCCGTTCGGTGGCCGCCGTGGTGGCGTTGCTGCGAACGCGCAGTACCGCGGCAGCCCCGATGAGCGAGATCGCTCCGCTGATGAGGTACAGGGGGGAGTAGCCGCCGAGGGAGCTGACGATCATCGCGGCGAGGAACGGGGCGACGACCTGCGGCGCGGTGAGTGCGATGTGGAACACGCCGAGGTCGCGGCCGGTGTCGCCGTCCGTGGGCAGGACCAGCGTCGCCAGCGCCAGGTCGACGCCCAGGTACAGCCCCATGGCGAAGGCGCTGACGGCACCGCTGATCAGCGAAGCGGTCCACACCGGCCACACGAACGGGATCAGCATCGACGCCGCGCTGGCCAGCCCGGACCCGAGTACGAACATCCGGTGGTGCTTGAACCGGTCGACCAGCGGCCCGGCGATGGCGGTGCCGACCACGGTGAGCGGGAGCAGGAACGACGAGCCGATCGCGACCGCCTGCGCGGCGGTCATGCCGGACGGCAGCTTGATGTAGTCCTGCATGATGTAGAGGTTGAAGCTGCTGATCATGGCAAAGCCGAGGTAGAGCACGGCTCGGGAGATGAAGACCCAGCGGTAGTCACGGAACCGCAGGCTGGCGAACGTCTGGCGCAGTTCGGTGAACACCGGCCGCCGCTCGCGGACCTCTGTCGCGACGCTGCGCGCCTCGCGCGTGAGCCAGGCGCTCACCAGTGAGGCGAGCGGCACCAGAATGGCCAGGACCAGGTATCCGGTGAAGATCGAATCGACGAAGAAGGCGCCGATCTGCACCCCGGCGATGGCGCCGACAGGCAACCCGAGCCCCTGGACGGTGCTCGCGAGCCCGTGCCGGTGCGCGGGAATCCGGTCGGGAATCGCCGCGAGGATGACGTTGATCCCGATGTTCACCAGCGCCTGCATCAGGAACCAGCCGACGACGAGCCCGGCGACGGTTCCGGCCGAACCGAGCATAATCAGTGAGGCGGCGGTGCCGAGGCCGCCGAAAAAGATCCATGGTGCCCTTCTGCCCCACCGGCTCCGGGTGCGATCGGACAGGATCCCGATGAACGGCGGCACGGCGAACGAGGCGATCGCCGCGATCCCGGTGACCAGAGCGAGCGCGGACGGGGCGCCGTCGCCGGCGATGAGCCGCACCTGCGTGGGGAGCAGGACCTGGAGAGCCCCGGTGATCGCCGCGTAGGCGAAGACGTTGAGTACGAACATCGCAAGCAGGATCGGCCAGACTCGGACCTCCCGGGCGGGGGCGTCGGCGAGCAGTTCGTCCTGTCGAGGGGGATGGGGGGTGGTCACGAACACACCTCCGGGATCGAGGGCCGTTCCGTCGTGGTGGTCATCCACCGAACCGCGGACCGGGCACCGTTCGCATGAGAATCGCACTATAACCTCCAAAGTACGAACATAGAAGTTCGATTTTCGGCAAATCGCATCAGGGCGGCGGAGCCCGACATCGTGGACGCCGGTCACCGTCGAACTCGACTCCCGGGCAGGCGATCACATCGCAGGGTGCGGCGGCCATTGTGCCTGGAGAGATACGCCCCCGCGCCCGAGACGGCGCGCCCGTATCAGCGTTCCGGTCGACTCAGGCCACGCGGCGCGCCGGCTGCCGCTTGGATCGGCTGCGGCGGTGCCCGCCAGCGGATTCGAGCGATCCGTGACCGGATTCACAGCGGGACAACCGGCCGCCCTGGTCCCGGTCCAGCGGACGCCGGGACCGGCGGTCATGTCGTTGTGGCCGCGCCGCCGGCACCGCATCTTCCATCACTCGGTGATTTATGGCCGATTTTCATCCAAAGCCCGATCGGCAACTAGGGTGAGGGGATGACCGACCGTCAACGCTCGCCGCGGATCGAACCGCCTGCGTCGATCGGATCCGTGTTCGACCTCATCCGTCGCGGGACCGCCAACACCCGGCGGGAGATCTCCCGGCACACCGCGCTCGCACCATCCACCGTCTCGCTGCGGGTGGATTCTCTCATCGCGGCCGGCCTCGTCGAGGAGACCACGAGTGGCCGAGTCACCGGTGGCAGGCAGCCGCGCTCGCTGCGCGTCCGGGGTGACGCCGGCGCGGTCGTCTCGGTCGCGCTCGGCACGCACCACTTCCGCCTCGCGATCGCCGACCTGGTCGGGCGGCTGCTGCAGGTGACAGAATGCCCGATCGACGTGACACTCGGCCCGGGCGCGGCGATGCGGGCAATCTGGGAACGGACCCTGATCGCGCTCGGTGACGCTCGTATCGACGTTGGCTCTGTGCGCGGGATGACGCTGGGCGTGCCGGCTCCGATCGACTCCCGGCTGGGCACCGTGACGTTCTCGGCTCAGCTCCCGGGGTGGGACCAGCAGAACCTCTACGACTTGATCAAGCAGCACACCGAGCTCCCGGTGGCGATCGAAAACGACGCGAACCTGCTGGCTCTCGGGGAGTTCCGCACCGTCGCGCCCGGCCTGCGGCACATGCTCGGCATAAAGGTCGGCAGCCGGATCGGTTCCGGGGTCGTCGTCGACGGAAGGTTGTATCCGGGCGCGAGCGGCGCCGCCGGCGAGGTCAGCCACTCCCGTTCGTCCGGTCGTTCGGCGATCCACTGCTGGTGCGGCACTCCCGACTGCCTGGAGTCGGTCGCTGGAGGCGCGGCGGTCGTCGCCCGGCTCCGGCAGGAGGGGTACGACATCGGCGAGACCACCGACCTCGTCACCCTCGCCAGCGCCGGTGACGCGCGCACGATCGAACTGCTTCGCGAGGCCGGTGGGCTGATCGGCGAGGTGTTGTCCTACGTCGTCAACTTCCTCAACCCGGACCTGATCACCTTCGGCGGGCAGCTTTCGGTGGTACCGCCGTTCGTCGCCGCGATCCGCGGCGCGGTGTTCCAGCAGTGTCTTCCCGTGGTCACCGATGCGCTCGACGTGCGGGTCGGCACCGCCGGTGCCGATGCCGAAATCCTCGGCGGCGTCGACCTGATCCTCGACCGCACGCTGCACGTGGACGCCATCGACAAGCTCGTCGCGAGCGGAAGTACCGCTTTCTCCGGCTGACGTGAACAGGCGGCTCGCGGTGGAATGAGTCGCGACCGCCTCGTTCACCATTTCCTCACCGGTCGCCGCATAGCCCGGCTCGGGCCCGAATATCGCCAGGTCCCCCTGCCGATACTGATATCGGTATGCCAATGCGTAGTGGCGGCGAGGGCGCGGCCGTACGGCCGGAACCGACCGCGGGAACGTTGAACACCTCCCGGGCAAAAGGAGTATTGGAACCCGTCATCGAGGGCGTTGTTCACGCTGTCGCCGCCCGTGAGGGTTGAGGTAGGCGCTCCCGCTGGGCCACGACCCATCCTCGATAGGAGAAAACCTCGGTGAACGACGTATCCGCGCACACGGCGACCACAAGCGCCACTGCGGCCATCCGGCGACTCAGCGGTCTCACCGCCGACCGCATCCACGTGGTCGTCGATCCCGGTATCGGCGACGGGTTTCGGGCCTGGGCCGCCGATGGTGACCTGCATGTCACTGCCTCGGGCGCGGGGGCGGCCATCGCGGGGTACGCCGCGTTCGCCCGCCGGACCGGAGTGGCCCATGTGTCGCGGTTCGGCACCCGTCCGGTTGACGGTGATCTCCCCGTGGACGTGGTGGTCGAGCGGCGGGCACGGCTCGGCCTGCGCGTCGCCTACAACCTCACGGTGTCGGGGTACACGACGCCGTACTTCGACTGGGCGCAGTGGGAAGCCGAACTGGACCTGCTCGCCGCGAGTGGGGTCAATGCCGCACACATCACGCTCGGCCAGGAAGTTGTCTATCTGGAGACGTTCACCCGGTTCGGGTACACGGAGGAAGAGGTCCTCCGATGGCTCGGGCCGCCGTCGCACCAGCCGTGGCTGTGGCTGAACAGCATCCAGAGTTTCGGCAAGGGCACGACACGCACGCTGGTCGAGAAGCGTGTCGAGCTGGCCCGCAGGGTCGTCCAGCGAATGCGCGAGCTGGATATCACTCCGATTTTCCCGGGTTTCAGCGGCGCCGTCCCGCCGAAGTTCGGTGAGCGCAACGAAGGCGCCCGGGTGGTGCCGCAAGGGCTCTGGTTCTTGGATGTCGCCGGGCCGGAGCGGCCGGACTGGCTCGACACGACCTCGGACGCGTACGCCGCGGTCGCCGAGACGTTTTACGCGACGCAACGCTCCACGTTCGGTGCCAGCGGGATGTGGGCGGTGGACCTGCTGCACGAGGGCGGAACGACCGGCGGGGTCGACCTCGCGGAAGCCGCGCGCGGGGTGCAGCGGGCCATGGTGGCCGCCGACCCGGACTCGAAGTGGGTGCTGCAAGCCTGGATCGGCAACCCTCGCCGGGAACTGCTCGAGGGGGTCGACCTGTCCCAGGTGCTCGTGCTCGACCTGACCGGTGAGGCCGCCGACGCCGACGGCGGCTTCCTGGACGCGGAGTGGGCGCTGGGCATCCTGCCGAATTACGGTGGCCGGACGGTGCTGTACGGAGACGTGGCGGCGGTCGCCGCAACGCCGAAGCGCTGGGCCGTGGACGGCGAACCGTCCAGTCTGGCCGGTCTGACCAATATGGCCGAGGGCGTCGGGAACAACCCGGTGCTGTGGGATCTGTTCAGCGACCTCGCGTGGGCCGACGGCGAGATCCAGATCGGCCCCTGGCTCGACGAGTGGACGACCGCCCGGTACGGCGCTGCCGACGAACACGCGCGGGCCGCATGGCGGACCCTGGTCGAGACCGCTTACGGGCCGTGGCGGCACGATGGCACGGGCGCTACTCCGGCCGAGTCGCAGCAGGCCATGGCGGGCAACGCGGTCGACGCGACCGACGCCGGCAAAGAGCCCGTCCCGGGGGGACCGTTCGCGGCGATGGAGGTCACCGATCCTTCGCTGGAGACCTTCGCCATGCCGTACGGGAGTACCGATTCGGTGATCGCGGCCATCCCCAGCCTGCGGGCCAACCAGGCGAGCATGATGGGGCCGCGTGCGCTGCCCTACCGGGAGGACGCACTCATCCCCGCCCTGCGGGAGCTGCTGGCCGCCGCCGATTCCCTGCACACCACGGGGTTCGCGTACGACCTCGCCGACGTCGCCCGCCAGGTGGCCGACGACGCCGCCCGCGCGGGCCTGCGAGCGATCGCCGAGGCGGCCGAGGCGAAGGACCTCGGGTCCTACGACGAGCGCGTGGCCGACTATCTGGAGTTGATCGACGCCCAGGAAGCGGTCCTGCGCACCAATGAGCATTTCCTGCTCGGGCGATGGGTCGACGACGCCCGCGCGTGGGGTTCGACGGCGGAGGAGAGCACCTACCTTGCGGAGGAAGCCAAGCGGCTGCTGACGTCCTGGGGCTACGCGGACTCCACCTTTCTGGTCGACTACGGGAACCGCGGCTGGGCGGGCCTGGTCGGCGACTACTACCGCTCCCGGTGGACCGCCTGGCTGGCGCAGATCCGCAACGTCCTCACCGGGGAAGCCACGACGCCGATCGACTGGTACCGGTTCGCCGACGAGTGGATCCAGAGCGGCACCCGGTACCCGAGCCGCCCGCACGGCGAGCTGAAGACGGCTGCGCAGGCAGTTCTGGAGATCGCCGAACGGCTCACCTCGGCGAAATAGGCCGAGCGGAAACGGGCCCTTATCGGAGCCGGAAATCAAGCTGGAATCCGCTGCGCCCCGAACTGCGCGCATTCCGCACCGCGCGGGCACAGTTCACGTCCGGGGCACCGGATATCGGAGAAAGGCGCTTTACCCCATGACGACGCATCTGAACACCCAGGACATGGGATGTCCTTATCAGCATCCGCCGGTGATGCCCAGGGACGGTACTCCGTTCCGGCCCTCCCCGCAGTTCGCGCAGTGGCGTGCCGAGGCACCGGCGACCCGGCTCACCGCCGAGGACGGGAACGTCGGGTGGTTCGTCACCGGTTACGAGCTGGCCCGCCAGGTGCTCCAGGACCCCCGCTTCAGCATGTCCGACCGGCGGACCCCGCTGGGACCCACACCGCTGCCGATGGGGAAGCCGATCGACGCGGAGCGGGTGCACGCCCTGATGGTCGGCAACGTCCTGGGTCTCGACCCGCCCCAGCACACGAGGATCCGCCGGGCAGCGGTCGGGCGCTTCTCGGTCCGCGGGGTGCGGCGGCAACGGCCGGCGATCGGCGAGTTCATCGAACGGCGGCTCGACGAGATTCTCGCCGCCGGGCCCACCGCCGACCTGTTCGAGGATTTCGCCGTCCCGGTTTCGGTGTTCGCCCACTGCCGGGTCCTGGGCATCCCGGACGCCAAGGCCGAGGAATTCACCGCCATCTTCGCCACCGACGAACTGAGGTTCGGCGACATGGTGGAGTTCGCGGCCGACGTACTCGACCTGAAGGCCGCCGACCTCGTCGAGGACACGATCAGCGATCTCCTGCGCTCGGAGCTCACCGGACCCGAGCGGCTGGGAATCGTCACGGTGCTGATGGGCTCGGGGCGCGACGCGATCGCGTACATGATCGGAACGATCATGGTGTCGCTCCTGTCGGATCCCGGCCAGCTGGAGACCTTGCGGCGCGAGCCCGAGCGCATCCCCGCCGCGGTCGAGGAGTTCGTGCGGTTCCACGCGATGTTCGTCTCGACCCACCCGCGAACCGTGGCGGAGGACCTGACCCTGGAGGGGATCGACTTCCGCAAGGGCGAACCGGTCTGGGTGTCCACAGTGGCCGCCAGCCGCGACGGCGAGCGGTTCCCCGACCCGGACACCTTTGATGTCACGCGCGAGGCGTCCGGCCACCTCGCCTTCGGCCACGGCATCCACGCGTGCATCGGACAGCAGCTGGCCCGTGTGGTGATCGCCGAAGCGATCACCCTACTGCTGGCGCGCCTGCCGGCACTGCGCCTGGTCGAGGCCGAACAGCAGGCACCGATGGCGTTCGCCGGCGACCTGCCGACCTACGCGCCGGGGACCGTCCGCGTCGCCTGGGACCAGGGATCCGAACGGGGGTGAGCAAGGCGGCTGCGGCTCGCCGGCGTCACGAGGTCGTCACGAGGTCGTCACGGTGTCGTTGCGATGCCGAGCAGCGGGTGTTCCGGGGTGCTCGATCCCAGCTCGTGGAAGCCGAGGCGAGTGTAGAACGCCAATGCCCCCGTGTTCGAGGAGTCGACGCCGAGGTACAGCGCCGGCACCCCGCGCTCGGCGAGCGCCCCGCGGAACGTGTCGACCAGACGCCTGCCGAAGCCCCGGCCCTGCAACTCCGGCAGCAGGTTGATGTGCAGGTGCGCCGGGTAGTCCGCGATCTCGGGGATACGGGTCGCCTCGGGATGCAGTCCCACCCAGACGAGCAGCTCCTCGCTGATCGCGGGCGCCTGGCCGGTCGGGGGACCCGGTTCCGGATGCCTCTCCGCGAACCCGGGTGCCCAATTCCGTTCCCACCAGGTGATGAACGCGGCGGTGTCGGCGACGCCGATGACATAGCCGAGGACGTGTTCCCCGTCGCCGACGACGAACGCGAGATCAGGCGCGAACTCCAGGTACGGCAGCGCGGCCACGTCGGCGATGAGCGTGTCGTCGGAGTACATCCCCGTCGCGTCGGCGCCGCTCGCCCCAGTACGGAGGCAGATGTTCGCCACATCATCGCGATCGGCCGGCCGGTACGGGCGGATCGTCAGCCCGTCCCCTCTGCTGGGCCCTGCCTGTTCGATGTCGTTCATGACCACTGCCGACCTTTCTGGTGAGGGGGATCAACTGGATGATCGCGGTGCGAGCCGGGTAGCGTCCTATGCGTCCATGGACCGCCGTGTGTTCAGCGTCGAGGATCCGAGGTCTTGCGACAACGCTGTGGTTTGTCGGAATCGGTACGATCTTTGCCAATCAAGGAGGGCGTGGATGTCGGTCGTCTACGAGCACCTTGAGCCGCTCTACCCGCTCGGCTGGCGGCACTTCCGGCTCCGGGCGCCCTGGCTCCCGCCGCGCAGCAGCCACGTCCATCCCGAGTTCGAGTTGACGTACATCGTGCGCGGAGCGGGGACCCAGCTCCTCGGAGACTCGATCGATCAGTACGAGTCTGGCGACCTCGTACTGATCGGTCCCCATTTGGCCCACATGTACGCGTCGATCCCCGAGGGCGGGCCGGTCGAGGCGATCGTCGTGCAGTTCACGCGGGACGTTCTCGGCGCAGGGTTCTTCGATCAGCCGGTGTTCGCCGATGTGGCCATGCTCCTGGACGCCTCGGCCGACGGACTTCGATTCGCCGAGGTGCCGCCCGCGCTGGCGACCCTCGATGACCTCACGCCCGCGGAGAAGACCGTCGCGCTGCTGGACATCCTCGTCGCCCTCAGCCGCGGACCCTATGTCCGTCTCGCCCCCGGCCAGTCCGCGTCCGACACATCCGGCGCGCGCCGGATCGAGACGATCGTGGCGTACGTACACGAACACTACCGCTCACAGATCACTCTCCAGGACATCGCCGACGCCGTGCAAATGAACCCGAGCGCCACGAGCCGGCTCTTCTCCCGGTCGACCGGATTCACCCTTACGCGGTTCATCACCGTCGTGCGGCTCAACGCCGCATGCCGCCTCCTGCACGACACGGACCTGCCGATCGCGACCATCGCGTCGAGATGCGGCTTCGGCAACCTCTCGAACTTCAACCGGCGATTTCGCGAGGTGAAGCAGAGCACGCCGAAGGCCCACCGCGCACTCCTCCATGCGGGGCAAGGAGGAGCGCCGAGCCACGAGCACCTCCCCGACAGGAAGTGGGCCATGGAGTTCTTTCAAGGATGATCACTGTCCGGGAGCACGATTCCCGGCCACCGGGTGGCGACACTGCGATGTAGCTCCGTGGTCCGCACCTGTGCAAGAAGTCGCGCGCCACGACCGCCGGCGATCAGACCGCCCGCGACTCGTTCCTACCGACGACGGTCCGGTGCTGCACGGCCTGCTGGGGGAGCCGACCCGCATTCGTACCCGCGCTGACCCCACGGGCGGTAAAGTCCAGGCTGTTCAACCCAGTGATCGGTCCCACTTCGACGCGGAGGGAAATGCTATGCCTCCCGGCAAATCCCCATGTCCGCGTCGACAGGGCCTTTGGCGTCGACCTGGATCGGCCAAGGCTCGGACCGCGCTGCTGGTCTCGGCTTTGCGATGGCGTTCGTCGGCGGATGCGGCGGCACAGGCGGCTCCACCCGGGCGGCGGCCTCGCCCGCCGCCGGCGCGCAGGCGCGGTTCCAGGGGGTTCAGCCCGATCGCCTTGACCCGGACGAGAACCTCCGTCGGAAGGGCGCGGGGCTGGGGCATGTCCACGATGGTGAGGACCTCTGGGCCGCCGAATGCATGCTGGGTGATGGCTCGCACGACTCTCCTGGTTTCGGGGTGTGGGAAGGGGGGCTGCTTTTCCGATAGGCCAGCACGATGGTCGTGCTCTACGGCCTTGGCAAGGGCCTGTACGCCATGGCGAGCTGGTCGAGTCGATCGCACCCTCAGGATTCATCCGGTGCGACCTACCTCAACGATGAACGCCATAACTCAGGCGTACCACCGGTGTCACGCCAGAATATTCCGATAACCCGCCAATATGTCGGGGTCACAAGCTCTGGCCCTGACGGGCCTGAGCCCCCGTGTCGCCAGCGACGCTCGACCCCGGCGGCCATGCCCAGAGGCCGCGAACGCGGGTTAGGGTGAGTGCCCATGACCGGACTTGTCCACGAGCCGGTGTTCTGGACCGACGATTCCTCGGTCTGCGAGCCTATGGCCCACGGCGAGGACATCGCCGCGCACTTCCATGACTTCGGCCAGCTCAGGTACGCCGTCTCCGGAGCACTGGTCACTGTGACCCAGGTCGGCACATGGGTGGCGCCGGCGAACCGCATCACCTGGGTGCCACCTTTCTATGTGCACAGCGGTCGCTCGTACGGTGAGACCGATGTCCGGCTGCTCCGGGTTCCGGCGGCAGTGGCCGGGCAACTGCCGGCCGAGCCCTCGGTGTTCGTGACCAGTGCGCTGTTGCGCGAGGCGTACCTGGCGCTGATCGGCGACGACGGCCCGGCCGACGGCCCCCGCGCCCGTCTGCTGTCGAAGGTCTCGTCTCGCAGTACATGACCGCGCTGGCCCGCCGGGGGGTGGGCTCGGAGCGGGTGTCACGATGCTCAGTCCGAACATGCCCGAGTCGTGGATCGTCCAGGCCGCGACGTACCTCTTGGGCGGGCGCTTCACCGGCCTTCAGGCCCTGGCCTCGGTCGAGGACCACATCGTCGTCTGCGAGGATGCGGAGGCCACGGTGCTGGTGGTGACCACGCCCCTGGAGGAGCGCGGGCGCCAGGTCCTCGCCGAGGTCGGTTCGCTGAGACACCTGATGGTGATCCCGGCCGCAGGCGGCCTGCCTGCGGGCGAGTCTCACGGGGCTCGGCCTCTTGATGCCGGCCCGGCCACCGAGACGGACGTCGCATGGTTGCAGTACACCGGGGGGACGACCGGGAGACCGAAGGGCCTGATGCAGCCGCATCGGTCGATGGTGCAGCTGGTCTACGCGCACCTGGCCGACTTCGAACAGCCGCACATGCCGCGGTACCTGGCCTCGGCTCCGCTCACCCATGCCACCGGGCTTGGTGTGATCCCAACGCTGCTTCGTGGCGGCACCGTCGTGATCGAGCAGGGTTTCGACCCCGGCCGCTTCCTCGACGTCATCGAAGCGGAGCGCATCAACTGCGTCAGCGCCTCCCGACGATGATCTACGCGCTGCTGGACCACGAGCGTCCGGAGACGCGAGACCTGTCCGGTCTCGAGGTGATCTGGTACGCCACCGGGCCGATGTCCCCGGTGCGCCTGGCCGAGGCTTGTGAACGTATCGGTCCGGTCTTTTCCCAGATATACGGGCAGACGGAGTCGACCGGCATCGGGACGGTCCTGCCCAAGGTCGCGCACCAGACCGCGAGCCTGGAGCGGCTCGCCTCCTGTGGTCGTCCCGTGGTCGGGAACCGCATCAGGCTGATCGACGACGACGGTCACGACGTTCCCCTGGGCGAGGTGGGCGAGATCGCCATGCGGAACCGCGGGGTCATGCTCGGCTACAGGAACCTTCTCGAGGAGACAGAGGCAGCGCTCAAGGGCGGCTGGCTGCACACGGGAGACATGGCCCGCCAGGACGACGAGGGCCTCCTGTACATCGTCGACCGCAAAAGGACGTGATCATCTCCGGCGGCTTCAACATCTACGCGAGCGAGGTCGAGGCCGCCCTGGCAGGGCACCCTTCGGTCGGCTCGGCGGCCGTCATCGGTGTGCCCGACCAGAGGTGGGGCGAGAAGGTCACCGCTTTCGTGGTCGGGTGCCCTGGGCACGGACGAAGGAGACCGTAGAGATCATCCGTGCGGCCTTGCGCCGTGAGGTGGTCGGGTACAGCGGCCACTCCTTCCAGCTTCCCCTACCCGCCGGCCAGGGCACCGGCCTGGGCAGATCGCTGAAGATGCCGGCCAAGCCGGAACGCTCCTCGGTCCCGCTCTACGTCGCCGCGCTGGGACCCAGGTCGGTAGAAAGCGCGGCGGCGTACGCCGACGGCTGGCTGCCGTTCCTCTACTCTCCCGAGGGCGCCGCCAGGGTCTGGGGCGGCCCGCTCGCCGCTGGTGCCGCCGAGCGCCCCGAGGGCCTGGCGCCGCTGGAGGTCGTGGCCGGCGGCATGGTCGCGGTCGGCGAGGACGTGAAGGGGATGCTCGACTTCGCGCGGCCGATGTTCGCCCTATATATCGGAGGCATGAGCGCCCGTGGCAGGAACGTCTACAACGACCTCGCCTGCCGGTACGGCTACGAGGCGGAGGCCAAGGAGATTCAGGATCTGTATCTCGACGGCATGAAGGAGGTTGAGGCCAAGGTCCCGCTCGAACTGCTGGAGCAGGTGAACCTCGTCGGCCCCGCGTCGTACGTCAAGGAGCGGATCGAGGCCTTCCGCGAGTCTGGCGTGACCGACCTCCAGGTGAGCCCGGCCGGCGACGACCCTGCCGGGTACAGCCCCGACACATTCCGGCGAGCCCCTCGTGAGCACAGCCGACCTGCCGCCGGTGAGCCGGCTCACCGGCGGCCCCGCCGCGCGTCCGAAGCCTCCTGGGCACGTCCGGTACGCCAGGCGGTTCCTATGGCACCCGTGCGGTCGCGGTGATCAGGCGGCCTTGCCGCGGGCGATGAAGAGGTTCATGTCGGTGAAGTCGACGGTGGCGTTGTAGGGCTTGAAGAAGCTGTGGGGGAAGTGGCCGATCGTGTCGATCCCTGTCCCGTGCGGCCAGGGCACGTTGACCGGGTGGCTGGGGTCCGTCTCGCAGTAGACCTCCTTGGCGACGGCGTCGCCGAGGCGGACCTCCTTCGGGTAGCAGGGGTAGGTGACGGTCGGGTGACTGTGGGCGAATGTCTCGATCGGGCGGTCGTAGTCGGTGCGGACCCGCAACCGCTTGGCCGTTTCCCCCAGGAGGCCCGCGGCGGTCTCGCCGAATCCGCCGAAGTTCACGCCCACCACCCGCAGGCCGGACCCGGCGATGCTGCCGAGGCTGTGCATGTTGTGGTCACGGGCCAGCCACAGCGGCAGGGGCTTGGCGCCCGCCCGTACGGCGTCGGCGCGTACCTTTCTGGCCACCTCGGGGGTCCGGCGGCGCAGGATCAGTGACCGGCCTGCGTAGTCGAAGGTGGTCAGCAAGTGGTAGAAGACCCACATACCGATCATTCCGTCGCTGTCGGTGCCGACATCTCCGCCCGACTCCGTCGCCGACCAGCCGACCGGGACATTGCGCAGTTCGATATCGCCCAGCTTGAAGGAGTCCAGCACTCCGTAGTGCACCCATATGATGGTGCCCTCGAACTCGGTCTTCTCACTGACGACGGGGCTCAGCCCGGCCTCCTTGGCCACCGACGCGCGCAGGCTCAGATTCGGGGCACCGGTGTAGAACGTGAAGCGTTTCGTCGGCCCGCCGTTGACCGAGGCCTCTACCAGCGGCGTCGGGTCCATCTGCTTCCATTCCACCCGCGCGATGTCACCGTGGACCTGATAGGGCTCACCGCTGACCGCCGCGAACCACTTGGCGTAGCCGCTCTCGCCCGCCGCCTGCCAATGTGGTGCGGAGAGGGCTAGTTTATCCTGCCGGATGTAGCAGTCGCCCAGAAGCGTGTTGGTTTCCTTGTCGTCGGGTGCCAGGTCAAAGGCCATCTTGAGGTACTTCTCGGCGTCGGCGAACCGATTGGACAACAGTCCGACATAGCCGCGCTGGCGGGCCGCGCGCAGGTTCGCAGGGTCTTTTCTCAGGATCTCCTCGTACGCGCGGGCCGCCTGTTCGAACTCACCGGCCTTGAACAGCGCGTCGGCGTCACCGCTGTCGGCCAGTGCCGTGGCCGCCTTGCCCAGCAGCGGCGCGGCCGCGGCGGCGCCGGCCACCACGGCGGCGCCCCGAAACAGCGAACGCCGGTCCCATTTCCCGTCTTCAGCCACGCCTTCTCCTTTTCACGATCGCCTTTGTCGTAACGTTTCGTCCCAGCAGCTCCGGCCGGTTCGCCTCGGCCCCGCTCGATGAGGGCGACGCTTGTGGTGCCGGGGCCGCCGGGCCGTACGGCGTCGTCCCGATGCGGGCGTCCGGATCGCTTCTCAGTCGCTCTGTAACTCGCCCGCCGGTCGACCCGTCCACTGTCGTCTGGCGGCGTCCGCACCCCGTTCGCGCCGTGTCATGGTTGTGTCACAGTCGGACGGCCACGGGTGCTGATCATGAACAGGCGCTGAGCCGACGGACCGGCGATCGTAGAATCGCGACGCGGGCTCGGAGGGTCTCAAGCGGGTCTAGCATCGACAGCCATGCGGGTAGTGGCATTGGCCCTCGCGCTGGCGCTGATGCCGGGTGGCTCGATGGGGCCATTGGGCGAGCTGACAGACCTGATGGTGCGACGGATGCGGGTCGGCGATCTGGTGGCGGCTGCGGAGTTCGGGACGCCGCGGCCGATCGATGATCCCGTGCGTGAGCAGCAGGTCCTGGAAGGCGTGCGGGCCCGGTCGATGGCGATGGGGCTCGATCCAGAGTCCGCGGTACGGTTCTTCCGGGCACAGATCGAGGCGAACAAGGCCGTTCAGCGTGGGTTGTACGCGCGGTGGATGCGGCATCCGGACGAGGTGCCTGCCGAGCGGCCCGACCTCCTCACCGACGTGCGGCTGTGGCGCGTCGGGTATCCGGGGAATCGCGTACTCGACCATCCGGCCTCTGGTGGAGGGCGCATTCGCCAAGTCCGAGGGACGCCGATGCCGGGGTGGTGCAGGAGCGTGCGTTCCCTCTGTCGTCCTGCCTTCTTGTGCATGCCGGTTGACGGGCTCGGACTCCTCCAGTCTTTCCCGGCCCGGTCGCCGTATACCGATGTGAACGAAGCGGGCTCCGCTTTCCGTTACTCTCTACAGTGTAGAGAGTAAGGAGTGATATGCGGATTTCTACTACCACGATCGCGCTCACGGTGGACGACGTGTCCGCCTCGTCCGGCTTCTTGAGCGGCCACTTCGGCTTCCGCGAGGTCGCGGCGGCCGACGGCTTCGCCAAGCTGGTCCACGAGGACGCCCCCGAGGTGGTCTTCCTGCGCCCTGGGACCGACGTCCTGCCGCAGGAGCACCGGGACCGGCGCGCCGGCGGCATCATCCTCGCGTTCACCGTGGGCGACGTGCCCGCAGAGTACGAACGGCTCGCCGCCGCCGGCGTGGCCATCACCATGCCGCTGCGCGTGGACCCATGGGGAGAGCGGCTGTTCCAGGTCACCGACCCCAACGGCGTGGTGATCCAGCTCGTGGACTGGGTCACACCCGCGGACTAGCCCGTGGTTTGAAAGGGCCTCCGACAGCCGGTAACCGGATCGGTCCCCAGGCATCATGCGCTCGGCGAGCCCGGTGCCGCCGAAGGCGGCGTCGAACTGCCCGGCGTACGGGCGGTGCGCACAGCCGGGAGCGGCTTATCAGGGAGTCGTCGGCGTATCTGGGCGACGAGGAGGAACATCGGGTGGCGTCGCAGGATTGAGCTCTTCGGCCAGAACGCGCACCGGTGGGCGGCGGCGAGGTTGATCGGCCCCGACGGGTCGGGTGGGGCCGCCAGCGACTGCGTGCTGGGG
>NZ_POUA01000280.1 GCF_003236385.1 Spongiactinospora gelatinilytica
TCCAATGGGTGCCTCCGTCTTGCGCTCTGACGCCGGGTTGCTACCTGAACCGGCACGAACCGATGCCGCAGGGACCAGCAGCGGCACAAGATCGCTGATGTGGCTGATCGTGATCGTCCCGGCGGGCCAGAAGGCGCAGGGCAGGGAACCCCACATGACCGCCTCGCCGAAGCGTGGGGCGCGGTCGGCGGCCTGGTCGGCGGCCTTGCGGTAGGCGGCGACGGAGGAGGGGAACTCGCCGTCCACGCAGTTGATCGCCATGTTGGCCTCGGTCTGGTTGGAGTACGTGCCGTCCTGGCGGCGGTCGATCAGGATGTCGGCCAGTTGCAGTAGTTCGGTGCCGTCGCCCTTGAAGGCCGACGTCAGCGCCTGCCGCAGGGTGGCCCAGGAGCGTTTGTCGTAGAGCGGGGTGATGACGCCCAGGGAGGTCCATGCCTCGGTGACCTGCCGGCCGTCGCTGGTGGAGTTGGTCAGCGGTGTCCGGTCGGTACGGCGGAGCAGGTCCTCGACCTGGGCGAGTGCCGTCTCTACGCGATGGTCCTGGAACGGGCAGTTCGCCCGCTTGAAGCAGTCCTCGATGAACGCCCGCATCGCGACCTCGAAGCCCGCCGCCTGGGTGAGGTTCGTCTCGATCGGGGTGAGCGAGGGATCGACCGCGCCGTCCAGTACGAGGGCGCGTACCCGCTTGGGGAACAGGTCGGCGTACACCGCGCCGAGGTACGTGCCGTAGGACTTGCCCAGGTATGTCAGCCCCGGCTCGCCGAGCGCGGCGCGCAGGATGTCGATGTCGCGGGCGGCGTTGACCGTGCCGACGTGCGGCAGGAGCCTGCCGGAGGCGGCCTGGCAGCCGGCCCCGAACCGCCGGGCGCCCTCCTCCAGCGCGCCGGTCTCGGCGCCCGAGTCGGGGGTGTTGTCGAGCGAGAGGTAGGCGTCGAGGCGTTCGGTGGAAAGGCACCGAATCGGGGTGGATTCGCCGACGCCGCGCGGGTCGAAGCCGATCACATCGAACCGGTCGCGTACCTGCGGGGTCAGCACCGACGTGGCGGCCCGTGCGTAGTTGAGCCCGGACGCTCCGGGTCCGCCGGGGTTGAGGAGGATCGCACCGATCCGCTGCCGTTGGTCCTCGGTGCGCAGCCGGTTCACGCTGATCTGGATGCGTTCGCCGCCCGGCTTGCCGTAGTCGAGCGGTACCTGTAGCTTGGCGCACTCGAACCCGTCGCCGCACTCCGACCAGTCCAGCCGCTGGCCGTAGTAGGGCTGCAGGGCGGGGGTCGGCGCGCGCTCGCTGGGGGCCGTGGCACGCCCGTCAGAAGCGCCCGGCGAGGGCTCAGCGCCCTTCTGGCCGGAGCAGGCGGCCACCGCGCCCAGGAGTACGGCCAGCGCCAGTACACGCCACCGGCGTGTCCTAGGCATCGCCGCCGCCGGCGCTGTGCATGGCGTCGTGCTGCTTGCGTGGCGAGCAGACCGAAGCGGACGGGCACGCGCAGCGCCGTCCGCCGTCGTCGAGGCGGACCACGACCGAGTCGGACGGCACATTGCGCCCGATCACCGTGCCCGCCCCCTCCGGCGTGTCCACTTTCAGCCCGAGCCGCGGCATCTTCTCGTGGGCCTTGACGTACAGCGGGTGCTCGTACTTCAGGCAGCACATCAGCCGCCCGCACGCCCCGGCGATCCGGAGTGGGTTGACCGGAAGGTCCTGATCCTTGGCCATCCGCACCGAAACCGGCTCGAAGTCCTTCAGGAAGGTCGCGCAGCACAGATCTCGCCCGCACGGCCCGATGCCGCCTTGCAGGCGGGCCTCGTCGCGCGGGCCGATCTGCCGGAGTTCGACCCGGGCACGCAGGTTGCGGGCCAGGTCGCGGACCAGCGCCCGGAAGTCGACCCGGTGCGGGGCGGAGAAGTAGACGGTGAAGACATTGTCACCGTCGAGATAGTCGATGCCGACCACCTTCATGGGCAGGTCGTGGCGTCTGATCAACCGCTTGGCCACGCTGCGCCCTTCGGCGCGGCGCTTGCGGTTGGCCTCGTCGCGGCCGAGGTGCTCCTCCTGCGCGAGGCCGGCGCACACCGGCAGGCCGTCGATCTCCTCGCTCACCCACTGCGGCGCCCAGACGCACTCTGCGACCTCCGGCCCAGAGTCGGTCGGTACCAACACCTTGTCGCCGACCTTGGGCGTGTGCCCGCCGGGATCAAGGTAGTAGAGCCGCCCGTAACGGGTGAAGCTGACCGCCATGATCATGCCCATGGAGTCGTGCTCGCCTCCTCATGCGTACGGCTTGCCGCCATGCCAGCCTATGCGGCCACCCTACGCGCCCGCCTCGCGCGAACCTATCGGCCCGTCTACGGACGCAGTGCCAGCGTCATGGCCTCGACCGCGATCTGCGGGTTGACGTTGGCGGCCAGCCGTTCGCGGCAGCGCATGATCGCGTCGATCCGGCGCAGCGAGCGCTCCGCCGTCGTGGTACGGGCCAGGTCGTCGATGTCGGCGCGGCGGTCTTCGTTCGCGAGCACCACCCCGGCCCCGAGCTGCACGGCCAGCACGTCACGGTAGAACGCCACCAGCTCCAGCAGCGCCACGTCCAAAGTGTCGCGCTTGATCCGCGTCGCCCGGGACTTCTGCCGGTCCTCCAGCTCCTTCAGCGCCCCCGCGCCGCCGCGCACCAGCCCCTTGTTGAGCCCCTTGCCGGACGACCCCTCGCCGTACGCCTTCCGCAGCTCCGTGGTCTCCGTCTCGTTCAGCTCGGCCGTCGCCGCCGCGGCCTCCTCCTCGGCGGTCTTGACCAGCCGCTCGGCCGCCGAGATGCACTCGCCGACCCCGGACAGCGACACCGGGATCGACAGCACCGCCTCGCGGCGCCGCCTGGTCTCCTCGTCGAGTGCCAGCCTGCGGGCCCGCTCGATGTCGCCCTGGGCGGCCCGCGCGGCGAACTCGGCCAGCGCGGGCGGCACCGAGTCGCGGGTGGCCAGCACATTGGCCACCGCCGCGGCCGACGGGGTGACCAGCGTGATCAGCCGGCACCGGGAGCGGATGGTGGTCACCATGTCGTCGGGCGCGGGCGAGCAGAGCAGCCACACCGTACGCGGCGGCGGCTCCTCGATGGCCTTGAGCAGCGCGTTGGCCGCCGCCTCCGTGGTGCGGTCGGCGTCCTCGAACAGCACGACCCGCCACCGGCCGAGCGTCGGGGCCCCGGCGGCGCGCAGGATCAGCTCGCGGGTCTGCTTGACGCTGTAGGACAGGCCCTGGGGGCGGACGGACTCCAGGTCGGGGTGTGAGCCGATGGCCACCTGGTGGCACAGCTCGCAGTGGCCGCAGCCGCGGTCGGGGCAGAGCAGCGCGGCGGCGAACGCCCTGGCCGCGGTGGACCTGCCAGAACCGGGCGGGCCGGTGAACAGCCAAGCGTGCGTCATCCCCGCGCCGCGCCCGCCCGCGACGGCTTCGGCCGCGGCGGACGCCGCCTGCACGAGCACGGCGGCGGCCCGCTCCTGGCCCACGAGATCGTCGAAGACGCTCACAGCATCAAAGGTTAGTCGCGGATCGCGGGCATCGTGCCCGTTGAGTCTTCGGAGTCGTGTGGAACGGGGTCGGGCAGGATCTCCCGGACCCGGTCCTGGATCAGCCGGTTGACCTCCGCCTGCGTCAGCGTGCCGTCGATCACGACGTACCGGTCGGGCTCGGCCGCCGCCAGCGCCCGGAACTCCCGCCGCACCCGCTCATGGAACTCCAGCGGCTCGGACTCGATCCGGTCGGCCGGCGAGGCGAACCTGGTCAGCCCGACCGACGGCGGCACGTCGATCAGCACGGTCAGGTCGGGGACCAGGCCGCCGGTGGCCCAGCCGTTCAGCCTGACCACCTCGGCCCGGTCGAGCGAACGGCCGGCGCCCTGGTAGGCCAGCGAGGAGTCGACGTATCGGTCGGTCACCACCACCGCGCCACGGGTCAGCGCGGGCATGATCACCTTCTCCACGTGCTCGGCGCGGTCCGCGGCGTACAGCAGCGCCTCCGAGCGCGGGGAAAGGCCCTGGTGGGCGGCGTCCAGGAGGATCGCGCGCAGCCGCATGCCGACCTTGGTGGACCCCGGCTCGCGGGTCTGCACCACGTCGAACCCCTGGTCGCGCAACCAGATCGCGAGCAGCCTGGACTGGGTGGTCTTGCCGGAGCCCTCGCCGCCCTCGAACGCGATGAAGATGCCGCGCGGACGCTCGGGCTGGTCCGGCGCGTACCGATGCCCGCGCAGCGCGGCCAGCAGGTCGGTCGCGATGGGGACGCCCTTGCGGTCGTCCATCTGGCGCAGCGCCACGACGCCGACGACCGTGGCCAGCACCGCCCCGATCAGCAGCACCAGGTTGGAGCCGTCGAAGGAGTAGTCGACGTTGGGGCCGAGCTTGATGTCACGCTCGCCGTACAGTCCGGCCAGGGTGGGCGCGACGGCCACCACGAGCAGCAGCACCACGCGGGCCAGCGACTGCAGGAACGCGAACGTGCGCCCGCGCAACTGGTCTTCGACCTCAAGGCCGATGAGCGTGTAGCCGATGATCCACGCGATGCCCGCGCACGCGCCGAGCAGCACGGTCAGCAACACCACGAGCACCAGGTTGTGGATCAGCGCGGTGGTCGCGAGCACCGCCCCCGCCGCCACGATGGCCAGCCCGAACAGCCGCCGCCTGGACAGTTCGCGCATCAGCCGGGGTCCGAAGAACATGCCACAGGCCATGCCGACGAACACCGCGCCGAACACGGTGCCGTAGGCCGCGTCGCCGCCGCCGAGGCCCTTCACCACGTAGACCCTGGCCACGCCGATCACCGCGCCGCCCGCCGCGAACGCGCCGGCCATGCCGATGACCAGGCCGCGCACGATGGGGCTGGCCCCGACGAAGCGCCAGCCCTCGCCGATCTGGCGGAGCACGGACGGGGTGGAGATGCCGGTGTGGTTCTTCGGGAAGTCGGGGAGCGTGAAGATCAGGAACGCCGAGACCAGGTAGACGGCGGCGTTAATGAACAGCGCCAGGCGGGCCGGGTCGTCGGCGAGGATCGGTACGACGCCGCGCAGCAGGTCGGCGGGCAGGGCCAGCAGCGCGAAGAGCGCGGCGGCCACCGGGGCGGTGCCGTACGTGACCAGCAGGTTGAGCTGGTTGGCCTCCTCCAGTCGGTCTTTCGGCACCAGGTTGGGCACGGTGGCGTCCTTGGCCGGGACCCAGAACAGGTTCACGCACTCGACCAGCAGCGTGACGATGATCACCCACTGGTAGGTGCCCGGCGAGGGCGTGGACACCAGCATGACCACCGGGATGGACACCACCAGCGCGAACCGCAGCAGGTCGGCGGCCACCATCGCGAGCCGCCGGTCGAACCGGTCGGCCACCGCCCCGGCCAGCGGGCCCAGCAGGATCGCGGGCAGCATCTTGGCGACGAACACGCCGCCGATGGCCAGGCTCTGCGTCTGGTAGCCCGACCCCTGGGTGAGATTGCCGGCCAGGGCGGTCAGCGCGATGATGTTCAGCCAGTCGCCCAGGCTGCACACTGACATGGCCATCCAAAGACGGCGGAACCGGGCATTGGCCAGCACATGCGGGGGCTTGCGTCGCGACACTGCGCGGGCGGGGCCAGGGCCAGGGGTGGTCATAGTGTTCAGCGTATCCAGGTGCTCGCACGGCAGGGGATGTAGTTGAGCCGCCCGGAATGACCCGTCCGCTCGACGCCTGAGGGTAGTACCCGGGAGGTCCCCGGCGCAGGTATCAGACGGTGATTAGGTCCCCCTGCCGAAATATCCGGGCTTATCTGGGCTTATCAAGGCTCCTCGGGGCTTATCGGGGTGCGTGGACGCTCAGCATGGTGATCTCCGGCGGTGCGCCCACGCGTACCGGCGGCCCCCAGTACCCGGCCCCGCGCGTGACGTAGATCGGCGTGCCGTCCACCGTGGCCAGGCCCCTGACCACCGGCTGCTGTAGCGGCACGACCAGGTTGAACGGCACCATCTGGCCGCCGTGCGTGTGCCCGGACAATTGCAGGTCGATGCCGTGCCGGGCGGCCTCGGCGATCTGGCGGGGCTGGTGCGCGAGTAGTACGGCGGGGCGCGCGGTGTCCCGGCCGCCGAGCGCGGCGGCGAAGTCGGGGCCCTGGCCCTGTGCCGCGCCGCCGAGGTCGTTGACCCCGGCCAGGTCGAGTACGGCGCCGCCGTGCGCGATCTCCACGCGCTCGTTCTGCAGCGGGCGTACGCCGAGGTCGCGCACCTCCTCGATCCACTCGGTGGCGCCGTTCGGCGTGTAGTACTCGTGGTTGCCGGTCACGAAATATGCCCCGTAGCGGGATTCGAGGGAGCGGAGCGGGCGGGCCTGCGAGCCGAGTTCGGCGACCGTGCCGTCCACCATGTCGCCGACGATCGCGACGACGTCGGCCTCCAGCTCGTTGATCATCCGTACGATGCGCTCGGTGTGCGCCCGGCCGGTCAGCGGGCCGATGTGGATGTCGCTCACCACGGCGAAGCGCAGGCCGTCCATCCGGGGGTCGAGTTTGGGCAGGGTGACCGCGACGCGCTCGATCACCGGGTCGCCGAGCGCCGAGCGCATCCCGTAACCGACGGTCGCCAGCGCCCCGACGCCGGCCACCGCGGCCGCGGTACGGCCCAGGAAGAGCCGCCGGTCCATCCCGTCCGCCCTGGTGGGGGGCTCGGGCGGCGCTACCGGTGCCGCCGGTGCGGTGGGTGCGGTGGGTGCGGTGGCTGCTGTGGCTGCTGTGGCTGCTGTGGCTGTTGTGGCTGCGCCCACGGTCGCCGGTACGGCGGGCGCCGGTACGGCGGCCACGGTCTGGACTCCGCGCCGCAGTACCAGCCCGGCCACGGCCCGGGGGATCTCCAGCAGCACCAGGTACACGGCCAGGTAGAACATGATCGCGATCCACATGTAGCCCGGCCAGGCCGGCCACGATCCGGCGATCAGGCGCTGGAGGCCCATCGAGAGCGGGACGAGCACGCCCAGCACGATCAGGCACCAGGTCAGCACCCGGCGCATGCGCCCGCCTGGGCGGGTGGTCCCGCGAACCAGCCGCCACCACAGGTAGGAGTGGACCACGGCCGCCACGACCGCGCCCGTCACGACGAACCCCACGGCCACTCCACATCTGTTGTCGACGGCACCGGCGGGCCGGCAGGGAAATATGTGCAGCCGGTATGTGAACTGCCCTGCATGCTATGAGCACGATTGATCATGTGCGCGGGTCCTCCTGAGAGATTTCTCAGACGGGCCCGCCGGCGCCCATTCGCAGGTAGCCCAAGGATCGGCGGCGTCGTTTACGCGCGGCGAAGCGCCCGCCGTACACAAGGCGACAACCCACCGGCCGTACGGCGAACCCTGCCCCTGCCCGGCCGCGGCCGGGGCAGGGGCCGTCATGGGCCGCGGCCGGGCGTTTCACGGGCCAGAGCCGGGCGCTTTATGCGGTGCGGCCAGGCGCTGCACCGGCCGCGGCCGGGGGTCAGGTCTTGCTCGCGCCCGCCTTGGCGCGGGGGCGCTTCGGGGCCGGGCCGCGGGCGCGGCGCTCGGCCAGCAGTTCGGCGGCGCGTTCGATGGTGATGCTCTCCACCGCGTCGCCCTTGCGCAGCGAGGCGTTGGTCTCACCGTCGGTCACGTACGGCCCGAACCGCCCTTCCTTCACCACCACCGGCTTCTTGGAGCTGGGGTCATCGCCCAGCTCACGCAACGGCGGCGCGGCGGCGGCCCGCCCCCTCCCCCGCTGCTTGGGCTGCGCGAGCAGTTCCTTGGCCTGCTCCAGCGTCACCGTGAACAGGTCTTCCTCGGCCGCCAGCGACCGCGAGTCGGTGCCCTTCTTCACATAAGGCCCGTACCGCCCGTTCTGTGCGGTGACCTCCTGGCCGTCGAGCTCACCCAGCACGCGCGGCAGCGACAGCAGCTTGAGCGCGTCGTCCAGCGTGACCGTGTTCAGGCTCATCGAATTGAACAGCGAGCCGGTACGCGGCTTGACCACGTCCTTCTTCCTGGACTTCTTCGCGCCCTCCGCCGGCTCCTCCGGCTCGGGGATCACCTCGGTGACGTACGGCCCGAACCGCCCCGACTTCGCGACGATCAGCCGCCCGGTCTCCGGGTCCGTGCCCAGTTCGCGGTCACCGCTCGGCTGCGCGAACAGCTCCTCGGCCTTCTCCGCGGTCAGCTCGTCGGGCGCGAGGTCCTCCGGCACGTTGACCCGAGCGCCGTCCCTGTCCAGGTACGGCCCGTATCGCCCGACCCTGATGACGATGTCCGTGCCCTTGATCGGGAACGAACTGATCTCCTTCGCGTCGATCTCGCCCAGGTCGGTGACCATCTCCTTCAGGCCCTCGTCGCCGTTCTCGCCGAAGTAGAACCTGCGTAGTTCGGGCACCCGCTCCGCGCGGTCGTTGGCGATGTCGTCGAGGACCTTCTCCATCTCGGCGGTGAAGTCGTAGTCGACCAGGTTGCCGAAGTGCTGCTCCAGCAGGTTGACCACGGCGAACGCCAGGAACGACGGCACCAGCGCGGTGCCCTTCTTGGAGACGTAGCCGCGGTCGAGGATCGTCCCGATGATCGAGGAGTAGGTGGACGGCCGGCCGATCTCCCGGTCCTCCAGCTCCTTGATCAACGACGCCTCGGTGTACCTCGCGGGCGGCTTGGTCGCGTGGGCCAGCACGTTCAGCTCGCTCACCGTCAGCCGGTCGCCCTCGGCCAGGTTGGGCAGCCGCTTCTCCGAGTCGTCGCGGTCGGTGGACGGGTCGTCCGCGCCCTCCACATAGGCTCGCAGGAACCCGTAGAAGGTGATCGTCCGCCCGGTCGCGCTGAACTCGACCCGCTCCCCGGTGCTGGACTCCCCGGTGACCTTGACCGACACCGACTCGCCGGTGGCGTCCTTCATCTGCGAGGCGACCGTGCGCTGCCAGATCAGCTCGTACAGGCGGAACATGTCACCGTTCAGCCCGGTCTCGCCGGGCGTGCGGAACTCCTCCCCGGCCGGGCGAATCGCCTCGTGCGCCTCCTGGGCGTTCTTCACCTTGCTGGCATAGGAGCGTGGCTTGTCCGGTACGTAAGCCTTGCCGTACAGCTTGATCGCCTGCGACCTGGCCGCGGCCACGGCGGTCTCCGACAGCGTGATGCTGTCGGTACGCATGTAGGTGATGTACCCGTTCTCGTACAGACGCTGCGCGATCTGCATCGTGTACTTGGCCGAGAACCCTAACTTCCGACTGGCCTCCTGCTGGAGCGTCGTGGTCCGGAACGGCGCGTACGGCTTACGGGTGTACGGCTTGCGCTCGACCGACGACACCGCGAATGCCGACTCGCGCAGCCGGCCCGCCAGCTCGCCCGCCGCCCGCTCGTCCAGGTGCAGCACGTCGGTGCTCTTCAGCCTGCCGGTCGACGCGAAGTCGCGGCCCTGCGCGACCCGCCGGCTGTCCACCGAGGTCAGGGCCGCGGTGAAGGCGCGCGGGTCCTCTTCCTTCTTGCCGGTGTCGAACAGCGCCGACAGGTCCCAGTAGTGGGCGACGGTGAACGCCATCCGGTCCCGCTCGCGCTCCACCACCAGCCGGGTCGCGACCGACTGCACCCGCCCGGCCGACAGCCGCGGCTTGACCTTGCGCCACAGCACCGGGCTGACCTCGTAGCCGTAGAGGCGGTCGAGGATGCGCCGGGTCTCCTGGGCGTCCACCAGCCGCAGGTTGAGGTCGCGCGGGTTGGACACCGCCTCCCGGATCGCCTGCGGGGTGATCTCGTGGAAGACCATCCGGTGCACCGGCACCTTGGGCTTCAGCACCTCGCGCAGGTGCCAGGCGATGGCCTCGCCCTCGCGGTCCTCGTCGGTCGCGAGGTAGAGCTCGTCGGCGTCCTTGAGGAGTTGCTTCAGCTTCGAGACCTGCGACTTCTTGTCAGGGTTGACGACATAGAGCGGCTCGAACTCATGCTCCACGTTGACGCCGAGCCGCGCCCACGTCTCGCCCTTGTACTTCTCCGGGATGTCGTCCGCCTTCTCAGGCAGGTCCCGGATGTGTCCGATGCTCGACTCCACGACGTAGCCGCGCCCCAGGTACCCGGCGATGGTCTTCGCCTTCGCGGGCGACTCGACGATCACCAGGCGGGTCCCGGCGGAGTTGCCGTTGTTCGCTGGCACGCTGCTTCCTACCTCGCTGTTCTCTAGGTTCCCCCGAAGGTAACCCGTCGCACAGGTTTCCCATCCCCACGGGCTACCGGGCTACCCCCGTTCCCTTCCAGGTCCACCCACCAGGACGCAGAATAAGGGTCAGAGAGCGCCCTCGTCGTCTAGCCCACCCTCGGAGACTAATGGCTGTGCCTGACTACTCCTACTTCCACGTGTTCATCCCGCGCGGCACCACCCGAGAGGCCGCCCGGCAGCTTCTCACCGAACACGCCGAGCACGGAAACTGGGAACTCGACCGTCTGCGGCTGTATCCCGACGGTTCCCGGCATGTACGGCTACGCCGAAGGATCATACGGGTCATGCGCACGATGTGACCTCTTGGACTTACTTATCCCGCCTCCGGGGATAACACACCACTACCTTCAGGCATGCCCACTCCTGTCTCTTAT
>NZ_POUA01000281.1 GCF_003236385.1 Spongiactinospora gelatinilytica
GGGCCGAATCGCGGGGCGGGCCGCCGTTCTTGACCAGGACGGCGAAGGCGACGTCGCCGCGGTAGCCGATGAACCAGGCGTCGGCCCGGCCGCCCGGGCCGGGGCGGGTGCCGCCCGTGTGGCCGGCCGAGCCCTTGGCCAGGCGGCGTTGCGCGGCCTCGGCCCGCAACATCGCGCGCAGGCCGGACAGCACGTCACGGGGCACCGGCACGTTTTTCGGCCGTACCTTGTCCAGGGCCCGCGCGGTCCGCGCGGCGGTGAGCCGGGGCGGGTGCCAGGTGCCGTTCCGCACCGCTGCCGCGACCAGTGCCATGCACAGCGGCGTGGCGCGTACCGTGCCGTGCCCGATCGCGTCGTACGGCAGGCGGCGAGCCTCGCCGGGGGGCGTGCCGCAGGTGCCCCGCACCCCCGAACCGAGCCTGCGCCCGAACCCGAGCGCCGCGGCCTGGGCGGCGAGCCTGCCGCCGCCCAGCCGGTCCACGGCCTGCCGGGCGAACGCCGTGTCGCAGGACAGCGCCAGCGCCTTGGCCAGTGAGACCGTGCCGTACGCGGTCCGGCCCGGGTTGGCGATCCGGCGGGTTCCCTTCGGCGTGAAGTCGCGCGGGCAGGCGACCTCGCTCTGCGGTGTCAGCCCGGCCGACAGCAGCGCGGCGGCGGTCACCACCTGGAAGGCCCCGCCCGGCTGCGACGCCTCCTCGAACGCGGCCCGCCGCAGCCGCTCACCGCCCCCGCGCGCGGCGGGCTCCAGGCGGTCGGCGACGGCCAGGACCTCCCCGGTGCCGGGCCGTACCGCGACGATCGCGGCGGCCTGCCGTACACCGTCCAGCGCCCGCGCCGCCGCCGCCTGCACCGGGCGCGACAGTGTGGTGCGGACCTTGCGCTTCGCCGCCGGCTGGTAGGTGACCAGCCGGCGGGCCTGACCGGCGCGTTCGGCCTCGATCGCCCAGCCGGTGACCGGCTCGCCGAGCCTGCCGCCCAGCTCGGCGAGGTACGGCTCGGCGGCGTGGTCCTTCGGCATGGTCTCGCCGGTCCGGGTCAGCAGCTCGGTGGAGGGCACCTTGATCTCGGTGAGCCGCAGCGACCCGCCGTCCCGCAGCGCGGGATGCAGCACCTCCGGCCCCCAGAGCACCTTCCAGCGCCGGTCGTGGACCGCCAGCCGCAGCGTGCCCGAGAACGGCCACGGCCCGAGGTCGCGAATCCGCCGGGTCCCCTTGAACGCGAGCCGCGCGGCCTCCTCTCCGTCCCGCGTCAGCGTCTTCGCCTCCACGGTGAGCGAGGCGACCCGGAGGCCGACGTCCAAGCGCCGGTGCCGTTCGGCGAAGTCGGCGGGCGGGTCCGCCACCAGGCCGCGCATCGCGCCCAGGTCACCGGCCCGCCAGGCGGCCAGGTAGGCGCGGGCCACTTCGTCCGGGGCGCCGCTGACGGGCATCAGCCGCGGGTACAGCGCGACCACGCCGGCCCCGCCCAGCACGGCGAGCACGACGGTCAGCAGTACGAGCAGCCTCTTCATCGGCATACGGTTTCTTCCGAGGGCCTTGTCCCCCAGCGGTATACCAGAACGAACACGGCAAAAAGGACCCAATCATGAAAGATCCGGCATGATGGCCCGGCGCGTCCCCCGCGAGCCCGAGCCGGGTCGTTACGCGGTGTCCTACGGCGAGGTCGAACTCCTCCGCGACCTGGACCGGCCCAGCGGCTGGGTGTTGACCTGTGACGGGGTCCCGCAGTCCTACGTCGATCTGGACGACCCGCTCTATCTCGACTTCGAGTACGTCAGGCTGATGGCCGACGTGATCGACCTGCTCGCGGAAGGGCCGCTGGACGCCGTCCACATCGGCGGCGGCGCGTGTACGATCCCCCGCTATGTCGCCGCCTCCCGGCCCGGGTCCCGGCAGATCGTCGCCGAACGCGACGCCGCGCTGATCCAGCTCGTCCGCGACCAGCTGCGGCTCAAGTCGGTGCCTCGCCTGAAGGTGCGGATCGACGACGGGCGGGCCGCGATCGGCGGCATCTGGGACGACTCGGCCGACCTCGTGGTGCTCGACGCGTTCACCGGCGCGGTGATGCCGATCGAACTGGCCACCGTGGAGTACCTCGGCGACATCGCCCGCGTGCTGCGCCACCGGGGGACGCTGCTGGTCAACCTGGCCGACGGCAAGGGCCTCGCGTTCGCCCGCAGGTTCGCCGCGACCGTGTGCGAGGCCTTCCGGCACGTGGTGCTGCTGGCCGAGCCGGGGGTGATGCGCGGGCGCAGGTTCGGCAACCTGATCCTCGCCGCCTCGCGGGTCGAACTCCCGGTGGCCGGTCTCACCCGGCGCGCGGCGGGCGGCCTCACCCAGGCCCGGTGCGTCCACGGCGAGGATCTGACCCGCTTCGTGGCCGGAGCCGCGCCGATCAGGGACGGCCAGCCGGTGCTCGCGCCGGTGCCGCCGCCCGAGGTCTTCGGCTCCTAGCCGCCCGCCACATCAGCGCCGGGTATCGGCCGGTCACACCCCGCGTAAAACGCCGACGGCGTGCGGCCCGATCGGGTATCGCCATTTCGATGCTTTTCCAATCGATCGCTAAATGCGGGTAGCGGTGTCGAATTTCGGATGATGGCTGTGATATCGGTCACATTGTATTAAGGGGCCGGTCAAATCCTCTCCGGGTGGTGACTCACCCCTGCTGACCTGTGATGGTGTGGAAATGTGACCTGATTTCCGGATAGGTCTACATCGACGCGGCCCTCTCCGGGCCGCCACCACTTCACCACGAGGAGGGGGAAAGCGAATGTCGGCACCGCCATTCGAACCACCGCTCATGAGGTACCCGCCGATCCAGCGGACCCCGAATGTCAGAAAATGGCAACAGCAGATGCGGAACCGCGGCTGGCATATCGTCGTCGACGGTGACTACGGGCAGGAGAGCAAGCGCCTGTGCGCCAACTTCCAGATGGAACACCGTCTGGAAATCGACGGCATCGTCGGTCCCATCACCTGGGAGGCCACCTGGGAGGCGCACAGCACGCAGCCCAAGCCCCCGCCTGACCGCGTCCTGAAGAAGGGCGACATGGACAACCCGTTCGTGCGCCAGTGGCAGCGGCAGGTGAACAACCGCGGCTGGCCGGACCTCGCGGTAGACGGCGACTTCGGCCCCAAGACCGAGCAGGCCTGCAGGGAACTCCAGGAGTTCAAGGGACTGCCGGTGACCGGCCAGATCGATCGGCACACCTGGGACGAGGCCTGGCTGGAGAAGGCCCCGGTGGGAGCGGCCGCCTGAGGCACGCCACCGAGATCCCGGGCCGGCGCCCATCAGGGGCGCCGGCCCCCGTCCGCCCAAGGGCCAAGGGGCGGGCGTCATCCACTCGTGACCCGGCGGTGCGGAGCGACGTACGCGCAGATGTGCCGAAGCGGCGGTATCCAACGTTCGGTTGATGATCGGGGTGCAGCTCCAGCAGACCCGGTTGCCGGAGAACCTGAAGGTGTGGGAGGCGATCGACCTGTACGCGTCCTTCTACGCCGCCCCCCGTGACTGGCGGGAGCCGCTGGAGGAATGGGGGCTGGCCGACAAGCGCAACGTCCGGTTCGGGAAGCTGTCGGGCGGTCAGCAGCAGCGGTTGTTCATCGCGCTGGCGCTGGTGGGCAATCCGCGGGTGGCGTTCCTGGACGAGCTCACCACGGGCCTGGACCCCCAGGCCCGCCGTACCACCTGGGAACTGATCAAGCGCGTGCGCGCCGGCGGGGTGACGGTGGTGCTGGTCAGCCACTTCATGGACGAGGTCGAGGAGCTGTGCGACCGCGTCGCCGTGCTGAACCGCGGCGAGGTCGTGGCGATCGACAGCCCCGCCGAACTGGTCGGCGGCGAGCACCAGATGCGGTTCACGCTGATGTCCGGGGACATGATCGACCTGGCGCGGCTTCCTGGGGTGATCGGCGTGTCCCGGGAGGGAGACCGGGTGGTCGTCACGGGCAGGGGCGACTTCGCCACAGCGGTCACCGCGCATCTGGCCCGCCACCAGGTCCTTGTCAGCGACCTCCGCATCGACAAGCGCACGTTGGAAGACGCGTTCACCGCCCTGCCCGGCCGGTCCTTCGGCTGAAGGGATAGATCGATCATGATGAAGCTCGCCCTTGCCGAGACCAAGCCGCTGACCCGAGAGCCCGGGGCGATGTTCTCTCTGCTCATCCCGCTGTTCATCCTGGTGGTGTTCGGGTGGCGCTGATCGGCGTGCTGTGCATGCAGAGCGGGTGGTGCGCGAGCTTCTTCGGCATCACCGGATATATCCACTCCTGGCAATACCTGAAGGGGAAGTGGAGGTTCGCCGGGGTGACGGCCATCGCGGCGATCAGTGTCGCGGCGAGTCCGAGCCCGGCGCGGGCACCGCGATCTCCGCCAGCGTCCCGGCGGTGGCCCGTGGCTGACGCCCCGATCCGGCTGCTGATCGCCGACGATCACCCCATCGTCCGTGACGGCATTCGTGGCATGTTCACCGGCGACCCGGCCTTCGAGGTGCTCGGCGAGGCCGCGGACGGCGCTCAGGCGGTCGAGCTAGCGCGGGCGCTGAACCCCGATGTGATCCTCATGCATCTCCGCATGCCCAGGATGGACGGCGTCGCGGCGATCAAGGAACTCGCCCGGCTCGGCATCGCCGCCCGCGTCCTCGTCCTCACCACCTACGACACCGACCGGGACGTGCTGCCCGCCATCGAGGCCGGGGCCACCGGCTACCTCCTCAAGGACACCGGCCGTGACGAACTCGCCCAGGCCGTGCGCACGGCGGCGCGCGGCGAGGCCGTACTCTCCCCATCGGTCGCCACCCGCCTGCTCGGCCAGGTCCGCGCCCCCGCCGACCCACTGAGCGCCCGGGAGCTGGAGATCCTCCGCCTCATCGCCGAGGGCGCCACCAACCGGGAGGCCGCCGCACGCTGTTCATCAGCGAGGCGGTCAAGAGCCACGTCCTGCACATCTACGGCAAGCTCGGCGTCAACGACCGCGCGGCCGCCGTCGCCACCGCCTTCCGACGAGGACTGCTCGTCCTGGACGACGACCGCTGACACCAGAAAATCTGTAGTCGTCACGGTAGACATCCGCGCCGGACGGGGTAGTGTTTCTGACATCGCAAGGGACGCATCCACGAGGGCAGCCCAGAACGAGCACCATGACGAACTGCCCGGACGAACGTGGACGGTGAGACGGTAAGACAGAGGCGGCAGGTCGGTGGACACGCCGCCGTTGCACGAAAGCGACACACGTAGTCCGACTGTGTCGATGTGCGAAGAAAACCGGAAGGGAGTGTTGAACGCCATCAGGATCGCCCGTCGCAGGCAGTACGGCGCCGCACGGGTACCGCAGCTCCACGAACAGGACGGTGGTCTACGGTCACGCTTATGCGATCCCCGCACCCCCGCATCTGGCGGCTGGCGCGGAACAAGTGAACCGGTCAACAGGACCGGTCGATGGTGTTGAACCTCTGGGCCCCGGCGCATAATGGCGCCGGGGCCCCTGTTCGCATGTGGGAAGGTTGAATGAATCAAACAGCACCGGCACCGGCCGCCGGCTCCAGGCGAGAGCGGCCCCGCCACACCCTTGCGAAATCGGCCGACAACCCGGCCCCCTCGGGCGACAGCCCCGAACGGCGGCTCGATGATGAGGACTACCCCGCTTACAGCATGGGCCGGGCCGCCGAGATCCTCGGCGTCACCCCGGCGTTCCTGCGCAGCCTCGGCGCCGCCAAGCTGATCGAGCCGCTGCGCTCGGAGGGCGGCCACCGCCGCTTCTCCCGCTACCAGCTACGCCTGGCCTCCCGCGCCCGCGAACTCGTCGACCAGGGCACCCCGCTGGAAGCGGCCTGCCGCATCATCATCTTGGAAGACCAGCTCGCCGAGGCCCTGCGCATCAACGAAGAACTACGCCGGCGCGACTGACCGCTCCTGACCCCGGCCCTGCCGGGGTCACCAGGACCGGCCGCGAAACCGTCCTCGCGCTGGTGGTGGACTTGCCCGGCGCGACCTTCCACGGCTCGATGGGCGTCGGCGTGCTGGAGCGTGAGGCATGCGAGGCCGGGGTGTGATACAGTGAAGTCAGTTGCAGTTTGGTACCCATAAGAGCTTGTGTGCACCTGACGGTATGTGACCTCAGGTGCATTTTTGTTTGCCGGTCCCTCCGGGTGGGCCTATTACGGCGACGCGGAATTCGCAAGGTGCGGATTCCGGCTTCACCTCTCAAGAGGAGATCGACATGGCTAATGGCACTGTGAAGTGGTTCAACGCGGA
Organism: Spongiactinospora gelatinilytica; assembly: GCF_003236385.1. Taxonomy (GTDB): domain Bacteria; phylum Actinomycetota; class Actinomycetes; order Streptosporangiales; family Streptosporangiaceae; genus Spongiactinospora; species Spongiactinospora gelatinilytica. The sequence goes on from NZ_POUA01000281.1 coordinate 6,252, forward strand.
AAAGGGCTTCGGCTTCATCGAGCAGGACGGCGGCGGCGCCGACGTCTTCGCCCACTACTCCAACATCGTCTCTCAGGGCGGCTACCGCGAGCTGCGCGAGGGACAGAAGGTGGCCTTCGACGTCACCCAGGGCCAGAAGGGCCCTCAGGCCGAGAACATCGTTCCCGCCTGACGAACGTCTTGCCACGAACCAGGCTCGTACCCTCATGGGTGCGAGCCTGGCTTTTTTGCCGGGGCGTGTTCGTCAGGAGTGGATCGCGCGGATCTCCGTCACCGTGAACTCCTGGACGATGTGCCGGTTCTGGAGCAGGAATCCGGCCACACCCGCCACCGCCTCCGCGCCCGAACCGGCCCGCGTCTGGCCGCTCAGCAGGTAGATCAAAGGCGTCGAGGGCTGGTCGAGGGTGAAACGGCGGCCGTGACGATGCACATCCTGGAGCGCCCTGATCGGAATCGGTCCGGGGATGGTGAACCACACCGCGACGTCCCACAGCGGCAATGCCGGATCGGCGTCGGCCGATGCCTGGTAGCAGGTGACGCAGCCCCGCCCGGCGAGGCGATCGTGCGGGCAGGTCCAGCGGAGGACGTCGGCCGGGCTCAGTGGGCGGCCGGTCAGGATCGCCGACTCCATCACATGGCTCCGGGGCGGCCGCGGCCGGTCTGGAGGGAAGGAAGCGCTGGCGATGATCGGCATCCTTTCGCGCCCGCTGGTCGGTACCAAGTCTATCGGTAGGCTGCACCGATCCTCCGTAGCGGGCAAGGCGACCGTGTCGTCTCACCGTTCGCCGCGCTCAGCATGACCCCTGCGCCGAGCAATACCGGGCCGGCCCGAGGAGGTTCAGGGATGCAGGGCAGAGTCGGCGGGGCCTACCGGGGTAGTGGGCACTGCCCGGTGTCGATCGGAGGGTAGCCGAATATCTTCCTACTCATGGGCTCGTCGGCCGTAAATTTTCCGCATATGGTCGTATGTACCCGGGAATCATAAGGATCGCCGCCAAGGCGTGCTTCTGGAGGGGACATGGATCTACGCGACCGGCTATCCCGCCACCTGCTCACCGACGGGTTCCACCTGGAACCCGACCTCGACCGCAGCCAGGGCTCCTGGCTGCACGACGGCCGGACCGGCCGGCGGTTCCTCGACTTCTACACGTTCTTCGCCTCCGCGCCGCTCGGGATCAACCCCTTCGACGACGATCCGGAGTTCCTCGCGCTGCTCGGCAAGGTCGCGGCCAACAAGCCGGCCAACTCCGACCTCTACACCACCTACCTGGCCGACTTCGCCGACACCTTCGCCCGCGTGCTGGGCGACCCGGAGTTGCCGCACCTGTTCTTCGTCGAGGGGGGCGCGCTCGCCGTGGAGAACGCGCTCAAGACCGCCTTCGACTGGAAGAGCAGGCACAACGAGGCGCACGGGCGCTCACCCGCGCTCGGTACCAAGGTGCTGCACCTCACCCGCGCCTTCCACGGGCGCAGCGGCTACACCCTCTCGCTCACCAACACCGACCCGGTCAAGACCGAGCGGTTCCCCACCTTCGACTGGCCGCGCATCGAGGTGCCCGCGACCAACCTGTACCGGGACGCCCCCGGCGGGGTGGAGGCCGCCGAGCAGCGGGCGCTGGCCCAGGCGCGGGCCGCGTTCGAGGCCCACCCGCACGACATCGCCTGCTTCATCGCCGAGCCCATCCAGGGCGAGGGCGGCGACAACCACATGCGGGCCGAGTTCCTGCGCGCGATGCAGGACCTCTGCCATCAGCACGACGCGCTGTTCGTGCTCGACGAGGTGCAGACCGGGGCGGGCCTCACCGGCACGCCGTGGGCCTACCAGCAGCTCGGCCTCGCCCCCGACATCGTGGCCTTCGCCAAGAAGATCCAGGTCGGCGGGATCATGGCGGGCCGCAGGGTGGACGAGGTGACGGGGAACGTCTTCCAGATCAGCGGGCGGATCAACTCCACCTGGGGCGGCGGGCTGATCGACATGGTCAGGTCGCGGCGCATGCTGGAGATCATCGAGCGGGACGGCCTCATCCAGCGCGCCGCCGAACTCGGCGAACGCCTGCTGGCCGGCCTGCACAAGATCCAGGCCGACCGCCCCGACCTGGTCTCGGCGGCCCGTGGGCGCGGCCTGATGTGCGCCTTCGACCTGCCCGGCACCGAGACCAGGAACACCGTGCTGGCCCGCGTGCGCGACGAGGGCGGCGTCCTGCTGCTCCCCTGCGGGGAGCGCTCGCTGCGCCTGCGCCCGGCGCTGTCGGTCACCGCGGCCGAGATCGAGCGGGGCCTGACCGCGATCTCCGGCGTCGTGGCGACCCACCCCTCCTGAAGGGGCGTCACGCCACCGGGACCGTGGTCGTCAGGATCGCTCCTCGCTGGACCTGGTACCGCGCCACAGGCCGATCGCGGTGCCCCGGGAGTCCACCCCGAGCTTGGCGTAGATGCGGTTGACGTGGTTCTTGACCGTTTTCTCGCTCAGGAACAGCCGCTGGGCGATCTCACCGTTGGAGTGACCGGTCGCGATCAGCTCCATGACCTCTGTCTCACGCTTGCTCAAACCCGCGACGAGCCGCACGTCGGCACGTTCGGCTCCGAAAGCGGGGTCTTCGACTCTCATCCGGCCTCCGGTGGCTCATCGGTCGCCGCGGCCCCCGCCCTTCCGGCGTATTAGTTGACAGCGAGCATAACTCCCAATATCAAACTTTGGGGGCGAAGTCGGTCAGGTAGCCCAAAAAACATTGGCGGCCGGTCCATCGGACCGGCCGCCATGGGGGTGAGCGATGGGACTTGAACCCACGACATCCAGGACCACAACCTGGCGCTCTGCCAACTGAGCTACGCCCACCATGTACGCCGCGGCGGGATCAGGCCCGCCGCGAAGGCACGCTAGAAGTGTAGCGGTTTTTCCCGGCGTTTCGTCCCGCCCGTTCCGGCGCGCCCGCACGGGCCTCCCGGAGGCGGTCGCCGGCCGGGAGCGGCGATCAGCGGGACATGATGATCTCGGCCGCCTCGCGGGCGGTGCTGGAGTCGGGCCCGGGCTGCGGGACGAACACGGCGGCCCGGTAGTAGCGCAGCTCACGGATGCTCTCGGTGATGTCGGCCAAAGCCCGGTGGCCGCCCTGCTTCTCCGGTGAGGCGAAGTAGACCCGTGGATACCAGCGCCGGACCAGTTCCTTGACCGAGGAGACGTCGATCATGCGATAGTGCAGGTACGCGTCCACCGCGGGCATGTCGCGCACCAGGAACGACCGGTCCGTCGCGATCGAGTTGCCGCACAGCGGAGCCCGTTTGGGCTCGGGAACGTGCCCCTTGATGTAGTCGAGCACCATGGTCTCCGCCTCGGCCAGCGTCACGCCCCCGCCCAGCTCCGGCAGCAGGCCGGAGGCGGTGTGCATCTCGCGCACGATCTCCGACATCTGCTCGACAGCCTCGGGCGGGGGTTTGATGACCACGTTGACGCCCTCGTCAAGCTGGTTGAGCTCGCTGTCGGTGACGACACAGGCCACCTCGACGAGCGCGTCACGGCCGAGGTTGAGCCCGGTCATCTCACAGTCGATCCAGACCAGCAGCTCACTCATAGAGACAGACTAGTGCCCCCATTCAGGAGATCTTGAGCGAGTCGAGGACGTTCTTCACAACCGATGTGTCCAGGTTGTCCGGAATAGAGGTGTAGAGCAGGGACGGCGGGCCGCCGTTCTCCCGATCCACCAGCACCAGCGCGCCGCGTTCCTTCTTCCACTTCCAGCCCTGCGTCTTGGACTGCTCGGAGAAGTCCAGCTCGAACTCCAGCACCCAGCCCTGCTTGCCGCCGACCTCCATGGCCTCGCTGCGGATGACCTTCGTCTTGTGCGGGGGCTCGTAGAAGTTCTGGTGGAAGTACTGCCAGAGGGTTTCGGCCGAGAGCTTGAGCGTCGCCGGGCCCTGGTAGGGGAAGTCCTTGTGCAGCACGCCCGCGTAGATGTTGCCGACCCAGTCCTTGCTGGCCTCGTAGCCCTTGTGCGACATCGCCTGGATGCCGCTGGACCACTTCTGTGCGTTGGGGTTGTCGGGGTTGTTGAGCTGCTCGGGGACCGTCCAGTCGGAGCCCTCGGGCACCTTGTAGGTGAATCCGGAGCCGGGATCGACGATCTCGCCGTTCTGCGGCCGAGGCAGCTCCTCGGAGCTGGCGGTGGGGCTGGGCGAGGGCGGCGGGCTCGGCG
>NZ_POUA01000282.1 GCF_003236385.1 Spongiactinospora gelatinilytica
CCCTCCACCTCACCACCGGCCGCCGCCTGTCCGAATCCGGCCCGACGGCCGACGACATGGTGGTCATGCTGGACGCCCACTGCTCATTCGCCGGACTTTCCGAGTTTCACATCTACTGGGGTGCGTATCTGGGCACTCCCCAAGAAATCCTGATATCCGGCCCGGTCCCCGAGGTGACCGAACGAATCCGCCACACCCGCGCCGAGGCCCGCGCAGAAAACGGCTGGATCATGGACACGTACCTGCTCCGCCGTTCATCGGAATCGGGGGGTTGAGCTGCGCGAAGCCCCCTGGGCGGTGATACGGGTAGTAAGGGTAGGGCGGGGTGATCTCGCTGGCCTTGTCCAGGCGGGCCGTCTGGTCGGCGGTCAGGGACCAGCCGACCGCGCCGAGGTTCTGGCCGAGCTGGTGTTCGTCGCGGGCTCCGATGATCACCGAGGCGACGGTCGGGCGCTGGAGCAGCCAGTTGAGGGCGATCTGGGGGACGCTCTTACCGGTCTCGGCGGCGATCTCGTCGAGCGCGTCCACGACGTCGTAGAGGTGATCGTCGGAGACGGGCGGGCCGGAGTCGGCGGTCTGGTGCAGGCGGCTCTGGGCGGGGAGGGGCCGACCGCGGCGGATCTTGCCGGTCAGCCGCCCCCAGCCGAGCGGGCTCCAGACCAGGGCCCCGACCCCTTCTTCGCGCCCGAGCGGCATCAGCTCCCACTCGTAGTCGCGGCCGACCAGCGAGTAGTAGACCTGGTGGGCGACATAGCGCGGATAGCCGTACCGATCCGCCGTGGCGAGGGACTTCATCAGGTGCCAGCCGGAGAAGTTGGACACGCCGGTGTAGCGGATCTTGCCCGCCTGGACCAGGTCGGCGAGGGTGGACAGGACCTCCTCGATCGGGGTGCCCGCGTCGTAGGCGTGCAACTGGAACAGATCGATGTGGTCGGTGCCCAGCCGGCGCAGCGCGTCGTCCACCGATGTGAGCAGGCGGGAGCGTGACGTACCGGCCTCGTGCGGCCCGTCGCCCATCGGCAGGCCGGCCTTCGTGGAGATGAGCACCTTGTCCCGGCGGCCCTTGACGGCCTGGCCCAGCACTTCCTCCGAAGCGCCGTCGGAGTAGACGTCGGCGGTGTCGAACATGGTGACGCCCGCGTCCAGGCAGATATCGACCATGCGGCGGGCCTCCGTGGCGTCCACCGTCCCCCAGGCGCCGAACATCGGCCCACTGCCGCCGAACGTGCCCGCGCCGAAGCTCAGCGCGGGCACCTTGAGGCCGGACGCGCCGAGTCGCCGGTACTCCATACCAACCCACTCCCTAACGGTTCTCCAGTACCGTTAGGACCATAGCATCAGTGCATGACTAACGGAACTGGAGACCCGTTATGACCGCCGACGAGGCCGAACCGGGGACCCTGCGACCCGGCGGGCGTACCGCGCGCGTGCGTGCGGCCGTACTCAGAGCCGCAGGTGACGTCCTCGCCGAACGCGGCTTCGCGCACATGGACCTCGCCGACATCGCGCAGCGCGCGGGCGTGGGCAAGACCACCGTCTACCGGCGCTGGGGCACCGTGACCGCGCTGGTGACGGACCTGCTCACCGAGATGATCGAAAGCTCGCTGCCCCGCACCTACACCGGATCGCTGCTCGGCGACCTCGGCGCGCACGCCCGGCTCGTCCACACGACGCTGACCGACCCGCGCCAGGGCCCGCTGTTCAAGGCCGTGATCGCCGCCGCGACCTACGACGAGCGCACGGCCGCGGCCCTGCGCCGCTTCTACGACGCGCGCATCACCGAATGGGCGCCCTGTGTGCGCGAGGCCGCCGCCCGGGGCGAGGTCCCCGAGGACACCGACCCGCGCGAGGTGATCCGCGCGGTTTCCGCGCCGCTGTACTACCGCCTGCTGGCCAGCGGCGACCCCCTCGACGAGACGACCGCCGACCGCGCCGCCAAGGCGGCCATCGCGGCGGCCCGCGCCGGGATATTCTCCCCCGGAAAACGATGAGATCGGATAACTTAACCGGCATTACTTCTTGACCGGATTAATCTGGATCAATACCGCATCCGCCCATGCGGATAAGCGACCTTCCGCATTTTTGCGATCCCCTGGCAGGCAAAGGAGCCACGCCGTAACCTGATGCTGTCAAGACGCCAGGGAATGGGGCCAGGCCGAATGAACGACGCCAACACGGGCGGCGCCATCCGCCGCGAGCGGGAACGCCGGAGAATGAGCACCACCGCACTGGCCACTCGGGTCGGCTGCACGGTGCGCCATATCGAGCTGGTCGAAAACGGTCAACGCACGCCGAGCCTGCCGATGCTCCGGGAGATCGCCAAAGTGCTCGGGGTCCGCACCGCCATTCTCGTCGGCGAGCCACCGAGGGAGACCCACCAGCCGGGGCAGCCACAGATCGGCGATGTGGAGCGGACACTGTTCGCGTACCGGACAATGGTCCAGGACGTCGAGCCGCCCACGGTGGAACAGCTCGCACAGAGGGTCGCCGCCACCCGCGCCAGTCTGTACAGCTCACCGCACCGCTACACCGACACACTACGTGTGCTGCCCGACCTGATCGTCGACATCGAACGCCTGGTGCGCGACGGAGACCGAGCGGCGTTCCGGGTCGCGGCCGACGCCTACGATCTGACCCGTGGCCTGTTCTACCAATTGAGCCGGGTGGACCTCGCCTATCTGGCGGCGGACCGAGGAGTGCGATACGCGGAGGAGTCGGGCGACCCACTGATGATCGGGTTGACTCGCCGGGGCCTCGCGGCGGCGCTGCTCTGGTATGACATGCCCCAGCTCGCCTGTGAGACCGTATTGCGTGGCATCGAGGACTTCGAGCCGCACGTCGGCGACGGCGACCAACGGCACATCCGCGCCTTGGGCGGGATGTTCCAACTCGCGGCCGTCGGCCTCGCCCGTACCGGAGAGGTCGAACGCGGCAGGGAGATGCTCCGCACCGACGCCCGCCGCCTGGCCCAGCGAGTGGACGGCAGCGAGGTGTACGACCCCATCTTCTTCTCAGCCACCAACGTGGCGATCCACGTATGCTCCCTGGAGTCCGACGTACGTAACCCCCGCGACGTGCTGCGCTACTCCGAAGACGTGGACATCCGCACGACACCGAGCCTGGAGCGGCGCGCCACCCACCTGAGCGAGATCGTCCGGGCCTGCGAGGACACCGGCGACGACGCGGGCTGCCTGCTCCACCTGATGCGCATCGAACACGAAAGCCCCGAAGACCTCGACCACCGCATCCTGTTAAGAGAGTCCGTGCAGTCCCTGCTGCGCCGCGCCAAGCCGTCCTGGGCGACAGAGGTCCGCCGACTCGCCGAACGTCACGCCATCCCCGTCTGAAGAAGGACGCGGATTATTCTTTGCTGAACAGTGGGGCCACTCCGGCGTTTCACAGTTAAAGTCCCCATCATCAACGGGGGTTTTCATGTGCGTCGGCGCTCTGGGACGGGAGCGGGCTGTGGATCGACATCTGGACGCGGTACTCGCCGAGTTGGTGATCAGGAACAGGCTGCGCAGGGGGAAGATCCGATATACCCGTAAGGGCGGCCCGCTGGTGCTCCAGGTGGAAGCCGATGGCGAACGTTGCCGGAAGTGGCTCGCGACGTTTTATAAGACCTACCACGGCATCGTGCCGATCAATGAGCCCGAGGCGGCCACGGAGAAAATGCGCGATCCGCCCGATCTGGATGCGGAGGTCGCGGAGGAGCTGCTGAACATCGCGCACGGGTGCGGGGTCGGGGGGCGTCCGCCGTACCGGCTTCCGATCGTGTTCCCCCGGTTCGCCGCCGCGTACACGATGCTCGTCGCGTGGAAGGTCGAGGGCGGGCATCGGGCCCGGCGGGATCCCGGGCTGGTGACGGAGGTCAACAGGGCGGTCAGGGACGCGCGGCGGACCAGGCTGCCCGAGCTGCGCAGGCGGATCGGGCAGTTGATCGACGATCCGAACGTCCGGATGCAGCAGGGCGGCCTGGTCGGCCTGATCATCGCCGTGATCAGCATCTGCCGGCTTCCGGCGTCGTGGCCGCTGCGCTGGTTCCGGAAGAAGGGGTTTCCGCAGTCGCCGCGTACCACGCAGGCGCTGATCGGCGAGCTGCGGCGGTTACGCGCCAGAGCGGAACAGGCCGCGGAACTGACGGCGGAACAGACGCCGGTCGCGCAGGTGGACGAGAAGAACATGATGCTGGTCGATGCCCTCCTGGCCGACATCGACGCCCATTACGGGATCTTCCGCCACCTCAACCGGGTACGCCGCCCGATCATCCTGCTCCAAGACGTCGATCTCGTCCCGGCCCGGCGGGCGATCAGGGACGCCCTGCTCGCCGCCTTCGACGGCAGGGCGGGCAACCTGCGCGTCCATCCCGTCGTCATCTCGACCTCCGCCCCGGGCGCTGCTCCGGCGGGCAAGGGCGCCAACCGGCCGGTGGACTCCGCGCAGTTGGCCATCGAGATCCCGCGACTCTTCGCGGACCGTGAGCAGGCCGGAGAGCAGCGCAAACGCGGCGGGGAAGAGCCGCTGCGCAGCCGCCTGCTCCCGGTACGGCCCGCCCCCGCCCCCTCTCCGGACTCGCCGCCACCGCCACGCCTGCACGGGCCGGGACCGGTGACCGTGATCGTGGCGGCCCTGGTCGTCCTGGCGCTCGCCGCCGGTGGGGTGATCTTCGCCAGGCGGATTCTGTCGAGTTGCGGCGAGGGGCTGCACAAAGAGGGCGGCGAATGCGTGGGGGTCTCCGATGGCAGCGGCGTTTTCATGCCCGAATTCGACGGCATGAAGAAGATCTTCGCGGCCATCGAGAAGGAGAACATCCGAATCTCGTCCATGAGCCATGCGACGGTCGCCCTGGTGATCCCGCTGGAGTCCGCCAATCCCGCCGTCCAGCGGCAGATCCTCAGCGAAGTGCAGGGGGCCTATATCGCGCAGCTCCAGGCGAACCGCGAGGACGGCGCGAAGCCCGCCATCCGCCTCGCCCTCGCCAATCCCGGCCACGGGTACCGGCACTGGGAAAAGATCGTGGACGACGTTCTCGGGCAACCGAATCTGCGCGTCGTGGCGGGGTTCAACCTCAGTTTGGACCACACAAAGAACGCAATGAGCCACATGACCAAGATGGCCGGTCTTCCGGTCGTCGCCGGCCTGGTCACGTCCGACGACTTCGCCAATCCGGAGACCCCGGACACGGCCCGCCATCCGTTCCCCGGGCTCGCGCGCGTGGTGTCGGCCGCCGGGGAACAGGCCGACGCGCTGCTCACCTTCGAACACGAACTGGCCGGCGCGGAGACCGCGCTGGTCGCGGACGTACGGCCGGGCGACGACTACAACGAATCGCTGCGCGAGGCGTTCACCTCGGCGCGCGACAACAGGCCGGGCACCGGCGTGCAGGACATGACGTTCAAGTCTGACGGAATCGAGGTGGTCGGCACGGTCCCGAACCGCTTCGAGCACCTGGCCCTCAATCTGTGCGAATCCAACGCACGATACGTCTACTTCGCCGGGCGGGCACTTCATCTGAAGCTTTTCGTCAACCAGCTCGCCGACACGTACTGCGCGAGGAAGAAGTCCTACACCGTGGTCACGGGATCGGACGCCACGACACTTGACAGCCGCCTGGACGAGCGGGAACGCCGGTTGCTGCGCGGCGACCCGGGAAGCGGTAAGCCGGCGGTCCACATCGAGTACGCCTCCCCGGCCCATCCCGACGCCTGGGAGCGTGAAGTGTCGGCCTGGTGGCAGCGAAACCCGGGAGCCAAAGAACCGCCCCGCCATCTCACCGAGCCCAGAGAGGCCCTGAAGAAACTCCGGGCGGACATCGCCGCCGCCGGAATCGGCCCGGTCGCCCTCGACGACGGCCGGACCATAATCACCCACGATGTGATCCTGACCGCCAGGAACGCGCTCACAAAGGCCGTGGCCCTCAGCAAGTCGGAAGTCCCTGAGGTCGAGCATGTCAAAGAGGTCATGTCCACGCTGAATTCGAGCTTCCGCATTCAGGGGGCGAGCGGCTGGATCTGCCTGACCAGCGCGGGCAACCCGTACAACAAGGCCCTCGCGGTCGTCCACCTCGACCCGGCCTCGGAAAAACTGGCCCTCAAGGGCATCGCCTGGCCCGAGGGCGGCCCCCCGAAGAACAACTGTGTCATCCCCCAGATCACCCCTTAGCAGCGCAGGTCACGGGTGCATTGCAGCCTGGACGTGGCCGTTGGCGTAGCAGGCTGGGAGACGGAGTGGACAGAGAATGGGCACAGAATGAGCACAGAGTGGACTGCTGGATGATCAGAGATATGGGTGAAGCTCCTCCTGACAACACCGCTCCACTGGAAGTAGTGTAGGTAATGAAGCTAGCTTTTCCCAAGGTTCTCACCGCCTCCGCCGTCGCACTCGCGGCCCTGGTCACATTCACCGCCACCCCTGCGCACGCCATCGTAAAGGTGGGCTGCAACGACACAAACTACCTCTGGATCAACAACAACCAGGGGCAGGACGACCACTGCTTCGCGCAAGCGGGCTCGGTCGGCGTGGCCATCTACGGCGTCGAGTACATCGGGGCGGGGAACAACAACGTTGCCATCACGTACATCGATGACCTGGGTGGCCCGGAAGTCGGCATGCTGCTGGGCAGAGGCGACTACTGGGTTTACGACAGACCGGGACACGACTGGATCCACAAGATCACCAGGATTCGGATTCTCTAGGAACTTGTAGTGTCCTGAAGATCCTGACGTCCTCTCAGCGCCGGTCAACGGGCGTCCGTCGGTGCCACCGAGCCTGCCGGCCCCGTGGTGTCCGATGAGGTGGCGATCGGGGCGGCTGCGGTTCGATCTGCGCTGAAGGGCCCCTTGCGGGCCGGACCTGCACGACCATGGTTTCGATCCGTCGCTGCTGACCTACTTGCGGCCTGCTGCGGCGTCGGCAGGTCCGCGATCGAGCAGACTTCGATCGCGGGCGACGGTCCCGGCCGGTTCGGGAAACCGGGCCCGGAAGCCGGGCGACCGCGGCATCCGGCATGCCGCAGGCGGGCCCGGTCATGGCTCAGGTGGGGCGGCTGGGGGTCGAGGTGGCGGTTGGTCACATGCCTGCGATGAGTTTGTCCACCCTCTCGTCGACGCTGCGGAATGGGTCCTTGCACAGGACGGTGCGCTGGGCCTGGTCGTTGAGCTTCAGGTGGACCCAGTCCACGGTGAAGTCGCGGCGCTTCTCCTGGGCCTTGCGGATGAACTCGCCGCGCAGCCGGGCGCGGGTGGTCTGGGGTGGTACGGACTTGGCCTCGAAGGTGCGGATGTCGGAGGTGACGCGTTCCACCGAGCCGCGGCGTTGGAGCAGGTAGAACAGGCCCCGCCTGCGGTGGACGTCGTGGTAGGCGAGGTCGAGCTGGGCCACCCTCGGTGAGGACAGCGGCAGGTCGTACTTGTTCCGGTAGCGCTCGATGAGCTGGTACTTGGTCACCCAGTCGATCTCCCGTGACACCAGGTCCAGGTCGCCGGTGTCGACGGCGCGCAGGGTGCGCTCCCATAGTTCCAGCACCCGGTGGGTGATCTCGTCGCCGCCGCGCTGGTCCACGAAGTCCTTGGCCTTGCCCAGGTACTCCCGCTGGATGTCCAGCGAGGACGCCTCGCGCCCGTTGGCCAGCCGGACCCGCCGTCGTCCGGTCATGTCATGCGAGACTTCGCGGATCGCCCGGATCGGATTTTCCAGCGACAGGTCGCGCATCACGATCCCGGCCTCCACCATGCGCAGCACCAGGTCGGTGGCACCGACCTTGAGCAGCATGGTGGTCTCGCTCATGTTGGAGTCGCCGACGATGACGTGCAGGCGGCGGAACCGCTCGGCATCGCCGTGTGGCTCGTCGCGGGTGTTGATGATGGGCCGGGAGCGGGTCGTCGCCGATGACACGCCCTCCCAGATGTGCTCGGCCCGCTGGGAGACGCAGTAGACCGCGCCGCGCGGGGTCTGTAGCACCTTGCCCGCGCCGCAGATGATCTGGCGGGTCACCAGGAACGGGATCAGTATGTCGGCCAGCCGCCCGAACTCTCCCTGCCTGCTCACGCAGTAGTTCTCGTGGCAGCCGTAGGAGTTGCCGGCCGAGTCGGTGTTGTTCTTGAACAGGTAGATGTCGCCCGCGATGCCCTCTTCGCGCAGCCGCTTCTCGGCGTCGACGAGCAGCCCTTCCAGGATGCGCTCGCCGGCCTTGTCGTGGGTGACCAGGTCCACGACGTTGTCACACTCGGGGGTGGCGTACTCGGGATGGCTGCCCACGTCCAGGTACAGGCGGGCGCCGTTGCGCAGGAACACGTTGCTGGACCGGCCCCACGACACGACCCGCCGGAACAGGTAGCGCGCGACCTCGTCGGGTGACAGCCTGCGCTGACCCCGGAAGGTGCATGTGACGCCGTACTCGTTTTCCAGGCCGAAGATGCGTCGATCCACTACCTCACACTAGTCTCCCCTGGCCGGCAACGGGAAAGATCTTGATTTGCGGCGTGCCCGCGACGGCGAGCGATCAACGCTTCGCTTATGCGGCATAGATACAGGTCAGACGTTAAATGGCAGGGTTGCCGCAGAATTTTGCACCGCTCTGACCTGGGCGTATGTCGGGCGGCTGATGCAGGCGGCGGAAACAAGACTGTTGTTCGGGGATTTTCCACAGCATGGTTGTCGGCGTTCCCCAAAACACGTCGACAGGAGTTTCGCCATGGCCGAGAACGTCCCGCTGCATCTCGCGGGCAACAATGCGCCGGTCGCGGAGGAGGTGACGCTGGAGCCCGCCAAGGTGGTGGGTGAGATCCCCGCCGAGTTGTCGGGGCAGTTCTTCCGGAACGGGCCGAACCCGCGTACCGGCTGGTCGCCGCACTCCTTCGCCAGCGACGGCATGATCCACACGGTCGCCCTGGACGGCGGCCGGGCGCGGTGGTACCGCAACCGGTACGTACGTACGCCGCTGTACGAGAACCCCGGCGTATCACGCTTCGCGCTCGCGTTCGACCCCGAGACGAGCCGGATCGACTACCGGGTGACCACCGCCAACACGCACCTCATCGCGCACGCCGGCAGGCTGTTCGCGCTGGAGGAGGGCGGCTTCCCGTACGAGGTGACGCCCGACCTGGCCACCATCGGGGCCTACACCTTCGACGGGGCGCTGCGCACGCCGATGACCGCGCACCCCAAGACCTGCCCGATCACCGGTGAGCTGCTGTTCTTCGGGTACCGGCTGCGCCCGCCGTACCTGACGTACTACCGCGCCGACGCCGCCGGGAAGGTGGCGCAGACGCGGGCGATCGACATGCCACGGGCGACGATGATGCACGACTTCGCCGTCACCCGCGATCACGTGATCTTCCTGGACCTGCCGGTCGTCTTCGACGCGGCCCAGGCCGCCGCCGGTGGGCCGCCGTGGCGGTGGGACGACGGCCACCGGGCCAGGTTCGGCGTGCTGCCGCGCACGGCCGGCGACGACGCGCCCGTACGCTGGTACGACATCGCGCCGTGCTACGTCTGGCACACCATGAACGCCTTCGAGGACCCCGCCACCGGCATCATCACGGTCACCGGCACCCGGGTGCCGTCGCTGTGGCGCGGCGGTCCCGAGGACGTCGGCGGCGGCCTGCCCACGTTGTACCGCTGGACCCTGGACCCGCGCACCGGCACGGTCGCGGAGGCCCCCATCGACGACGCGCCCAGCGAGTTCCCGCGCGTCGCCGACAACGCGATCGGGCTGCCGCACCGGTACGGCTACACGGCCAGTTTCGCGCTGGAGGCCGAGCCGGAGCGGTCGGAGATCTACGCCTACGACCTGGCCGACGGCGGGGTGCGGGCGGTACACCGCTTTCCGGCCGGGCACACCTGCGGCGAGGCGGTGTTCGTCGCGAGGGACGGGACAGCGGAGAACGACGGCTACCTGATGACCTTCGTCCACGACCGGGCCACCGACCGCAGCTACCTCGCCATCCTGAACGCCGCCGACCCGGCCGCGCCGCCACTGGCCGAGGTACACGTCCCGGTCCGCGTCCCGGCGGGCTTCCACGGCAACTGGATACCGGCCTGAACCCGATCAAATGCCTTCTTAAGTTGTAACCTGATCAATGACGGTCAGGTGTCAACTCGGGATACTTGGGGGTTTCCAGTGACGGAACTCGCGGACTCGATCGAATCGGTCGAGCAGCTCGCCTCCGGCTGGCTGCCCATTGTGCTCGACCGTAATCCGGACGCGGATGTGCGCGACCTTCCCGGCATCTCCGTACGCTGGGCCGACTCCCCATTTCCTTTCTGGAACACCGTCGCATTGACAGGTATCGGCGCGGACAGGAGTTTCGCCATGGCCGAGAACGTCCCGCTGCATCTCGCGGGCAACAATGCGCCGGTCGCGGAGGAGGTGACGCTGGAGCCCGCCAAGGTGGTGGGTGAGATCCCCGCCGAGTTGTCGGGGC
>NZ_POUA01000283.1 GCF_003236385.1 Spongiactinospora gelatinilytica
CCACCACCCGCCCGTACTCCACCGCGCGCGGAGCCCGGACGACCACGACCGGCCCGGCTGCGTGCCCGGCCACGGCCATGCTCACCGAGCCCAGCACCATCCCGGTGAACCCGCCGAGGCCCCGGCTGCCCAGGACCAGGCCGTCCGCCGAGTCCGACTCGGCGATCAGCTCGACGGCCACGTCCCCGATGAGCAGTTCGGCCGACACCGTGACGTCACGGGTGAGGTCGCGTGCCCGGTCGGCGGCCTCCAGCGCCGCGCCGCAGTGCTCGATGCCCAGGTTGCGCCGCCACGGCTCGCACACGTGCACGACCCGCAGGTCCAGGCCGCGCCGCTGGGCGTCGAGCGCGGCCCACTCCACCGCGGCGTCGGACGGGGCGGACCCGTCCACACCGACCACGATCCGTCCGGCCATGACAGGTCTCCTGCCCGCTCAGCGCCCGCTTACCTCCGGCTCCGCGGAAAGAACCGGCCGGCGGCGTCAGGCCGGAGGAGCGGGTAGCAGGCCGCGTACCAGGGCCTGTATCCCCTTGTCGTAGGTGTCGCGGTCGGTCAGCTCCGTCCAGCGGGGGCCGAGCGCGGCCAGGCGCGGGAGCCGGGCGGGGTCCAGGCTTTCGAACAACTGGCTGCGGTGGGTCGGCCTGTCGTCCGCGCGACGGCGCGCGGCGGCCGCGCGTGCGGAGATCTCGCCCGCCGTGTAGTGCCAGATGATCCGGTACGCGTCCACGGCCTCTTCCGGCGTGAGGCCGGCCTGGACGGCCGCGTCGATGATCTCCTCCGGGTACCACTGGCCATCGGGATCGCCCGGCAGCAGGTGCCGCGCGAACGACTGCCCACGGCGATCGGCGTGCTGAGCGCGATGATGGGCGTGGGCAGCGGCGGCGGCATGATCCTCGCGGGGCTGGTCTGCCTGCTGCTCGCCGTCAGCAAGGCGCCCGCCTGGGGCTGGACTTCGGCGGCCACGCTGGGGCTGCTCGCCGCGAGCGCCGCGCTGTTCGCCGCCTGGGTGCTGTCGGCCAGGCGCACCACATCGCCGCTCATCGAGATCCCGATGCTGCTGCACCGGGGGACCGTCGGCGCGACCGTCGCGTCCCTGCTGCTCGGGTTCGCGCTGTTCGGCGTCATCACCACGCTGTCGGCCGTGGCTCAGCAGAAGCTCGGCGCCTCGGTACTCCAGGTCGGCCTGTACCTGCTGCCGACGGCGCTGCTGATGCTGGTGGTCTCGCTGCTCGCGGGGCGGCTGATGCGCCGCTTCACGGCGTCGTCGCTGGTCGGCGCGGGATCGGCGGTGGTGACCTGCGCGGCGATCTGGCTGAGCGTCGCGCACGGGTCACCGGCGGACCTGTACGGGGCGGCGAGCGTGCTGGGCCTGGGCATCGGCCTCGGGTACGCCGCGCTCGGCACGATGGCCGTCGAGCACGTCGAGCCCGCCAAGACCGCGGCGGCGGGAGGCGTGAACGCGCTGGTCAGGATCGTGGGGAGCAGCGTGGCCGGCGCGGTGACCGGGGCGGTGCTGCCGAGCGCGGGGGCGGGCTGGAGCTTCGCCGCCGCAGCCGTCGCGGCCCTGCTGTCGGCCGCCTTCGCCTTCGCGCACGGCACGCTCGGGCGTACGCCGACGGCCGTGGCCGGGGAGGCGGCGTGACCGGCGAGCGGGCGGTCGCCTGGGGCGGCGAGCCGGTGAAACCGCACCCCACGTTCCGCCGCCGCCCCGGCAGGGCATGGCCTAGCTGTACTTGAACAGGTCCGGCTTCAGGTTCATCTCCTTGAAGAGGTAGTCGCGTGAGTTCTCCAACCGGCGGGTCAGCCGGCCGAGGTCCGCGCCGAGCAGGCGGCCCCGCCACTTACGGATCTTGCCCGCGACGATCACGGTCTCGACGTTCGTGCGGTCCATCAGCGACACGACCGCCCCGGGCACGCTGTTGAGCGGCGCGACGTTGAGCGCGGTGGCGTCGAGCAGCACGATGTCGGCCTCCTTGCCGGGCGTGAGCGTGCCGGTCTTGCGCCCCAGCCCGAGGTGCTCGGCTCCGTTGATGGTCCCGTACCGCAGCACGTCGCGGACCGTGAGGAGCGGCGGCGTGCCCTCGGCCGGCTTCGGCCAGTTGTCCGGAGGCTCCCCGCTGCCCTGATCCAGGACCATCTGGTTGACGATCATGCGCTGCATGGTCATCGCGGAGCGCATCAGCGTGAACGGGTCCGCGGCCATCGTCGTCTCGACGTCGGAGCTCAGCGACGGCTCCATGCCGAGTTCCTGCATCTTGATGATCGGCGGAGTGCCGTGCCGCATGCCCATCTCGATCGGGAAGGCGATCGAGACCTGCCCGCCCGCGTCCCGGAACTTCTTCCAGATTTCATCGGACATGCCGGTCATGTGAATGAACATGTTGTCCGGCCCCACCTTGACACCGCCGGCGCCCCGGGCGATCTTCTCGAAGGCCGGCCGCATCCCGAACGAGCCGACCGAGTGGGCCGCGATCCGCAGGCCCAGCTCGCGGGCGATGGCCCAGGCCCGGGTGTACACCTCCTCGCCGAGATGCACCTCGCCGCCCATGATCATGGTAACGAGCTGGTCGTCCGAGGAGAACCACTTGCTCCTGAGCCTGCGGGCGTCTTCCGGGTACCGGGCCCCGGGGCGGCCGTCGCCCTCGAAGAATCCGAAGGCGGCACGCCTCCCGGTGTCGATCAGCGCCTGGACGGCCGCGTCGCTGTGCTCGGGAGAATGGTGGATCTGCGACACGTCGAGCACCGTGGTGACGCCCGCGTCGAGCTGGGAGAGCCCGGCGAACAGTTCGTTGATGTAAACGTCCTGCGGGCGGTACTTCTTGGCGAATCCCCCGAGAATGTGCTCGACGTAGTTGGGGTAGGCGCTGGGTGCGCCGGATTTGTCGTCGAGCAGCATGCCATTGGCGAGAAAGGCCCGCTCGGCCGTCTCGAACTGATGGTGGTGCGTGTCCACGAAGCCCGGCATGACAACGCGCCCGCGCGCATCGATGACCTCGGCCCCGGAGGCGTTGACATGAGGCTTGACCGCGACGATCCGCTTGCCCTCGACCAGGACGTCGGCGGACTCGAAATTCCCCACCTTCGGGTCCATCGACATAACCGCCCCGCCGCGGATGACATATCGGCGTCCCCGGCCGCCGGTGTTGCTCGGTGGTGCCTGGTCACGGGCCTGGGCCGCGGCCGGGGGCGCCGCGAGCAGGCCCGCGCCCGTGACGGCGGCGGCCATGACGGAGGTCTTCAGAAAGCCGCGACGCTCGGATCGCTGGGCGGCGCTCTCCGGCCGCTCGTCTTCATCCTGCCGGCTGGACATGGGGGTTTCTCCTTGAGAAAAAGCTGGTCACGATGCGCTGACGGCGGGCACGGCCCGCAGTGGGGCGAGGGCGGCACTCCAGGCGACCACCTGGCCGATCATGGTCTCCAGGGGTTCGAGGTTGTGGCCGCCGGGCTTGAAGGCGGTGAGATCCTCGAACTCCGTGAACAGGTTGAGCGTGACCTGCTGGCGGACGTCGGCCAGGTGCAGATTGCCGGCGATCGACCGCAGGTGCTCCACCGCGCGGGCCCCACCGGCCACTCCGTAGGAGACGAAGCCGACCGCTTTGTTGGCCCATTCGGCGAACACGAAGTCGATGGCGTTCTTCAGCACGGCAGGAATGCCGTGATTGTATTCCGGCGTCACGATGATGAAGCCGTCGTACGACGCGATGACGCTCGCCCATCGCTTGGTGTGCTCGTTCTGGTACCTGCCCATCGCGGGCGGGAACTGCTCGTCGAAAAGCGGTAGCGGGTGGTCACGGAGGTCGATGAGTTCAAAGGTGGCGTCGTCGCGCAGTTCGGCGTACTGCAGCACCCAGCCGGCCACCTGCTCGCTGTTACGGTGCTCGCGGGCACTGCCCAGAATGATGCCTATACGGGTCATCGAAGTACGTTGCCTTTCTGCCGGTCGCCCCGAAGCCCCCTGCACGACGGCACGACGCACGGTGTCGACGGGTGGACCCTCCATCGAGTTGATGTGTCTACTGAATACAGGCCATCGAGTAGATATGTCAACTCGCTGGTAGGATGAGCGGCATGGCGCAGCCTGGATTGACCGAACACGAGCTCCGCGCATGGCGGACGATCTTCCGGATGGTGCTGCTCCTTCCGGCACGCCTTGAGCAGCAACTACAGGCGGGCAGCGGCCTGTCCAACGCCGACTACACGGTGCTCGCCCTGTTGTCCGAGGCGCCCGGGCGGCGGATGCGCTCCTATGAGCTCGGCCGGACCGCGGGCTGGGAGAAGAGCCGCATGCACCACCAGCTCACCCGGATGAGCCGCCGCGGCCTGATCTCCCGCGAACCATGCGGCTCCCGCGGCATCTACGCCGTGCTGACCGACGAGGGCTTCGCCGCGCTGAAGAAGGCGGTGCCAGGCCACGGCCAGGAGATCCGGCGCCTGTTCATCGACCGCCTCTGCCCCGAAGAACTCGACCGGTTCGCCGGGCTCGCCGCCAAGATCCTGCACGGCCTGGACGCGGACCAGCCGTCCCGCGAGTGAGCGCGCTCAGCGCGCGTCTTCCGCGA
Organism: Spongiactinospora gelatinilytica; assembly: GCF_003236385.1. GTDB lineage: Bacteria > Actinomycetota > Actinomycetes > Streptosporangiales > Streptosporangiaceae > Spongiactinospora > Spongiactinospora gelatinilytica. The sequence goes on from NZ_POUA01000283.1 coordinate 4,560, forward strand.
CGAGCGCCAGCGCCTCCACCTCCAGCAGCAGTTCCGGGCGGAAGAGCGCGGCCACCTGGACCGCCGTGCCGGCCGGAGGGCGTTCGGTGTCGACGTGCTCATCGCGTGCGGTCCGTACGGCGGGCAGGTGGCCGACGTCGGTCACTGGTCGCGACGGGCGACGTCGATGCGCTCGCGCCGTTGCTGCACGACGGCTTCGTCCATCACCGGCCGGACTCGACCGTCAGGCCCAAGGCGGAATGGCTCGCCGACGTACGCGCCGCGCTCGTCCCGCTGGCCGGCATGCGGGTCGAGATCCGGCATGTGCCGGGCGAAGGCGATCATGTCGTGGTGCACTCGCGGCGCAGGCTGCCGGGTGCCGGGCCGGGAATCGAGCCGGAGATCGAGGTCGTCGACATCTGGCGGCTCGACGAGGGTCTGATCGCGGAGGCGTGGGAGATCATCGAGCCGGTGGCCCAGGCGTCCGCCAATCTGACGTGGTGGGAGCCCGCTGATCACCGACCCGGCCAGGAGCCGGAAGCGGCCGCGTAGCGGCGGGCAAGCCGGGCGAAGGCGGCTTTGAGCTCGGCCGGGCCGACGACCTCGATGTCGGTGTCGAACCTGCCGATGGCCGCGGCCAGGCCGGCCCATGACCACGAGCCCAGGACGAGCCGGCAACGGTCCGGGCCGAGCTCCTCGACGGCTCCGTCGCGGGTGTAGCCGGACACGGTGGCGGCGGGCAGGTCGAGGATCACCTCACCGACGCACGGCCAGTCGCCGGAGCCGTCCGCGCCCCGGAAGCGGCCGGTCACGAAGGCGGCCACCTCGCCGCCGGGCAGCTCGCGCGGGGTGAAGCGGGGCCCGGCCGGGGTGCGCGGACTGATCCGGTCCGCCCGGAAGGTACGCCAGTCCGCGCGGTCGAGATCCCAGGCCACGAGGTACCAGCGCCCGCCCCAGGTGACGAGGTGGTGCGGCTCCACCCGGCGCGAGGTCTGCCCGCCCGCGTCGCCCGCGGCTCCTTCGTAGGTGAAACGCAGCACCTCGCGGGCGTGGACGGCGACGCTGAGCGCCGTGAGCACGCCGCCCCCGACCTGCGGAACCGGTCGGGCCGGAGGCGGTTGCACGGCGGTGACCGGCAGGGTGTCGATCCGGTGGCGCAGCCGGGCGGGCATGACCTGCCGGACGGTGTTCAGCGCACGCGCCGCGGCCTCCCCGATGCCCGCGCCCGTGGCGCCGGCGAGCTGGAGCGCGACGGCCAGGGCCACGGCCTGCTCGTCATCGAAGAGCAACGGGGGCAGCTCCGTTCCGGCCTCCAGCCGGTAGCCGCCGTCGGGGCCCTTGATCGCCATGATCGGATAGCCCAGCTCGCGCAGGCGGTCCACGTCACGGCGCACGGTACGCGGGCTGATGTCCAGCCGCTCGGCCAGCAGCGCCCCCGGCCAGTCCCGGCACACCTGGAGCAGGGAGAGCAGCGCCAGCAGCCGCGCTGAAGTCTTCGGCATGGGCCCATATTGCCCCAGGTAGCGGCCATACCCTGGCCGCTTCCCCTGCCACTGTGGTCCCCGGACAAGAGAAGGGATCGCATATGTCCGTCAATGTTGTGACCCACCTGAACTTCCGGGGTGACGCCCGCGCGGCGCTCACGTTCTACCGGTCCGTGTTCGGCGGGGAAGTGGCCGTGGTCACCTACAACGACGCCGGGAACGTCCAGGAGCCGTCCGAGGCCGACCAGGTGATGTGGGGCCAGGTGACGGCCGGCAACGGCTTTCGGGTGATGGCCTACGACGTGCCCTCGCACCTGCCCTGGGACCAGGGCGAGAACGCGTTCTTCGTGTCACTGCGGGGCCGGGCGGCCGAGGAGATCACCGCGTACTGGAAGGGACTCTCCGACGGCGCGACCATAATCCAGCCGCTGGGGCCCGCGCAGTGGGCGCCGCTGTACGGGATGTTGAAGGACCGGTTCGGCGTCACCTGGGTCGTGGACGTCGTCGGCGAGTACACCGCCCCCTGACCTCGGAAACCCGGACGGGCGGCCGATCACGGCTCGGCGGCGAGCACGTCGGCGACCATGCGGATCGCCTGGTCGTCGTCCTGCGCGATCTCGTTGACGTGACCGGCCAGGAGCAGCAGCGTCGCCTCGACCGCGTTCATCTCGGCCCGCATCCACGGGCCGTACTGGGCACGCCACAGGTTCGGTGACAGGCCGACGCCCGCCGCGACGATCAGGCCGGCCATGGTCGGGATGGCGGCGTCCTCGACGGCGTTCATCACGTGCAGCCCGTCGACGACGTATCCGAGGACGCTGCCGAGCGCTTCGGCGGAGCCCTCCCCCTGGTGCTCGTACGCCTGCCGCAGCCAGTCCACGTACACGTAGACGAGCGTGCCCGCGCCCACGATGACCTGGTCGAAGTCGGCCCCGTCCAACTGGGCGGGCCGCCCGTCGATCAGCAGGGTGCGGGCGGACGCCGGGTCACCGGAGCGGATCATGCGCAGGTGCTGGTCCAGAATGCCCAGCACCGTGTCCACGTCGCCGATGCCGGACGAGCCCGCGCTGAGAGGGGATGACATGGCTCGTTCCCTTTCGATGGGTGAGCGGATGGATACGTCTGGTGACAGCAACACCGAATTGCACAGTAGCCGGGGAGCCGCCCGTCCGGGGCGAGGTCCGCGGAGATTGGCGCCCATCCCCCATCGCGGACCGCCGGCGATCTGACGGGACGCCCTGCCCGCCACCGCCGCGGAACGGCATCACACAGAGCGGCACCGGGGCCGATCCGATCCAGCTACCGCGCCCGTGGCGATCACAGGTCCGACGTGAGCGGGCGGCCCTTCACCGAGACCACCCACTCCTGGTACTACCTCGCGGGGGTCGACGTCACCGGTGCCGCCCGGCGGCCGAGCGGCGTGGCGGCCCTCGGCGACTCGCTCACCGACGGAGGAGGCCGTACCGACGCCAACGATCGCTACCCCGACGAGCTGGCCGAGTTCCTCGTCCGGCAGGGCCGGGCACGCGGCGTCCTCAACGCCGGCATCGGCGGCAACCGCGTGCTCAACGACTCCCCCTGCTCGGGCGACAAGGCGCTGACCCGGTTCCGGCGCGACGCGCTCGACGAGCCGGGCGTGGGCACGGTCGTGGTGCTGGAGGGGAGCAACGACATCGGCCTCAGCGAGTCCGAGCACTTCTGCTTCAAGCCCAATCCCCGCGTCACCGCGGCCGAGCTGATCGCCGGGCACCGCGAGCTGATCCGGCAGGCGCACGCCCGGGGGATCAAGGTGATCGGCGCGACGCTGCCGCCGTTCAAGAAGGCCGCGTACTTCACCGAGCATGGCGAGCTGGTACGCGACGAGCTGAACCACTGGATCCGCACCTCGGGCGCGTACGACGCGGTGGCCGACCTGGACCGCGCCATGGCCGCGGCCCCGTGACAAGGACCAGCTGCACCCCGCCTACGACGGCGGCGACGGCCTGCACCCCAACGAGGCCGGCAACCGCGCGATGGCCCGGCGGATCGCCGCCGCCCTGCCCCGATAGCGGTGCCGCCGACACCGGAGATCGCGGAAGTGCCCGGGGCCGCTCCCCCCGCGTCCGCCGCCGCCGGTCAGGATTCGGTGCGGGCGGCCCTGGACAAGGCGTTCGCCGAGGCCACGGCCGATCCGGACGGCCCCGGGGTGCAGGCCGTGGCGATACGGGGCGGGCGGCTCATCTGGTCGGCGAACGCCCGCAGGGCGATCAACGAGCCGCCGGCCCCGGTCACCGGCTCGACGCTGTTCAGCCTGGCGAGTTTCGGCAAGTCCATCCTGGCCACGTACGCCCTGCACCTGGCCGAGAAGGGCGTGCTGGCGCTGGACCGCCCGATCTCCGCCCATGTCGGGACGGAGGTGCCCGGCTCGCGCGTGGTCACGCTCAGGATGCCGCTCACGCACACCGCCGGATACCCCGACCTCTACACCGACCCGGCCACCGCCCCGCTGCTGCCGGGCGGCGCGCAGTACGACCCGGACCGGCCCTACACCTTCGCCATGCTCGCGCCGGGCATTCACGAGCCGGTGAACCCCGGCGCGCGCTTCGAGTACTCCAACACCGGATTCATCATCCTGGCCGAGGTGCTGACCAGGGTGTCCCGGGGGGAGCGGGCGCTCGAACGCGACCTCAGGCACTTCTACCAGCGGACCGGCGAGCGCGGCGACCAGCTCACCGCCGTACGCTCCCCGAGCGCCTACGCCCGCTTCGCCCACGGTCACATCCCCGGCGGCGATGGCACGCTCACCGACTACTTCACCGCCTTCGGCGCCACCGGCATCCCCACCGACGTGTACGGCCTGCCGTTCGGTGACGGCATGTTCGCGGGTACCGCCTACGGCGCCGCGCGCTTCCTGGACGCCCTGTTCACCGGCAAGCGGCTGCTGCGCCCGGCCACCCTCACCGCGATGACCACGCCGTCGCCCCAGGCGGTCGCGGCGGGCTTCGCCTACGGCATGGCCACCGTCCGCACCGAGGTCGCGAACCGCACCTGGCAGGGCCACGGAGGGGCCTACGGCGGCTTCACCTCCATGGGCGCCACCGACCTGACCCGTGGCGTGACCCTGATGGTCGTCGACAACCGGCTCTCCCCCGATGGGAACGCCATGGCGACCTGGGGCGAACTGGCCCGGGCCTACGCCGCGGCCACCTCCTGACGTCAGGCCCTGGCGGGCCTGGTCACGGCCGGTGTACGACCTGATCGCGCGGGGCCAGGCCCAGGGCGTGCTGGAGCCGGGTGCAGCGGCGTGGTCAGCGTGTTGTCGGGGTACCGGCCACCGAGGCGTCGCGCCGTTTCGGCAGTGCGGTCGCCAGGAGGGCGACGGCGGTCAGCATCACCGCGATGGCGGTGAACGCCTGCCCGTAGCCGATCTCCCGTCCCCCGGTCGCCGTGACCAGGGCGGCCAGGCCGAGCGCGCCGCCGATCTGCTTGGCGGTGTTCATCAGCCCGGAGGCCGCGCCCGCGTCGGCCGGGGCGACGCCGGAGGTCACCGTGACGGTCAGCGGCGTGTTCAGCAGGCCGCCGCCGAGAGAGATCAGCACGGCCGGGCCACCGATGGCCGTCAGGTAGTCCTGGCCCGGGGCGATGCCGCTCTGCCACCAGAAACCCGCCGCGCCGATCAGCGCCCCGGCGGCGATGAGGACGCGATCGTCGGTGCGGCGCATCAGCCACGGGGTCAGGCGCAGGCCCACCAGCATGGTCAGCAACGTGTGCGGCAGGAACGCCAGCCCGGTCTGCAACGGCCCGTAGCCCAGGACGTTCTGCAGGGACAGGGTCAGGAAGTACCACATCGGGTTCAGGCACGCCCCGGCCAGTAGCATCGCCACGTTGCCCAGCCAGATCGGCCGCGCCCGCAGCAGCGACGGCGGAATCAGCGGCGCCCGCGCCACACGCGCCTCTACCAGCGCGAACAACCCCAGCAGCACGAGCCCGCCGAACGCGACGACGGGCGCGCCGGACAGGCCGTAGGCCAGCGCGCCCAGCCCGCCGGTGGCCAGCGCCGCCCCCAGCACGTCCAGCCGCCGCCCGCCGCGCCGGTCCGGGCCGGGGGGCAGCAGGTGGGCGGCGGCCAGGCAGGCCAGCCCGATCGGCACGTTGATAAGCAGGATCGACCGCCAGGACAGGTACTCGGTCAGCGCACCGCCGATCAGGTTGCCCGCCGTACCGCCGGCCAGGCTCACCGCCGTCCAGACCGTGATCGCGCGGGTACGGCGCGGCCCCTCGGGGAAGACAGACGTCAAGATCGTGAGCGTGGCCGGGGCCAGCACCGCCGCCCCCACCCCCTGACCGGCCCGGGCG
>NZ_POUA01000284.1 GCF_003236385.1 Spongiactinospora gelatinilytica
GTGCCATGGTGGCCGAGTGGAACCAGTTCCAGTCGGGGTGCCGGTCGGCGGGGAGCGGGGAGCGCGGGCTTGGTACGGGACGGTGGCGGCGGCCCCTGGGCTTCTGCTCGGGCACGGCCGGGGTCGCGTGCTCGCCGGACGGCACGATCCTGCGCCGCCGCCCCCGGTACGGCGTGTGCCGCTCCTCTCCCGTCGGTGCCTCTCCGGCCGCATGCCTTCCCAGCGACAGCGCCTGGACGTCGTGGGCGATGATCAGGTCGGGGTGGGCGGCGTGGCGGCCCCGGGTGCGAGACGTACGGGTGGCGCGCCCGCTCGCCGTACGCGTCGGCTCGCCCATGGCGGAGGCGTGCCGGGCCGCGGAAGGGGCGTGCCGCAGGGCAGGTGCCGCCGCCAAGGCGGGCCCGGGGCTCTCCAGTGGCGTGGCGGCGCTCTCGCTCGGGCGAACGGTGAGCCCGCCAGCGGCCTGTACCCGGAGCCGGCGGGATCGGGCGTGGGCGAGGAGACCGATGGCGGCCAGGAGTACCGGGGCGAGGAGTACCGGGGCGAGGAGTACCGGGCTGCTCAGGTCCGGCAGGGGCGACTGGAGCACGCTCGGGGCCGAGAGCGGCGAGCCGGTGAGCGGGGCCGTGTCGGGAAGGACCTTGGCCCGCGGCGCGGGCTCGGGTGCGGATGAGCGTGCGGGCGCCGCGCGGTCGTCGTCGGCCGGAGCGCCGTCGTCCTTCCGCGACCGCGGCGAGGCGGCCGGAACCGGCTTTTCCGCGGCCGCCTTGTGCTCGTCGCCCTTGAGGGGCTTGCTGGGCGCCCGGGACTCCCGTGCCGCGGCCTCGCCGCGTGCCGGTTCGAGCGGCCGGGGCGAGATGAGCCGGGCCGCGATGTCGGGCGCGACGTTCACCTGCGGTCCTTGCGGCATCGCCGCGTCCTGTCCCGCCTGGCCGAGTACGGAGTCCGGCGGCATCACCGGGGCCTCCAGGCCCTCCTTGACCTTCTCCGGGTACCCGTACCCGACGACCTTGTCCTGGTCGCGCTTCTTGCGCTTGGCGACCCCGCCGTCGATGTTGCCCTCGATGGCGAGGATCTTGCGGCCCTTGACCCCGGTGACCACACCCACGTGGTCGATCCCGCCGATCTTCTTCCCGCCGCTCCAGTCGTAGAAGACGAGGGCGCCCCGCTCCGGCTTGGTGCCGAACGCGCCCTGCTTCTCGAACCACCGCGCGTGCGAGGGGGTCCACGCGAACTGCCCGACCCACTCCTGGTAGCCGAGTTTCTCGGCCGTCCAGGAGATGTACATGTCGCACCAGGGCTGGGCGCTGTAGTCGGCGTCGGATTCGACGGAGTTGTACCAGGCGCCGAACTTGGTGTGGCCGCCCTTCTTCTCGGCGTAACCGAGCTGTTTCTCAAGGAGCTTGATGAACTTTTCGGTCTCAGGGCTCATCTATGTATGGGGGACCTGCCGGACAGCCTGCGGGCATGGTCGCGCCGCCCTCGCGACCGGGCTGTACGGAGGTCGGGTCGATCGATGGCGCGTTCGCGCGGGCCGATCGCGGGGGAACCGATCGGTACGCGCGTGGCGGCACCACAGGTCAGAGTCTTCCGTGACGACGGAGACTACCTGCGAGTAACGGGAGGTCAAACCATCGCAAAGGGATCGGCAAGCGACGGTCGATCCCCGCGAGCCGCTTAGCCGCAGGTCGAGCGGCGTTCCCCTTTGCCCTAAACTTGAGGGATATGTGATGTAAATCAACCTTTGAGGCGACTTAGCGGATCATGTCCGCTATCGGGATCGCCGCGAAGGTGATCGTGGCGTAGGGCCCGGAATCGCCGGTCTCGTACAGCAATCCGACCGTCTCCCGGTCCACCGCCACGAGGTCGGAGTAGGCCGCGGGCAGGCTGGAGAGCGTGTGCGCGTCCCGCCAGGTCCGGCCGGCGTCCTCGCTGGCGCGGATCGTCATCCGCGCCCGCGAATCGGGATCGGCCGGGCCGGAGAAGAGCAGCACCTCGGGGTCGGGCCACTGCAGCACGCTGCCCTCCACCACCGGCCCGACCAGCCCTTCCTGCGCTCGGAAGGGGGCTTCGAGGGTCTGCCCGCCGTCGGAGGAGTAGGCGTCGGCGCGGGTGCCGGGCGCGGTCGAGTCGGTACGGGTGTTCAGGTAGATCCGGCCGTCGGGGAGTTCGGCCGCGGTGGTCTCGTTGACGTTGATGCGGCCGTCCGGATCATCGTCCAGGTAGCCGAGCGTCCACGTTTCGCCGTCGTCGTCGCTGAGCAGGCCGTGGCCGCCGTCGTACTTGCCCTCGGCCCCGGTGTCGCCCTTCGCGGGCGGCAGGGAGTGGTTGCCGGGGACCACGATCCGCCCGGCGTGCGTCCCGGCCCGGAGTTCGAGCGCGTGGCCCGGCGTGGTCGCGTACCACCGCCACTCCCGGCGCTTGACGCTCGTGGTGATCTCCCGGGGCGGCGACCAGGTCACGCCGTCGTCCTCGCTGCGCTGGACGTAGACGCGGCGGCCCTCCTCGGCCTTGACCTGGCCCCTGCGGATCTTCTGTTCGGTGGCGGAGGCCGCGTTCTGGACGGTGACGAGCACGATCGGGCCGCCCGCGGTCACCACCGGCGCGGGGTTGCCCGCCGTACCGCCGCCGTCGCGGGTGGCGACCACCTGCAACGAACCCCAGGTGCGCCCGCCGTCGCCGGACCGTTTGAGCACCAGGTCGATCCGGCCCGTGTCGCCGGCCGAGTCGCGCCGGCCCTCGGCGAACGCGAGCAGCGTCCCCGAGCCGGTCGCGACGATCGCCGGAATGCGATAGGTGTGATAACCCTCGGTACCCGCCCGGAACGGGACAGAGTCAACGACCGCCATCAGGGCCTCCGTACGCGTATGGACGGCTGCTTCGGCGTTTCGACGCTAGCGCCGTCCGGCGGGAGGTGCGACGGCTTTCGCGGAACTCTCATCATCGCCGGGCGGTTCGTCCACCGGGCGCTGATCGGTGGGTGTGGGCTCGTCGGCGCACCGCGGCCCGGTGAGCAGGGCCTCCCGGACCTCGGGGCCGCCCGTGGCCGCCCGGTCGGTGGACACCAGGACGCCGAGATGGGCGCGTTCGCCGCAGGGCACGTCGCCGGGCGGGTTCTTGATCTCCACGGTGTACTCGGTGCGCCCGCGCAGGATCCGGCGATCCGTGTGCAGGGTGCGGGCCGCGTCTTCGCCGTCGCGGCGGGTGTAGGCGACGGTCAGCCGTACCGGGCCGGGACCGTTGGCCGTGACGCGGAGACTGCCCGCCGAACCGTCCCAGGCGACCACCTGCGCCTCGCGTACGGCGGGCGGCGGGCACGCCTGCCCTCGTACGACGGTCGTCCGGGAAGCGGTGCCCCCGCCCGGCACGGCGGTGACGGTCAGCCGCCGGTAGACCGTCGTGTCACACGCCGGCGGGGCGAACGCATGGGCGAGGACGCGGGTATAGGAGCTCGCCCCAGCGAGGGTGAACGTGCGCGGCGGGGCCGTCGTCAGCCGGTCGGGGGCCGGGCCCTCGGCGAACATCGCGGCCACGGTCACGCTGCCCCGGGTGGACGCGGAAAGGCTCAGCGTTCCCCGGCCGCCGTCGAAGGTGCCGATGCGTAGCTCCCTGACCGTGTGCGCGGCGGCCGGGGTGCCGCTGGCGACCACGGGGCGCGGTCCGTTGCGTGCGGGCGTCCGTACGGCCTGCGGGCTCCGTTCGCCCTGGCCGGTGGTGGGCGTGGCCATGCCGCGCGGCTCTTCAACGGGCGGACGCTCGGGGGACTGGCCGCGCGGCTCGCGCGGCGGCGTGGCCAGGAAGGTGTCGGGGGTGCCGTCGGCGGCAAGCAGGATCACGGTGACCGCCGCCGCGGCCATCGCGGCGGCGATGACGAGCCGCGGCCGCGCCCCGGGCACCTGGGGGACCCGGCGCATACGCCGCCGCCCGCCGGCCCCGCCGCGGGGCAGAGCGGGCGAGCCGTCGTCGCGGCGCCGGTCGCCGGGCGCGTGCGAGTCGTGCGGCGGCCCGTCGTCGCGGGAGTGCGGGCCCGCCCCTGTGAGCCTGCCGAACAGCAGTGCGGTTCGTGATGGCCGGCGGCGGCCGGTGGCGGCGTGGGAGCCGGCGGTGCGGGGGAGAGGGCCCGCCAGGGGGAAGCGCAGGGCCAGGGTCGTGGCCAGTTCGGCCAGGTGCCGCCGTCCCCGTTTGTCCCACTCGGGGCCGTAGGCGGCGCGTGCGGCGGTGTCCAGTGCCGTGGCGTGGCCGCCGGCGCTCGCCGGGCGCTGCTCCGGGTCCGCCGAGAGCCCGGCGGTGACCGCTTCCCGGACCGAGCCGGGGACCTTCCGCAGGTTCTCGTCCTGCGGCGGGCCGCCGGTCAGGCACTCCACCAGCGTGCAGGTGACGGCGTGCAGGTCCGCGGCGGCCTCCCCGGCCGCCAGGCCGTCCGGCAGGGGGTACGCCGGAGCGCCCCCGGGCGGCGTCAGCCCGAAGTCGGCGATCTTGACCGTTCCGTCCGCCTGGACCAGGACGTTCTCCGGCTTGAGCGAGCGGTGCGCGATCCCGAGGTCGTGGGTCGTGGCCAGACCCGCGAGGCAGCCGTTTACCAGGGAGAGCGCGGCCTCCGGGCTCATCGTGCGGTGCTCGTCCAAGATCGCGCGCAGCGAGACCCCGTCGACCAGTTCCGTCACCAGGGCCGCGCTCGTCCGCGTCTCGACGTACTCGTGCATCCGCACCACATGCGGGTCGTCCAGCTCGACCAGGTGGCGTGCCTCCTCGCGGAAACGGGCCAGGAACGCGGGATCCGCCCACAGCAGCGGACGCAGGTACCTGATCGCGACATAAGCCCCGGTCGCCGTATATGTCCCCAGAACAACACGTCCGGCCCCGCCACTGCCCAACTCGCGTACTTCCTCATACCCGGATACCATCCGCCCCCCAATCGAGCACTGCGCCACAATTTCGACGGTCTCACCCCGGGGGTCGGTTGTCACGGAAGCCGATATTTAGCTATTTGTCGCTAGACCTAATCGGCACCCGGCGGCTGTCAGAGGTGATCCACAACAGAACCGCCGCCGCCCGCGAGTACGGCGAGCGGCGGCGATTAAAGTGATATGTGTGATCTAAGTGATGCGAGTGATGAGAACCGGTCGCCCGATCAGCGGCCCAGGTCGTACTCCCCGCCCTTGACGCCCGCGACGAACGCCCCCCACTCCGCAGGGGTGAACCGCAGCTCACCGCCACCGGGACGCTTGGAGTCGCGGACGCCGACGGCGCCGCTCGCGACGGAAACCTCCACGCAGTTTCCGCCACCGCTGTAGGAGCTCTTGACCCAGCCTTCTTTCGCGAACTCGTTCACGTGTGCCCTTTCCCAAACGGTTAGACGAGACTGTCTGTCATATCGCGGATCAGATTCGCCGAGTCGCCCGTGTTGAGCGCGGACGCCCGCAGGTGGTCGAACACCAGCGTGGCGCGCCGCGTCTCCTCGGGCTCCTCCAGGTACACGCATCCCATGAGGTGCTCCAGGTAGAGCACGTCCGGGTATCCGTCGAACGTCAGCAGTACGAACGAGCCGTCGATCGCCGCATGCACCCCCGCGGTGAACGGGAGCACCTGGAGCGAAACGTTGGCCAGTTCGCCCAGCTCGAGCAGCCGCCGAAGCTGGGCGCGCATGATGGCCGGGCCGCCGACGACGCGGCGCAGCGCCGCCTCCTCGACGATCTGCCAGACGTTCAGCGGACTGGTGCCGGCGGTCAGCCGTGCCTGCCGCCCGAGCCGTACCCGCACGGCCCGGTCCGCCTCCTCCGAACTCACCTGCCGCGATCCGAGCAGCACGGCGCGGGCGTAGTCCCCGGTCTGGAACAGGCCGGGGATCACTTGCGCGTCGTAGCCGCGATATGTCGCCGCCTCCGCCTCGAAGCCCAGGAACTGGGTGAACCCCGTTTTGAGCACTGCGCGGTAAGGGTGCCACCACCCCTGCCTGCGAGCCTCACGCGCGAGCCGTACCAATTCGGTGCGCTCTTCGGCGGTGACGGTGTAGATCTCGCACAGCTCCATCACCTCGCCCGAGGTGATGCGCATGCGCGCGTTCTCCATCCGGCTGATCTTGGACTGGTCCCAGCCTGCCAGGCGGGCCGCCTGTTCGCCGCTGAGCCCGGCCGCCTCCCGGATGCGCCGGATCTCATGCGCGAGTCGCCTGCCACGAACCGTGGGTACGTAGGCCATTGCTTCTCCGCATAATGTTCCGATTTCCCTTGCGGCACCCGAGCTGCCGCGACAAGGTGTAACCATACGACTACGGAACCTGTACGGGGGCGGGTTTCGCCGAGTCCGAGGGGGAGGCCATGTCCAGGGCAAGGTTGCTGGGATCACTAGACATCCCGGGTACGGCCGCCGCCCCTGCGCACGCGCGGAGCTACCTGCGCACGATCCTCGACCCCACCATGCACGCGCTCGACGCGATCGCCGACGTCACGCTGCTGACCAGCGAATTGGTCACCAACGCGGTCGTCCACACCGCGTCCGGCGACGGTGGGAAGGTGACCGTCAGCGTGATGGAGTTCCCCGGTGGCGGCATCCTGGTTCAGGTCGCCGACGAGGGCGGGCCGACGCGCCCGACCCCGAGGGCGCCCGACGACGAGTTCGACCTGCACGGCCGGGGTCTGCGGCTGGTCGACGCGCTGGCCGTGACATGGGGTCACCAACGCGACGGCGTCGGCACCACCACGTGGTTCATGGTCGACGCGGGCGAGGTGCGGGCCGAGCGGCGGGACGCCTCGTAAGGTCCGATCCGGTCACTCAGAGTGACCGTCGGCCGCCCGCAAAGGACCGAGCAGCCTGCTCGACTCCGACTCCTGGGCCAGCCGGCGCAGTACGTCGAACAGCCGCCCGTACAGCACCGTGCCGATCACCAGATGCTCGACCGCGGCGTCGCGCGGTCCCCCGAACGGCACCCCGGCCAGCTCGTGCTCGGCCAGCGCGTGGGCGGCCCGCGCGTAGGGCCGCAGCGCCTCCGGGTCCGCGGCCATGCCGAGCCGTTCCAGCGTCAGCAGGCTCTGGGCCAGCTCGTCGAGGGTGGGCGCGTTCGGGTTGATCGCCCAGCCGAGGTCGTCGGCCAGCGCGCGGGCCCGGTCGCCGGCGTCGCGCCAGGCGGCCTCGTCGGGGTCGGGCTCGACCTCCGGGCCGAGCGCGTAGTGCGCCGTGCCGAGCATGTCGTGTACCGGCAGGTCCTCGTCCTGCACGGCATCGACCACCTTGCGGATGGCGGCCACCGGCAGCCGGCCCACCTCGATCAGCGCCCGGATCAGCCGGAGTCTGCGCAGGTGGTCCTCGCCGTAGACGGCCCGGGTGGCGGACGTCTGCTCGCCCTGGGGGAGCAGGCCCTCGCGCAGGTAGTACTTGATCGTCGGGATGGGCACCTGCGACCGTGCGCTCAGTTCTGATATCCGCATTGTTGGATAGTAACGCTAACCAATATCTGTGTCGCCGCTGAAGACCCTGCCGGTGAAGGTGTCGTGCGCGGGCGCGTCGCGTTCGCCCAGGACGTCCAGCGCGGCGAGCCAGGCCGCCGCGCCCGCGCCGTCGGCGGCGACCGTGACCGGGGCGTCCCAGCGTTCGCGCAGCAGGGCGAGCACGGCCCGCCGTACCGGACCCTGGCTGGTCAGCACGCTTCCCGCCAGGACGATGGGGGTGTGCGCGCCGGCCGGGCGCACGCTCGCCACCGTGCCGGTGAGCAGCCGCGCCGCCTCCGCCACGATCTCCAGCGCCAGTTCGTCGCCCGCCTCTGCCGCCCGGCTCACCAGCGGGGCCAGCCTGGCCAGCTCGATCGGCGGGCGGGCCTGGGCGGCGGCGATCACCCGGGCCGCCTGCCGCCGGCCGGCGCCGTCGAGCCCGGTGCCGAGGATCGCACGGGTGATCTCGTCGGCCAGCGCCCCGAGCGGGGCCTGCACGGCCACGGCGTGCACGACCCGCTTGGCGGCCTGGTGGCCGATCCAGTAGGCCGATCCGTGATCGCCGAACAGCCAGCCGAGGCCGTCCGCGGCGGCCGTCATCCGGCGGTCGCCGACGGCCGCGGCGATCGCGCCGGTGCCGGCCAGCAGCACGTGACCGTCCGGCTCCGGGGTGCCGGCGGCGAACGCCACCAGGACGTCGTGGGTCGCGGTCACCGGGGTGGCCGTGCCCAGCGCCTCCCAGATCCCGGCGAAGGCCGCCCGCCCCTCGCCCTGTAGCAACGGGCCGATCCCGGAGACCCCGGCCACTCCGCCGAGCACCCGCGGCCTGCCGTACTCCCGCGCGTAGGCGTCCAGCGCCTCGCCCGCCGCGGCGGCCATGGCGGCGCAGGCCACGGAGACCCCGTGCGCGCTGGGGTTGCCGGGGCCTGAAACCCCCCGCGCCAGCCGGGAGCCGTCGAGCGCGGCGGCCACCGCCCGGGTGTTGGAGCCGCCCACGTCCAGGCCGAGCACCACACCTTCTCCAGCGCCGTCCGCAGCGCCTTCCACTGGGCCTTCTTCAGACATGACCACATCCTGGGGCTTGACTCCTGGCGAACGCAAGAATAATTTTCATCCAATCGCCCGAACAGTGAAAGGAATGCTTGTGGCCGGAGGGGTGCTCGGACGCATCCAGACCGAGCTGCCCGGTCTGCCCGAGGCGCTGCGGCGCGTCGGGGAGCTGATCCTCGCCGATCCCGGGGAGGCGGCACGCTCGACGATCATCACGCTCGCCGAGCGGAGCGGCAGCTCTCCCGCGACCGTGACCAGATTTTGCCGGGTGTTCGGCTTCGCCGGATACGCCGAGCTGCGGGTCAGCCTGGCCACCGAGACCGGCAGGGCGGCCCAGGCCAACTGGGGCAGGGGCGTGGGCCGCGACATCGGTCCCACCGACCCGCTGGACACCGCGATCGAGACGATGGCCGCCTCCGACTCGCGGCTGATCCAGGAGACCGCCGCCCAGCTCGACACCGACATGGTGGCCAAGGTGGCCGAGGCCATCGTGGCCGCCCGCCGGGTGCTGCTGTTCGGGGTGTCCATCAGCGGCGCGGTCGCGGGCATGCTGGAGGCGCGGCTGCGCCGGATCAGCATCCCGTGCTGGAGCCACACCGACGCGCACGAGGCGCTGGCCGACGCCTCGCTGCTCGCCGCCCAGGACGTCGCCATCGGCATCTCACACCGGGGCCGCACCCGGGAGGTGCTGGAGGCCCTGGCCGAGGCGGGCGCGCACGGCGCGACGCTGGTCGCGGTGACATCGTTCGCCAGATCGCCGCTCGCCGAGCTGTCGGACCTGGTGCTCACCACCGCGGGCCGGGACATCAAGACCTTCCGCCCGGGCGGGCTGGCCGCCGTCCACTCCCAGCTCTTCGTGCTCGACGCGGTCTACGTCGCAGTCGCCCAGCGCACCTACGAGCGGTCCAGAGACGCCTACGAGCTGACCATCAACGCGGTCGAGAGCCACCGTGTCGAAAGGGGTTGAGAAGATCGTGGACATCGGCGCCGCCGCCTACGTCGAGCAGGTCGAGAGCCTGGTGGGCGAGGTCGCACGGAGCCAGGCCGAGCCGGTACGCCGGGCCGCGGCCGTCATCACCGCCGCACTGCGCGCGGGAGGCGTGGTCAACGCCTTCGGCTCCGGCCACTCCGAGGCCATCGCCATGGAGATCGCCGGCCGCGCGGGCGGGCTCGTCCCGACCAACCGGCTCGCGCTGCGCGACGTCGTCGTCTATGGCGGCGAACCGGTGAGCCTGCTGACCGCCGCCAACGCCCGCGAGCTCGAACGCGACCCCACCATCGCCCAGCGGATCTACGACCTGGCACCGGTGCGGCCGGAGGACGTGTTCGTGCTGATCTCCAGCTCGGGGGTCAACGGCTCGATCGTGGAGCTGGCCGGCATCGTCAAACGGCACGGCCACGAGCTGATCGCGATCACCTCCGTGCGGCACAGCACGGCGATGCCCTCGCGCCACCCGTCCGGGCACAAGCTGCTCGACCTCGCCGACGTGGTGCTCGACAACGGCGCGCCGTACGGCGACGCGGTCATGCCGCTGCCCGGCGGTTCCTCCACCGGCGCGGTCTCCACGATCACCTCGGCGCTGCTCGCGCAGATGGTGGTCGCCGAGGTCGTCAGGGAACTGCTGGAGGCGGGGGAGACGCCGCCCATGTACCGATCGGTCAACGTGGCCGGCGGCGACGAGCACAACCGCGCGCTGGAGGCCCGCTACGCCGGGCGGATCCGCCGGGGCGCCTGAACCACCAGGTCACATCACCACAGGAGGGACCCCACCATGGCACCGACCCCCTTCACCCGGCGCGAGCTGCTGAAGAACGCCGCCCTCGCGGGCATGTTGCTGCCCGCCGCCGGCGCGCTGGCCTCCTGCGC
>NZ_POUA01000285.1 GCF_003236385.1 Spongiactinospora gelatinilytica
CCACTGCCCCCGCCCGGCCCCGTATTCGGGGCGCTGTAGGTATTCCGGCACCGGCGCGCCGCCCCGACACGCGGGGGGGACGGCACCGCGCCCCACCCGTACTCCACCGCTTTGAACTGCATAAACGTCACGAAAATGGCGGCGACACACGGCGACGATTAGTTGACGGTGGAGAGAAGTGGAGTAAGGTGGTGCGCAGTGGAGGGCCGGTGCTCTCGAGACCGAGCGCTCCACTAGGCACGGGAGGTGGCGCCGATGTTCCTCGGCACGCACCAACCGCGCCTGGACGACAAGGGACGGCTGTTCCTGCCGGCGAAGTACCGTGAGGAGCTGGCGGAGGGTCTGGTGATCACCAAAGGCCAGGAGCGCTGCCTCTACGTTTTTCCCGTAGAGGAGTTCGAGCGCATCACCGAGGCTCTGCGTACCGCGCCGGTGACCGCCAAGGCGGTCCGCGACTACAGCCGTGTTCTCTTCGCGAGCGCGTCGGACGAGGTCCCTGACAAGCAGGGGCGGATCACGATCCCGCAAGCCCTCCGCCAGTATGCCGGGCTCACCCGCGACTGTGTGGTGATCGGTGCCAACACGCGGCTGGAGATCTGGGACGCGCGTGCCTGGGAGACCTACCTGTCCGACCAGGAGCAGGCGTTCGCCGATCTGTCGGAGGAGGTGCTGCCAGGGATTTTGTGACAACGGTCGAATCGTCGGTGTAACAAGTCGTTCGGCGAGGTCTCCACCCGCACCCACCTGGATCACCAGCTGATGCACCTTCCCCGGTGTCAGGTGGCGGTCATTCGGTCGGTTGCGGATGGGGACCTGGCCGGGCGGCCGGGTGGGGGCCCGAAAGTGAACGGGATGGCCGATGGTTCGGCGAAGCCGCGAAAACATCCGCGAGTACGAGCGGCGGGAGGGGGTTGAGAGATCATGCGATCGACCGATGACAACGGTCTTCGCGCGGGCGGCGGCCATGTGCCGGTGATGCTCGCGCGCGTGCTCGACCTTCTCGCGCCCGCGCTGGACCGGCCCGCTCCGGTGCTGGTCGATGCCAACCTCGGGCTCGGCGGGCACGCCGAGGCGCTGCTCGCGGCCCACCCCTCGCTCCGGCTGATCGGGATCGACCGCGATCCGGTGGCCGTCGAGCGCTCCGCCGTACGGCTGGCCCCCTACGGGACGCGCGCCACGCTGGTGCGCGCGGTCTCCAGCGACCTTCCCGCCGTGCTCTCGGCGGCCGGCGCGCCGCGCGTGGACGCGGCGCTGTTCGATCTCGGCGTGTCATCGCCGCAGCTCGACGAGCCGGAAAGAGGGTTCGCCTACTCTTACGACGCGCCGCTGGACATGCGGATGGACCGCGGGCAGGAGCTCACGGCGGCAGAGGTGGTCAACACCTATCCGGCGAAGGAGCTGACCCGCGTGCTGCGCGATTACGGCGAGGAGCGGTTCGCCGCGCGCGTCGCCCGGCTGATCTGCGAGGAGCGGGCCAGGGAGCCCATCGCCTCGACCAGGCGGCTGGCCGACATCGTGCGCGCCGCGATCCCCGCCGCGACCCGGCGCACCGGGGGCAACCCCGCGAAGCGGACTTTCCAGGCACTGCGCATCGAGGTGAACGAGGAGCTGTCCGCCCTGGAGACGGCGCTCCCCGCCGCACTCGACGCGCTCACCCTGGGAGGGCGGGTCGTCGTGCTCGCCTACCACTCCCTTGAGGACCGGCTGGCCAAGCAGGTCCTCGCGGCGCGAACCAAGGAGACGGGCCCGCCCGGCCTGCCGGTGCCGCTGCCCGCGCACCAGCCCAGGTTCCGCCTGGTGACGAGGGGAGCCGAGCTCCCCGACGAGGAGGAGGTCACGCGCAACCCGCGCGCGGCCTCGGCCCGACTGCGGGCCGCAGAGAGGATCCGTGAGCCTGTTGACGAAGACCGAGCGTGAGCTCCCGCGCGGAGTCCGCTCCCGCACGCCCCGTCAGCCCCGCACCGCCGCGGCGCGGGTGGCCCCACCGCGCCCGAAGGCCCCCAGGCCAGGCGCGCGGCACCCGGAAGATATCCCGGCGAACGGCACCCCGGCCAAGGGCGCTCCCGGCCGGACCGCGCAAGGCAAGGAGCCCACCGGCCGGACCGCGCAAGGCAAGGGTGCCACCGGGCGGGCCGCCTCGGGCAAGAGCGCGTCCGGGCGGGCCGCCTCGGGCAAGAGTGCGCCCGGGCGGGCCGCCCCGGCCAAGGGCGTCCCGGGCAGGGGTGTTCCGGGCCGGTCCGCTCCGGACAGGGGTGTTCCCGGCAGGGGCGCCTCGGGCAAGGGCGCTGCTGACCGGGTCGTCCCGGGCAGAGGTGCGCCGGGCCGGGGCGTACTGGGCAAGGGTGTCCGGGGCAAGGCCGCTGCCGGCGAATCCGCCCTGGGCAAGGGTGGTCTGGGCGGAACCGCTCCGGCGAAGGACCTCCTGGACAGAGGCGCTCCGGCGAAGGGCCTGCGGCGCCTGGGCGAGGCGCGGCGGCTGACGCGTCCGGCCCGTGCCGCGGCCGCCGATCCGGCCCGCCGCCGTGGCCGCGCGCCGCGCGCGCCGTTCGTGCTGCTGCTGGTCGGCCTGCTGTGCGGCGGCCTGGTCACCCTGCTGCTGCTCAACACCGTCCTGGCCCAGGACTCCTTCGAGGCCGACGAGCTGCGCCACGGCCTCGCCCGCATCCAGCGGGAGGCCGAGCGGCAGAAGCTCGACAACGCCCGGCAGGACACCGCCGAGGCGCTGGCCGAGCGCGCCGGGAAGCTGGGCGCGCGGCCCGACTCCTCGGCCAGGGTGATCGAGATCGGCAAGGGCGTTCCCGAGGGCGCTGAGGCGGGGGACGCGAGCAGGTGAGAGACGGCGGTGGCCGGGGTTCGGGACCCGGCCGCGGCGGATCCGGCGCCGGAGCCTCTGGAGGCCCCGGCGCCGGTCGCCGTGTGCCCGGCGGTGGTCCGGTGCGTTCCGGCAGGGAGAGCGGCGACGGTTCGGTACGCGCCGGCAGGGCGACCGGCGAGAGCGCGCCACGTTCCGGCAAGGGGAGCGGCGAGGGCACGCCGCGTCCGGGCCGGGCGAACGGCGATGGTCCGGCGCGTTCCGGCCGGGGGAACGGCGACGGCCCGCCATGGCCGGGGCGGGGTGCCGGAGGGCGGCCGCGCGGGCCCGGCCCGCACGACCCGCAACGACCGCCACGCCCCCGCAGGCCGCCGCGCCCGCCAAAGCCCCCCACGATGCTGCGCCTGGGCAACCCGCGCAGAAGGATCGGCATCGGCCTGATCGGCATGACCTTCGTGCTGTCGATCATGGCCGGCCGGCTGGTGCAGCTCCAGGGCCTGGACTCCAAGGTCTACGAGGCCAGGGCCGCCGAGCAGCGGGTGCAGCCGGAGACGCTGCCCGCCAGGCGCGGCCCGATCACCGACATCAACGGCCACGAGCTGGCCGTCACCGCCGAGGCGCGGGAGGTGTCCGTCGACCCGTCCAGGGTGACCCCCGAACAGCGCGACAACCTCGCCGCCATGCTCGCCGCCGAGCTGCGCAGGCCGCAGGCCGAGGTCGCCGCCAAGCTGAACCGTACCCAGACGCGCTACCAGCTCATCGCCAAGGACGTCGATCCGGTGGTCGCCCAGCGCATCCTGGACCGCGGCTACAAGGGCGTCGCGACCAGGTCCCAGTACCGCCGCGTCTACCCCGGCGACGACCTGGCCGGCAGCCTGATCGGTTTCGTCGGTTTCGAGGGGCACGGCCTGGTCGGCCTGGAGCGGATCCACGACAAGGTGCTCGCCGGCCGGGACGGCCTGCAGAGCATCGAGATGGGCCGGGACCGCCAGCGCATCCCGATGACCCGGGACACCCGCAGGGCCCCCGTGCCCGGCAGAGAGGTCCGCCTGACGATCGACCGCGACATCCAGTGGGCCGCCCAGAAGGCCGTCGCCGAGCAGGTCAGGGCCACCGGCGCGCGCAGCGGCAGCGTGATCGTGATGGACGTCCGCAACGGCCACATCCTGGGCATGGCCAACGCCCCCGAACTCGACCTCAACAACTGGCAGAAGACCCCCCAGGACGCCTGGATCAACCGCGCCGTGGCCGAGGTGTTCGAGCCCGGCAGCACCGGCAAGGTCATCACCGCCGCGGCGGCCCTCGAGGCCGGGGCGGTGCGCCCGGAGTCGGTCTTCAGCGTCCAGGACTCCATCCGCTGCGCCGACCGGGTGCTGCACGACTCCCACCCGCACAAGCCCGAGAAGCTGACCTTCTCCGGGATCGTGGCCACCTCCAGCAACGTCGGCACGATCATGGCCGCGCAGAAGATCGGGAACCAGGCGCTGCACAAGAAGCTGCTGGACTTCGGGTTCGGCGTCAAGCCGGGCAGCGGCCTGCCGGGCGAGGAGGCCGGGCTGCTGCCCGGCTGGCAGAAGTGGTCGGGCAGCCAGGGCTGCACGATCGCCTACGGGCAGGGCGTGTCGGTCACCGCGCTGCAGATGGCCAGCGTCTACCAGACCATCGCCAACGGCGGCGTGCGGATCACCCCGCAGATCGTGGCCGGGATCTCGGGTGAGGACGGCAAGATCGTACCGGCCAAGCCGGGCGAGCGTACCCGGGTGATCGGTTCGCGCGCGGCCAAGGACATCGCGGCCATGCTGGAGGCGGCGGTCGGCGAGGAGGGCACCGGCAAGCTGGCGGCCATCCCCGGCTACCGGGTGGCCGGCAAGACCGGCACCGCGATGCGCTATGACGCGGAGTGTCAGGGCTACTGTGGTTACACGGCGACGTTCGCCGGGTTCACCCCCGCGGACGCGCCGAGGATCGTCGCCCTCGCGGTGCTCCAGGACCCTCGCAAGGGGCACTACGGCGGCGAGATCGCCGCGCCCGTCTTCAAGGACGTCATGACCTTCGCGTTAAAGAGCAGGAAGATTCCACCTACCGGTACTACTCCGCCATCGGTGCGGATACGCGCCGATGGGTGACGAGTGACGGTACGCTCTCGCCGTGCGTCCCCCGTCTATGCGTCCGACGACGAGTCCGCCGCGCCCGCTGTCCGGGCTCGCGGCGCTGCTCGGCGTGCCCAGTGAAGGCCCGCGCGCCGCGGTCACCGGCATCACCCACGACTCGCGCCAGGTACGGCGCGGCGATCTCTACGCCGCTCTGCCGGGGGCGAACTTCCACGGTTCCCGCTTCGCCGCCGAGGCGCTGGCCGCAGGGGCCGCCGCCGTACTGACCGACCCGGCCGGCCGGGAGGCCGCGGCGGCCACCGGCCTGCCGGTGCTCGTGGTGCCCGACCCGCGCGCGGTGCTCGGCAAGGTCGCCGCCTGGGTGTACGGCGAGCCGGCCGCCGCGGTGACCGTACTCGGCGTGACCGGCACCAGCGGCAAGTCCACCAGCACGTTCCTGATGGAGGCGGGGCTTCGCGCGGCCGGGCACAGCACCGGGCTGATCGGCGGCGTGGAGATCCACGTGGCCGGCCGGAGCTTTCCCGCGCAGCTCACCACGCCCGAGGCGAGCGACGTGCACGGCCTGCTCGCGCTGATGCGCGAGGAAGGGGTCACCGCCGCCGCCATGGAGGTCTCCAGTCACGCCCTGGCCCTGGACCGCGTGGGCGGCGTGCGCTACGACGTGGCCCTGTTCACCAACCTCTCCCAGGACCACCTCGACTTCCACCGCGACCTCGACGACTACTTCGCCACCAAGGCCAGGCTGTTCACTCCGGAGTTCAGCCGCGTCGGGGTGGTCAACATCGACGACGCCCACGGCCGGGAGCTGCTGGGGATGGCCAAGATCCCGATGACCTCGTTCTCCGCGTCGGGGTCGCCGCGGGCCGAGTGGCGGGCACAGGACGTCCGCTGCGGCGGCGACGGCAGCACCTTCCGGGTGGTGGGCCCGGGCGGGGTGGAGGCCGACGTCACGGTGTCGTTGCCCGGTCCCTTCAACGTCTCCAACACCCTGGGAACCATCGTCGCCCTGGTCGAGTCGGGGGTGCCGCTGCAGGCCGCGGTACACGGCGTGGGCTCGCTGCGCGGCGTCCCCGGCCGGATGGAGCGGGTCGAGACCGGCGGCGCCTATGAGGTGATCGTCGACTACTCCCACAAGCCGGGCGCGGTGGAGTCGGTGCTTCGGTCGCTGCGCGAGGTCACCGCGGGCACGCTCATCGTGGTGCTCGGCTGCGGCGGCGACCGCGACCAGGGCAAGCGGCCACTGATGGGCGAGGCCGCCGCCCGGCTGGCCGATGTGGTCATTCTCACGAGCGACAACCCCCGGTCGGAGGACCCTCTGGTCATCCTGGCCGCCATGCTCGAAGGAGCGCTGGACGTCCCGCCCAGGGAACGCGCGCATGTGATCATGGAACCGGACCGCGCCGCGGCCATCGGGCTCGCCGTGCGGCGGGCCGGGCCCGGCGACGTCGTCCTGATCGCCGGCAAGGGTCACGAGCAGGGGCAGTACATCGCCGGCGAGGTGATCCCCTTCGACGACCGGCAGGTGGCCGCGCAGGCCGTCCGCCGCCGAGAAACATATGGAGAGTAGGGAAGAAGCATGATCCCGATGCCGCTGGCGAGGGTCGCCGAGATAACCTCGGGGGCGCTCACGGGCATTGCCGATCCCCGCGCCGTCGTGCGCGGGCCCGTGGTGGTCGACTCGCGGGCCGCCGAGCCGGGATCTCTGTTCGTCGCCCTCAACGGCTCTCGCGTGGACGGGCACGCCTTCGCCGAGGAGGCGCACCGCGCCGGGGCCGTCGCGGTGCTCGCCGCCCGGCCCACCGAGGCCCCGACGGTGATCGTCGGCGACGTCCTCGCCGCCCTGGCCGCCCTCGCCGCCGAGGTGTGCGCCGAACTCCCCGAGCCCACCGTGCTCGGCGTCACCGGCTCCGCCGGCAAGACCACCACGAAGGACCTGCTGGCCGGGCTCACCGCCCTGATCGGCCCCACCGTCTCCCCGGCCGGCTCCTACAACAACGAGATCGGCCACCCGCTCACCGTGCTGCGCGCCGACGCCGCGACGAAATTCATGGTGCTGGAGCTGAGCGCCCGCAACATCGGGCACATCGCCGCCCTGGCCCGCATCGCGCCGCCGCAGATCGGCGTGGTGCTCAACGTCGGCACCGCCCACCTCGGCGTGTTCGGAAGCAGGGAGGCCATCGCCAAGGCCAAGGGCGAGCTGGTCGAGGCGCTGCCGCGCAAGGGCGGCGTCGCGGTGCTGAACGCCGACGACCCGCACGTGCGGGCGATGGCGGGCCGCAGCGCCGCCCGGGTGACGCTGTTCGGCCGCACGCCCGAGGCCGCCGTACGGGCCGAGAACCTCTCGCTCGACGACCGCGGCCGGGCCCGCTTCACCCTGTGCACGCCCTCCGGCGACGCGGAGGTCTCGCTGCGCCTGTACGGCGAGCACATGGTCTACAACGCGCTGGCCGCCGCCGCGGCGGCCTACGAACTGGGCCTCCCGGTCGCCACCATCGCCAGGCAGCTCTCGGAGTCGGTGCCGCGCAGCCCCTGGCGGATGGAGGTCACCGACCGGCCGGACGGCGTCACCGTGATCAACGACGCCTACAACGCCAACCCCGACTCCATGCGCGCGGCCTTCGTCACCCTCGGCGCCCTGGGGCGGCAGCGGCGCAGGTTCGCGGTGATCGCACCGATGCTGGAACTCGGCGAAGAGGGCCGGCTGCTCAACGAGCAGGCCGGCCGGATGGCCGCGGGCGCCGGCCTCGCCGGGCTGATCGTGGTGGGCGGCGAGGAGGCCCGCTCGATCGTGGCCGGCGCGGCGGGCGCGCCGGTGCTGCATGTGCCCGACCCCCCGGCGGCGGCACAGGCGCTGCTGCCCAGACTGGCTCCAGGAGACGTCGTGCTGATCAAGGGATCGCGGGCCACAGGGCTGGAACGCGTGGCCGAGCTGCTGCTCGGGGGTGCCGCCCAGTGAGGGACATCCTTGTCGCCGCCGCGGTCGCGCTGCTGCTCTCGATGATCGGTACACCGGTCGCGATGCGCGTGTTCGCCCGGCGTGGGTACGGCCAGAACATCCGGGAGGAGGGCCCGTCCGGCCACTACGACAAACGCGGCACGCCCACCATGGGCGGCACGGTGATCGTGATCGCGGCGCTGCTCGGGTACGCCGCCTCGCACGCGGCCACGCTGACCGCCCCGACGATCTCCGGCGGGCTGGTGCTGTTCTTGATGACCGGGCTGGCCGCGGTGGGCTTCCTGGACGACTTCATCAAGATCTACAAGCAGCGCAGCCTGGGCCTGCGCAGCGGCGCGAAGGCGTTCGGCCAGCTCATCGTGGGCGCGGTGTTCGCCGTTCTGGTGGTCCGCTTCCCCAACGCCTACGACATCACCCCCGCCACCACCCGCCTTTCCTTCCTGCGCGACTTCGGCCCCTCGATCAGCCTCATCCCCTTCATCATCTGGGTGCTGATCATGATCGTCGGCTTCTCCAACGCGGTGAACCTCACCGACGGCCTGGACGGCCTTGCCTCCGGTGCGACCGGGGTGGTGCTCGCCTCCTATGTGCTGATCGGCAACTGGCAGCTTCGCAACAGTTGCGTCAACCAGCTCGGCCCGAACTGCTACTGGGTGCGCGACCCGCTCGACCTGGCGGTGGTGGCCGCGGCCGTACTAGGGGCCCTGGTCGGCTTCCTATGGTGGAACGCCCCACCCGCCAAGATCTTCATGGGCGACACCGGCTCACTGGCGCTGGGCGGCGTGATCGCCGGGCTCGCCGTCACCACCCGCACGCAGCTCCTTCTGGTCATCCTGGCCGGGATGTGCGTCATCATCACCCTGTCGGTGATCATTCAGGTCGGGTTCTTCAAGATGACCCGAAGGCGCGTCTTCCGGATGGCGCCACTGCAACACCACTTCGAGCTGGCGGGCTGGGCGGAGACCACCATCGTGGTCCGGTTCTGGCTGATCGCGGGACTGTGCGCGGCGGCCGGCCTCGGCCTGTTCTACGTCGAATGGATGCCCAAGTCATGATCACTGTGGCCGGTCTCGGCATATCGGGTCAGGCCGCGGCGCGGGCGCTGGCCGGGCGCGGCGAGCGCGTCGTGGTCCTTGAGGCCAAGGACGGCGAACGGCAGCGCGCCGCCGCGGCCGAGCTGGCCGGGCTGGGCGTGGAGGTGCGGCTCGGGCCGGCCGCGGAGCCGCCCGCGGACACCACCCTGCTGGTCACCTCGCCCGGCTGGCCGCCGTCCCACCCGCTGCTGACCGCCGCGGCCGAGGCGGGCGTGGAGGTCATCGGCGAGGTGGAGCTGGCCTGGCGGCTGCGGCCCGCGGGGGCCGCGCCCTGGCTCGCGCTCACCGGCACCGACGGCAAGACCACCGTGGTCCGCATGCTGGCGGCCATGCTGACCGCCGCCGGGCACAAGGCGCTCGCGGTGGGCAACGTCGGCACGCCCATCGTGGAGGCGGTCTCGGGGCCGGGCGACGTGCTCGCGGTCGAGCTGTCCAGCTTCCAGTTACACTGGTCCGGCAGCCTGGCCCCGCATACGGCGGCGCTGCTCAACGTCGCGCCCGACCACCTGGACTGGCACGGCTCGCTGGAGGAGTACGCCAGGGTGAAGGGCAAGGTGTTCGAGCGCGCGGGCACGGTGGTCCACAACGCCGACGACGAGATCGCCACGCGCCTGGCGGAGCCGTACGCGGGGGCGGTGGGCTTCACCCTGCGGGTGCCGCGCCCGGGGCAGCTCGGCGTCGTGGAGGACCTGCTGGTGGACCGCGCCTTCGTGGCCGACCCGGCGGACAACGCCGAGGAGCTGGCGGTGCTGTCCGACGTTCGGCCGTTCGCGCCGCACAACGTCGCCAACGCGCTCGCCGCCGCCGCCCTGGCCCGCTCCTACGGCGTGCCGGCCGCGGCGGTACGGCAGGGCCTGGCCGACTTCGTGCCCGACCCGCACCGGATGGAGCTCGTGGCCACGGTGGGGGAGGTGCGCTACGTCAACGACTCCAAGGCCACCAACGCGCACGCCGCAGCGGCCTCCCTGGCGGCCTATCCGTCGATCGTGTGGGTGGCGGGCGGCCTGCTGAAGGGGGCCGACGTCGACGACCTCGTACGGCGTGCCGCGCCCCGGCTGCGCGCCGCCGTCCTGCTGGGGGCGGACCGTGAGCGAATTCGCACGGCGCTGGCGCGACACGCGGCGAATGTCCCCGTGGTGGAGGTGCCCGGGCAAGACACTGGGGTGATGGACCGCGTCGTCACCGAGGCCGCGGGGCTCGCCGCCCCCGGCGACACCGTACTCCTCGCCCCCGCGGGAGCCTCCCAGGACATCTTCGACAACTACGGGGCGCGGGGGGAGGCCTTCGCCCGAGCCGTACACCGGCTCGCGGCCGATCCCGGCGGAGCCCCGGAGTGACCCCCCACCGC
>NZ_POUA01000286.1 GCF_003236385.1 Spongiactinospora gelatinilytica
GTCCCGGAACCATCCGCCGCCGGTGGCCCGGCCGAGGCCGGTGAGCGGCGCTGGACGTCCTGCGGGCGCTGCCGTTCGCTGCTCTATGTGCCGAAGCTCGACCGCGACCTGCACGTCTGCCCCGAATGCGGGCATCACCGGCGCATCGGGGCGCTGCGCCGGCTGCGCATGCTGCTCGATCCCGGCTCCTTCCGGCCGGCGCCCGCCGTACGCGGCGGCGACCCGCTGGGGTTCTCCGATTCCCGGCCCTACCCGGCCCGCCTCGCCCAGGCCAGGCGCGCGACCTCGCTGGCCGACGCCGCCTGCCACGGCCGGGGCGCCATCGGCGGGCACGAGGTCGTCGTGCTCGCGATGGACTTCGGGTTCATGGGCGGCAGCATGGGCTCGGCGGTGGGCGAGGCCGTGGCCAGGGCGGCCGACGAGGCCCTGGACACCCGCACCCCGCTGATCCTCATCACCTGCTCAGGCGGGGCGCGCATGCAGGAGGGCGCGCTGTCGCTCATGCAGATGGCCACCACCGCGCAGGCGCTGCGCAGGCTGGAGCGGGCCGGCGTGCTGCGCGTCTGCGTCCTGGCCGACCCCACCTTCGGCGGCGTCACCGCGTCGTTCGCCACCCTGGGCGATGTCCTGGTGGCCGAGCGGGGCGGGCTGATCGGCTTCGCCGGGCCACGCGTCATCGCGGCGGCCACCGGCCGCCCGCTGCCCGAGGGCTTCCAGACCGCCGAACACCTCCACGGCAAGGGCCTGCTGGATCGGGTGGAACACCGCGGGTCCCTGCGCCCGCTGCTGACCCGCGTACTCGACCTCGCGGCCCCGGCGGTCGGCCCGGCTCCGCCCTCGGGACGAGAGCCGGGCGTCGCGGTCGTCACCGACTCCGGCGAGCTGGACACCGGCCTCAGCGCCTGGGACGTCGTCCGGACCGCGCGCGACATCCGCAGGCCCACCACCCTCGACTACATCCGGCTGATCGCCGACGACTTCGTCGAGCTGCACGGCGACCGCGCGCACGGCGACGATCCCGCGATCGTGGGCGGCCTGTGCTCGATCGGCGGCTCACGGGTCGTGCTGGTGGGCCACCAGAAGGGCCACGGCACCGCCGAGCTGGTCGCCCGCAACTTCGGGATGCCGCACCCATGGGGCTACCGCAAGGCGCTACGGCTGATGCGGCTCGCCGACCGGCTCGGCCTGCCCGTGGTCACGCTCGTCGACACCCAGGGGGCCGCCCCCGGCGTCGAGGCCGAAGAACGCGGCCAGGCGTGGGCGATCGCCGAGACCATCGCCGGCATGTCCGACCTTCAGGTGCCGGTCGTCTCGGTGGTGACCGGCGAGGGCGGCAGCGGCGGTGCGATCGCGCTGGCCGTCGCCGACCGGCTGCTGATGATGGAGCACTCCTGCTACTCGGTGATCAGCCCGGAGAGCTGCTCCACGATCCTGTGCGGCGACCCCTCCCAGGGCCCGGCCATGGCCGAGGCGCTGCGGCTGACCGCGCCGGAGCTGCTGCGGCTCGGCGTCGCCGATGGGGTGATCCGCGAGCCGTACGGCGGAGCGCAGGCCGACCACGCGGCGGCGGCGGCCAACCTCGCCGCGGCCCTGCTCGCCGCGATCGAGGAGGAGGCCAAGGAGCCGGCCACGGGCCGCAGGGAGCGCAGGCACGCGAGGTTTCGCCGGCTGGGAATGGTGACCGATGGCTGATGAGCCGATGGTGCTGGGCTCGGCGCGCGGTGAGGAGCTGCGCCTGCTCCGGGCGGAGGTGAGCAGCCTGGTCAAGACGATCCCCGGTGCGGTCGAGCGGGTCGCGCTGCGGGTGGGGGAGTGCTCGCTGGAGATCGCCTGGGCGCGCCCGGCCGTGGCGGAGCCCGGACGGCCGGTCGACGACGCGTCCGCCGTGCCCGCGCCGGTGCCTCCCGCCGCCGCCGACTCGCGGGTGAAGGCCGTCCGCGCCCCGCTGGTCGGCACCTTCTACGCCGCTCCGCAGCCCGGCGAGGCCCCGTTCGTCCGCGCGGGCGACCGCCTCGCGGCCGGGCAGCCGGTCGGCATCGTCGAGGCGATGAAGCTGATGAACCAGGTGCCGTGCGAGTGGCCGGGCGAGGTGGTGGAGATCCTGGTGGCCGACGGGCAGCCGGTCGAGTACGGCCAGGAGCTGCTGCGGGTCAGAGTGGAGGGCGCGACGTGAGCGCGCCGTTCAAGAAGATCCTCATCGCCAACCGCGGCGAGATCGCGCTGCGTGTGATCCGGACGTGCCGGGAGATGGGCGTCCCGTGCGTGGCCGTCCACTCCACGGCCGACACCGGGGCCCCGTTCGTGGCGTTCGCCGACGAGGCGGTGTGCGTCGGGCCGCCGCCCTCGCGGCGCAGCTACCTCTACATGCCGAGCCTGATCGAGGCGGCCCGGCGGCACGGGGCCGACGCCGTCCACCCCGGGTACGGCTTCCTGTCGGAAGACGCCGACTTCGCCCGGGTGTGCGCGGAAAACGGGATCACCTTCATCGGGCCCGCCCCCGAGGTCATGGAACGGGTCGGCGACAAGGCGCGGGTGCGCGGGCTGATGGACGAGGCCGGGCTCCCGGTGCTGCCGGGCAGCGCCGGGCCGGTGACGAGCCTGGCCGAGGCCGAGCGGATCGCCGCCACCACGACCGGCTACCCGGTGGTGGTCAAGGCCGCGGCGGGCGGCGGCGGGCGCGGCATCGCCGTGGCGGGCTCGGCGGCCGAGCTGCGCGACGCCTACCGGGAGACCGTGGCGCTGGCCCGCTCCCTGTTCGGCAACGGCGATGTCTACCTGGAGCGTTACGTGCCGGGGGCCAGGCACGTGGAGGTGCAGATCCTCTGCGACGGCCACGGCGGCGCGGTCCATCTGGGCGAGCGCGACTGCTCGTTGCAGCGACGGAACCAGAAGCTGGTGGAGGAGGCCCCGGCCCCCGGGCTGTCCGATGGGCAGCGCGCCGAGCTGGGCCGGCACGCCGTGCGCGGGGCGCTCAGCGTCGGCTACACCGGGGCGGGCACGATGGAGTTCCTGCTCGCCCCGGACGGCGCGGCGACCTTCATGGAGATCAACGCGCGCATCCAGGTCGAGCACCCGGTGACCGAGATGATCACCGGCCTGGACCTGGTCCGCGAGCAGATCCGCATCGCCGCGGGCGAGCCGCTGGGCTACACCCAGCGCGACGTCCGCCTCGACGGCGCGGCCGTGGAGTGCCGGATCAACGCCGAAGACCCCGACGCCGAGTTCCGGCCGACCCCGGGGCGGCTGGACCGGCTCGACCTCCCCGGCGGCCCGGGCATCAGGGTGGACGCGGGGTTCGTGGCGGGCGGTACGGTCCCGCCCTACTACGACTCGCTGATCGCCAAGCTGGTCGCCTGGGGGCGCACCCGCGAGCAGGCCATCGCCCGGGCCGAACGGGCGCTGGCCGAGACCACCGTGGCCGGTCCGGGGGTGCGGACCACCATCCCGCTGCTCCGCCGGCTGCTGGGCCATCCCGTCTTCGCCGACGGGCGGCACACCACCCGGTTCGTCAACGACCTTCTGGCAGGCGGCCTATGAGCCCGATCTTCTGAAATCGTCGATGAACAAGTCCATTCCCCCTGGAGTCACCCATGTCACAGATACTCACCGATCAGGACCTACGTACGCTACTCATCGCGGTCGGACTGTCACCAGGCGTGCCCGACGAGTCGCTCGCGCTCACCTTCGAAGAGCTCGACCTCGACTCCCTGGCCCGCATGGAGATCGCCACCCGGATCCAGGAGAAGTTCGGCGTCGACGTCGAGGACGACCTCGTGGCCGAGACGTCCCCGCAGCAGGCCAAGCACCTGGTCAACCAGCGACTGGAGAGTGCGGCATGATCGGCCACACCGACAACGTCGTGGACATCGACGCGCCCATCGCGTTCGTCTGGCGGCACACCAACGACGTGCGCGGCTGGACCGACCTGTTCACCGAGTACGCCAAGGTCGAGGTGCTGTCGGAGGAGGCCAACGCGGTCACCTTCCGGCTGACCATGCACCCCGACGAGGAGGGCAGGCAGTGGTCGTGGGTGTCCTACCGCGAGTGGGACCTCGACACCTACACCGTGCGGGCCAGACGGGTGGAGACCGGGCCGTTCGAGTTCATGAACATCACCTGGACCTACGAGGCGCTGGAGGCCGACCGCACCCGGATGCGGTGGATCCAGGACTTCCACATGAAGCCGGGCGCGCCGGTGGACACCGCCGGGATGACCGAGCACATCAACCGCAACAGCCGCATCCAGATGGACCTGATCGCCGAGCGGGTGCGGCTGCGCCGCCAGGCCGTCGTGGGCTTCGACGACGTGATCGCCAACCGGCGGCGCGGCGGCGACCTGCGCACGCTGGTCGCGCCGAGCACGGTGGGCTCGGCGTTCGGCTTCTGCGGCGCGGTGCGCCTCGGGCCGGGCGAGCGGATCACCGAGCACTACCACCCCTACTCGGAGGAATACCTGTTCGTCGCGCGCGGTGAGGTGCGCATCGACCTGGACGGCACCCCGACCGCGGCCGGCCGGGACCACGCCGTCCTCATCCCGCGCAACGTGCGGCACCGGGTGGTCAACACCGGCGAGGAGGAGGCGCTGGTGGTGTTCACCCTGGCCCCGCTGGCCCCCCGGCCCGAGCTGGGCCACGTGGAGACCGAGACGCTCGGCGAGCCGGCCGCGGAGCCGGCATGACCGGTCGCCGCAGCGTCGTCACCGGAGTGGGCGTGATCGCTCCGGGCGGGGGCTCCAGGGAGGAGTTCTGGGCGCGGATCGTCGGCGGCAAGCCGGCGATCCGGCGGATCAGCGTGTTCGACCCGGCGCCGTTTCGCTCGCAGGTCGCCGCCGAGTGCGACTTCGACCCGACCTGCCACGGGTTCACCCCGCGGGAGGTCCGGCGGCTGGACAGGTTCGTGCTGATGGCGATGGCGTGCGCGGACGAGGCGTTCGCCGACTCGGGCCTTACCCCCGAGGCGATCGACCACGACCGGATGGGCGTGTCGCTGGGCAGCGCGGTCGGCGCCACCATCCGGCTGGAGGACGAGTACGTCGTGGCCAGCGACCACGGCCGCCACTGGGAGGTGGAGGCGCGGCACGCGCTGCCGTTCCTGTACGGCGCGCTGGTCCCGGCCAGTGGGGCGAGCGAGCTGGCCGTGCGGCTCGGCGCGCGCGGCCCGGCGGCGGTGGTGTCCACCGGCTGCACCTCTGGGATCGACTCCATCGGGCACGCCCACACCCTCATCCAGGACGGCGAGGCCGACATCATGATCGCGGGGGCGTCGGACGCCCCGATCTCCCCGATCACGGTCGCCTGCTTCGACGCCATCCGCGCCACCACGCCGAGCAACGACGACCCCGAGCGGGCCTCCCGGCCGTTCGACGCCGACCGCAAGGGGTTCGTGCTCGGCGAGGGCGCCGCGGTGCTGATCGTGGAGGAACTGGAGCACGCCCTGGCCCGGGACGCCCGGGTCTACTGCGAGATCACCGGGTCCGCGGCCAGGGCCAACGGCTTCCACATGACCGGGCTGCGGCCCGACGGGTTCGAGCTGGGCGAGGCGATCAGCGAGGCGCTGGACCAGGCCCGCCTCGACCCCGCCGACATCGGCTACGTCAGCGCCCACGGCTCGGGCACCAAACAGAACGACAGGCACGAGACCGCCGCCTACAAGCGGGCGCTCGGCGCGGCGGCGCGGCAGGTGCCGATCAGCTCCATCAAGTCGGTGATCGGCCACTCGCTCGGGGCCATCGGCTCCATCGAGATGGCCGCCTGCGCACTGGTGATCGAGCGCGGCGTGCTGCCGCCGACGGCCAACCTCACCACTCCCGACCCGCACTGCGACCTGGACTACATCCCGGTCGTGGCCAG
Source organism: Spongiactinospora gelatinilytica (assembly GCF_003236385.1). Lineage (GTDB taxonomy): Bacteria > Actinomycetota > Actinomycetes > Streptosporangiales > Streptosporangiaceae > Spongiactinospora > Spongiactinospora gelatinilytica. Next base: position 5,850 of record NZ_POUA01000286.1, read on the forward strand.
GGAGGCTACCGTCACGCACGCCCTGTCGGCGGGCAGCGGGTTCGGCGGGTTCCAGTCAGCGATGATCTTTTCCAGGCTCCGGGGGTGACTAGTGCGGCAACGGGCGGTGATCAGCGGCATCGGGGTGGTCGCCCCGACCGGTGTCGGCGCGGCCGACCACTGGTTCGCCGGGCTGGCCGGGCGCAGCGGCATCCGGGAGTTGCCCGACCGCACCGCGGCCGGCCTGCCGGTGCGGGTCGCCGGGCAGGTGCCCGGCTTCGATGAGACCGAGTTCGTGGCCAACCGCCTGCTCGTCCAGACCGACCGCTGGACGTGGATGGCGCTGGCGGCCACCGATCTGGCTCTCGCCGACGCCGGTCTGGACACGCGAAAGGAGTTCCCTTTCCACCTTTCGGTGGTGACGGCGGCGGCCTCCGGCGGCAACGCCTTCGGGCAGCGGGAGATCCAGGCCCTCTACAACGAGGGCCCGCGCTCGGTGAGCGCCTACCAGTCGATCGGCTGGTTCTACGCGGCCAGCAGCGGCCAGATCTCGATCAAGCACCAGCTCAAGGGGGCCTGTGGGGTCCTGGTCGCCGATGCGGCGGGCGGCGTGGACGCGCTGGCCCAGGCCCGGCGGCTGATCGCCAGGGGCACCGGCGTGGTGGTGACCGGCGGCACCGAGGCGCCGCTGTCGCCCTACGCGATGGCGTGCCAGGCGGGGCAGCAGACGCTGAGCCGCGACCCCGACCCGGCCACGGCCTACCGGCCGTTCGCCCCGGACGCGGCCGGGCACGTCCCGGGTGAGGGCGGCGCGATGCTGGTGGTGGAGGAGTGGCGGCGCGCGCACCTGCGCGGCGCGACCGTCTACGCCGAGGTGTCGGGGTCGGCCGCGACCCACGACGCGACCGACGCGACCCGCCCGCCCGCGCAGTCGCACCAGTACGCCAGGGCGATGCGCGAGGCGATCGCCCGCTCCGGCTGCACGCCCGACGACGTGGACGCCGTCTTCGCCGACGGGGCCGGCGACGTCTTCGCCGACGATTTGGAGGCGCGGGCGCTGCGGGAGGTGTTCGGCGACCGGCGGGTGCCGGTGACCGTTCCCAAGACGATGACCGGGCGGCTGTGCTCGGGGGGCGCGCCACTGGACCTGGCCTGGGCCGCGCTGGCGATCTCGCACGGCGTGCTGCCGCCCACCGTCAACGTCGATGCCGGCGAGGCGGCCCGGCGGCACGGCCTGGACCTGGTGACCGAGGCCCGGGACGGCTCGCTCGGCACGGTCCTGGTGGCGGCCAGGGGAGCGGGGGGTTTCAACGCGGCGGTCGTGCTGAAGGCGCATGCGTACGACGAGTGACCAGGGGCGCGTGAAACCGCCTGCATGGCGCGCCCGGCGGTACGCGGGGATGCGGGCGCGGGTGCCGCCGTTCGGCCCTGCGCCTGGCTCATGCCGGATTTGCCTTGACACCGGTGTCAAGGTTCTAGCGTGAGCAGCCGAACTCGCCGTCGAGCACCGCCCCGCTCGCTGACCTGAGAGGCCGCGCCATGAATCTCCTTTTGATCAGCGGCAGCACACGGGCAGGATCCACCAACACCGCCGTGGTGCGGGCGGTGCCCGAACTCCTCGGTACCGCGGTTCGCTGCCTGGCCTATCTCGACCTGACGAAGCTTCCCCACTTCAACCCGGATGACGACGTCGACCCCCTTCCCGCCGAGGTCGTCCGCCTCCGTGCGTTGATCGCCGAGGCCGACGCGCTGCTGTTCTGCACGCCGGAGTACGCGGGAGATCTGCCCGGTTCGATGAAGAACCTGCTGGATTGGACCGTCGGCGGGGTCGAGATCGTCGGCAAGCCCGCAGGCTGGATCAACATCTCGTCGTCCACCACCGGTGCGCAGGGCGCCCATCGCGCGCTGCGCGTCGTCCTGGGCTACACCGGGGCGGCGGTCGTGGACGAGGCCTGCGTCCGGGTGCCGGTCGGGCGAGGCGACGTGAGTTCCGAGACAGGAGAGATCGACGCCCTCCAGGTCCGCGAAGAACTCGGCCGGGCCGCCCACCAGATCATCAAGGTCCTGGACGGGGCGTCCGCCACGCACCCGCGATGAAGCAGTACCGCCCGCCCCCTGGCGGCACACCGGCACGACGAAGTGGACTCACCGCGCGCCCGGCCCACCGGGGCGGAAACGGACCTGGTCACCGGGGCGGAGCTGCGCGATGACCGCCAGGGCGCGGGAGGTCAGCACGCCGATCACCGGATAGCCGCCGGTGGGCGGATGGTCGGGCAGGAAGACGATGGGCCGCCCGTCCGGTGGCACCTGGACGGCGCCGGTGACCATGCCCTCGCTGGGGATCTCGCCCTCGCGGGCCCGGTGCAGCGCCGCGCCGCGCAGCCGTACGCCCACACGGTTGCTCTCCGGCGTGATCTCGTACGGCGTGCCGTAGAAGGCGCGCAGCGCCTCCTCGGTGAACCAGTCCTCGCGCGGCCCCGGCAGCACGCCGAGCACCGGAGCCGCCGGGAACGCCGGGCCGGGCACGGCATCGACCGTGATCGGCCGGTCGCCCGCCACGCCCACCGGCAACCGGTCGCCGGGACGCAGCGGCGGCGGGCCGAGCCCGGACAGCGAATCGTGCGAACGGCTGCCGAGCACCGCCTCGACCTCGACGCCGCCCCGCACCGCCAGATAGGTGCGCAGCCCCGCCGCGGGAGCCCCGACCACCAGCTCCGCCCCAGCCGGAACCCAGACCGGGGCGTACATCTCCGCCACCCGCCCGGCGAGGTACAGCGGGCAGGGCGCGCCGGTGACGGCGATCCAGGCCGGATCCGCGAAGCGCAGCCGGGCCCCGCCGAAGGTCAGCTCGATGCCCGCGTGCCCCTCGGGGTTGCCGACCAGGCGGTTGGCCAGCGTCAGCGCGCGCTCGTCGGCCGCCCCCGAGCGGGGCACGCCCAGATGCGCGTAGCCGGGCCTGCCCAGGTCCTGGATGGTGGCGTAGGGCCCGGGCGCGAGGACGTCGATCACGGGCCCGCCGCCTGGAACCGCACCCGCGTGCCGGGGCGCAGGATCGACGGCGGATCGGCGCGCACGTCCCAGGTGCGCAGGGTGGTGTGCCCGATCAGCCGCCAGCCGCCCGGCGAGGCGGACGGGTAGACGGCCGAGTAGGGCCCGGCGATGGCGACCGCCCCGGCGGGCACCGAGGTGCGCGGGGTGGCCAGGCGGGGTACGTGCAGCTCGGGGTCCAGGCCGGTCAGGTAGGCGAACCCGGGGGCGAAGCCGAGCCAGCCGGCGACCAGCTCGGTGCCGGTGTGCCGGGCGATGACATCCCGGACGGAAAGGCCGGTCAGCTCGGCGACGCCGGGGAGGTCGGCTCCGTCGTAGACGACGGGGATGACGACGGTGTCGGTGCCGGACGGGCGCGCGGGGGGCGCCTCGCCCGCCGTACGGGCGAGATCGGAAAGGCGGGCGCGCAGCCGCGCGAGATCGACGCCGGGGGCGACGACCAGTACGGTCGCCGGGCCGGGCACGATCTCCACGACGCCGGGCGGGCGTTCGGCGCGCAGCAGCGCGTCCAGGCGGTGGGAGATCGCCAGCTCGCCGGTCTCGACGAGCAGGCCGTGCTCGCCCGCCCGCCGGATCGCGGGCGCCTGGCCGCCGGTCACGCGAAGGGCCGCACGGACAGACCGGCCGCGGTGAGCGCGTTCCGGACGGCGCGGGCCATGGCGACCGCCCCCGGGGTGTCGCCGTGTACGCACAGCGATCGGGCCGCGACCTTCACCTCGGTGCCGTCGGCGGCGGTGACCGTGCCCCCGGCGGCCATCCGGGCGGCGCGGGCCGCCACCTCGCCGACGTCGTGCAGCACCGCGCCGGGCTCGCGCCGCGGGACGAGACGCCCGTCGGCGGTGTAGGCGCGGTCGGCGAACGCCTCGGCCACGGTCGGCACGCCCCGCTCGGCGGCCACCTCGCGCAGCACCGAGACCGGCAGGGTGAGCAGCGGCAGCGCGGGGGAGAAGGCGGCGACCGCGCTGACCACCGCATCGGCCTGCACGGCGTCGCGCACCACCCGGTTGTAGAGCGCCCCGTGCGGCTTGACGTAGGCCACCCGGCCGCCCATCGCGCGCGCGACCCCGTCGAGCGCGGCGATCTGGTACAGCACCTCGGCCGACAGCTCCTCCGGATCGACGTCCATCGCCCGCCGCCCGAACCCCGCCAGGTCGCGGTAGGAGACCTGGGCGCCGATGATCACACCGCGGTCGACGGCGGCGGCACAGGTGCGGCGGATCGTCAGCGGATCGCCCGCATGGAACCCGCAGGCGATGTTGGCGCTGGTGACGATGTCGAGCAGCGCGTCGTCGTCGCCGAGCCGCCAGATGCCGAACCCCTCGCCGAGGTCGGCGTTGAGGTCGATCTCCATCCCGCACCTCCTGCCGTCACGCCCACCCTAGACC
>NZ_POUA01000287.1 GCF_003236385.1 Spongiactinospora gelatinilytica
CCATGGCCCCCGTACGCGACCGTCGCCCCACCAGCGGCCACCCCCTTCTTGGTACCGCCCGCGCCTAGGTTCGAGCTGGCTGCGGCTTCGTCGGCCTTGGTGTCGTCCGGGCCGACGAAGTGCAGTGCCGCGGTGTTGCCCGGGCCGCCGGTGCCGCCGGGGCCGTTGCCGCGGGGGTCGGTGGCGCCGCCGTTGCCGCCGATCATGGTCAGGGGGGCCGTCACGGTGAGCGGGTGGTCGTTGGCGACGCCGCCGGTGCCGCCCGCGCCGTCCGCCTGGCCGGCACCGCCGTGCCCGCCGAGGAGGGTCACCTTGCTGGTGACGCCGGGCCGTGCCGGGGTCTGGATGTCGCCCGCGTTGCCGATGCCGCCCGGCCCCCCGTCGCCGTCGTCGCCGTCGCCGTCTCCGTTGGCGTCCTCCGCGTCCATGGCCGTTCCGTCGCCGCCCCGGCCGCCGCGCACGGTGATGGTCCCGGCGCAGCGGACGCTGCCCGCGTTGCCGGTGCCGCCGGTACCGCCGTCCGGGTCACCGTGGCTGGTCAGCGTATCGATGCCCTGGCCGCCCTGCCCGCCGGAGATGGTGACGGTGTCCTTGCCGTCACCGCCCTCGATCGCCCCTTCGTTGCCGTCGCCGCCCCGGCCCGCGTCGCCGATGCCCCCTATGCCGCCCTCACCCCCGGTGACGGTGATGATGTCGTCGCCGGGACCGCCGTCGATCCGGCCGTCGTTGCCGCCGCTGCCCCGGCCGCTGCCGGCCGTGGAGTGACCGCCGCGCACGATGATGGTGTCGTGGCCGTCGCCGCCGTACATGGTGCCCTCGTTACCGGCCTTGTCGGCGACCGGCAGGATGGTGATGACGTCGTCGCCGGCCAGGCCGTTGACGACGCCGCCGGGCGGGATCGGTTCGCACATGATGTCGTCGTCGCCCGGGGTGCCCTCGATCACCGTGCCGGTCAGCCGCCCGTCGTTGACGTGACACGTCACGGCGGAGCCGCCCCCGCCGTACGCGACCACCGCGGCCCCGGCGGCGACCACGGCCACGGCGGCCGTCACGCCCAGCAGGACGCGCCAGCGGCGCGGCCACCGCCGGCCGCTCGCATCGGCCGGAGGGGCGGGCGCATCGGATGCCGTGTCGCTCAACCTGGCCCCCCGCGGTGATCGGCGCAACGCTTCGCGCAAGGATTACCAGGCCACCGCCTGCATGGCGGCGGCTTTGCCATTCCTTGGCGTATGGCCGCCTCACAAAGGCGCGGAACGCCGGGCATTCCGGGCGGCGTACCAGGGCACCGCCGCGCAGGCGATCATCAGGGCGGCCGACAGGCCGAAGGTCAAGCGCGGCCCGGCCGCGCCCACGACGAGGCCGCCGAGCAGCGAGCCGGTCGCGTCCGCCAGGTACGAACCGCTCAGCACGGCCCCCATCACCAGCCCGACCGAACTCCCCCCGGCCCGCTGAAGCAACGTGATCGCGGTGACGCCCTCCATGCCGTCCCCGAACCCGGCGACGGCCGCGCCGATCACGACCGCGGCGACTGTAGGGGCCAGGCCCATGCCGAGATGGCCCGCGGCCTCCACGGCGATGCCCGCCACCAGCGCGGCGGCCGAGGGGGTCAGCGCCCGCAGCCGTCCCATCAGCAGCGTGGCGACCAGCGCGCCGAGGCTGATGCCGCCGAGCGCCAGGCCGTACGCCAGGCCGGAGCCGCCGGCGAGATCGCGCTGGGTGAGCACGACCAGCGCGGGCCGGTCGATGGCGGCGGCGAACGTGACGCCGATCGTGGCCACGGCCACGGCGGCGGCCTGCCGGTCGCGGCGCAGCCGGCCCAGTCCGGCCCGGGTCGCCGCCAGGAAACCGCGGTCGTCGTCCTCCCGCACGGCGGGCACCCGGGGCAGCGCGGCCACCAGGGCGGCCGACAGCACGAACGAGGCGGCGTTGACCAGCAGGGCGTACTGGTATCCCAGCGTGGTCGCGGCGAGGCCGCCGATCGCCGCCCCCGAGGCGAACCCGATCGCGGTGACCGCCATCAGCAGTCCGTTGGCCCTGCTCAGCGCGTGCGCCGGGATGGTCCGCGCCACCAGGGCCTGGGCGGCGGGCGCGGTCACGGTCGCGGCCGACTCGGCGACCAGCACCAGGCCGAGGATCATCGCGTACCCCGGCCGGGTGCAGGCGATGAGCACGAACACCGCGCAGGAGATGAGATCGCAGAAGACGAGCAGCCGCCGCGGGTCCACCCGGTCGCTGAGCCCCCCGGCCAGTGCGCCGAACAGGCGGGGCAGCACCCGTACCGCGAACAGCCCGCTGACCGCCGCCCCGGAGGCGGTGTCCTGGAAGACGTGTACGGTGAGCGCCGAGAGCGCGGCCAGGTCACCGGTCACCGACAGGCCGCGCGCCGCGGCGAAGAGCGGGAACCGGCCCGCCCGCCACCAGGGTCCGGGGGCGGCGGGCGGGCACGGATCGGTCATGCGGGTCCGGTCAGCCCATGAGCAGCTTGTGCTCGGTGAACGTGGCGTGGGTCCGGCCGTCGTCCATCGCGCCGAGTTCGGTGAGGTACCGGGTCACCGGCTTGCCCGCCTGCGCGACGTCGGCGCGGACCGTCGCCCGAGGATACGACTCGGTGACGATCTGCCGGGCCTCCTCGGGCGTGAAGCCTTCGGCCAGCAAGCCTTGCTCGAACATTGCATAGTCGGGCTCCAGGAAGGCGTACACCAACTCGGGCACGTACGGGCCGACCGCACGCCGCTCACTCTTGCTAAGGGCGTGCCAGAAGTACTTGAGGAAGTCCCGGAAGTAGGCGTGGTGCTTGCCCTCGTCCAGCGCATGGTCCTGGACCAGCTCCCGCACACCGTCCGGGAGCCGGTCGTCCTGCGGCAGGTTGGTCAGGATCGCCGAGATCAACGTCTCGCTGACCACGCAGAACAGCAGGTCCTGTAACCCGCGCAGGCTCGGGTCCATGCGCTGCCCGATCTTGCTGAGCCGGGACAGGAAGCTCGGGTCCCCGATCTCCCCGGCCGCGATGCCGCTCTGGGACTCGACCTGGCGGAGCAGGTCGTAGGAGAACTGGGCGTGCCAGGCCTCGTCGGTGACGATCTTGAAGGCGTCCTCGCGCATGTTGGCGGGCAGGTCGATGCCCGCCACTCCCCGGGAGATGAGCTGGGCCACGGGCATCACCGCGAGGGCCTCCAGCTCGCTGGTGAAGTGGAGGTACTGATACAGCCGGCGAGTGAGCAGGCGGGTCTCGGTACCGTCCTGGCGGGCCGTCACGAGCGGATGACTGCTGATGGGCACCAGCTCCGGCGGAAAGTAGATCACCTTTTCGTTCGAGTCGATCGTGCGTCGCGGGCCGGTGCGCACACTCGCGCGCTGTTCCCAGTTACCGAACGCACTACGGTAGGAGAGCGAATCAGACATGGTCCTCGGTGTCCTCTCGGGCGGGAGCCGACCGGCTCCTGTCTTTTCGGAGAGCGAACACACCCAAACCCGACGGCGGCCATGCGGAACACCACGGTCGGTGGTACTGGGCGTCGTGCCGATCTGAAGCGCCAAGAACCGGCCATCGCCATGCCCGGACGGAAATGAAGCATGCGAGTCATGCGCCGCGGAGCGCGACAGCCGGTTCGGCGCGATAATACGTTGTGGCGTCGTATCTTCACAATGTGCCCATAAGCCGAAATTCGGACGGCATTACTGCCATCCCGATAGTGCTCTCAACTGTGCTTTCGGCCCACCGGTCCCGACTCGCCGGTTTCCGGCCCGATGGCCGTTATCGGATAATTGGCACCGCCGTTTTTCGGGCGTGCCATTGTCAACGCTTTATTGCCTGCTCAATCACCGGCTCCGGGCAGGACGAGTGTGAATATCGCCCCGCCGGGCGCGGCGTTGGCGGCGGTGAGGGTGCCGCCGTGCGGGCGGGCGTTCTCGGCGGCGATGGCGAGGCCGAGGCCGCTGCCTTCGGTCCGGGTACGGGCGGCGTCGCCCTTGGTGAAGCGGTCGAAGACGTTCGGCAGCAAGTGTCCACGGCCGCGCCCAGCCTGATCATCAGGAACAGCGAGACCAGTGCGCCCGCACCCGCGATCAGCGCGATCCGCCGCTGTCCCCATGCCCCTCTCCCGGCCACCGCCACCACCACCGGCGCCGTCGGCCTGGCCTTGGCCCTGGCCGCGGCCTCGGCGCTCACGTTCGCCATCGGCTGCGCCACGGGCGACCTCGCGATGCTACTCGCCGACGTGGTACGCGTCCTCGCGGGCGGCGGCGACGCCGGTCAGCGCTTCATCATCATGGAACTACGGGTCCCGCGCGGACTGGACGGCCTGCTCGTCGGCGCCGCCCTCGGCGTCTCCGGGGCGCTCTTCCAGTCGGTGACCCGCAACCCGCTCGGCAGCCCCGACATCGTGGGCGTCGGCAACGGCGCGGCGACCGGCGCGCTGCTGCTCCAAGGGGCCGACGTGGCGGCGCAGTGGGCGGTGCCGTCGATCGAGGTGCCCGCGGGGCTGGCCAGGGGGCTGACCGGCGGGGCGTACCTGGCCTGGCCGCTCACCCGCCGACGGCGATTTTAGCCAAGCCTTGCTTGCTGCCGTGCCCGCAGGAGGAGCGCCGTAAGGCGGGGTGTTATCCGGTGATCGCGGCTCGCGGGGTCAGGTCCGCGCGCAGGGCGGCCAGCCGTTCGCGGTAGCGCTCGACGTTGCCCAGCTTCACGTCCTCGTAGCCGCGGACCATGTCCGGCAGCCCCGCGATCTCCACGGCGACGTCGAACGTCCGCTCGTCGAGGCGGTCGGTGAGCACGTCGAGCAGGTCCAGGTACTCGCGGACCAGCTCGCGTTCGACGACCCGGACCTTCGCCCTGCCGAACGGGTCGAGCGCGGTGCCCCGGAGCCTGCGCATCGCGTAAAGCGCGTGGAAGCCGGGCCGGAACCAGCCGCCCAGCCTCAGCTTGCGGGACATGCCCATGCCGCGCAGCAGCGGCGGGTGCAGGTGCCAGGAGGCCCGGGCCTCGGTACCGAACAGCTCGGTGACCTGGGCGGAGACCGTGGGGTCGAGACAGAGCCTGGCGACCTCGTACTCGTCCTTGTAGGCCATCAGCTTGTGCAGGTTGCGCGCCACGGCCTCGGTGAGCACCGTCGATCCGGGGGACACGGCGGCCTCGCGGCGGCGGACGGCCTCGACGGCGGCCAGGTACCGGGAGGCGTAGGCCGCGTTCTGGTAGGCGGTCAGCTCGGCGACGCGGATGCGCAGCACGCGGTCGAGTCCGGGCGCTTCTTCCGTGTCCTCGGCCGTGAACGCGGCCGGGTCCGCGACGTACCGCCGTCCGGCGCGGAACGCCCGCAGGTTCACCGCCACGGCCACCCCGTTGGCGGTGATGGCGTCCTCGATCGCGGTGGCGGGCAGCGGCAGCGCGCCCGCCTGGAAGGCCACGCCGATCATCAGCAGGTTCGCGTACTGGTCGTCGCCGAAGAGGCGCGTGGACAGCTCCCGGGCGTCGAGCGCGTGTCCCGCGCGCACCTGGTCCATGACGGCGGCCGTGGTGTCCGGTACCGAGGGGAAGGTGGCGGTGGGATCGCTGACCATGCGGCCGGTGGGCACCCGCGAGGTCGATACCACCGCGAACGTCCGGTCGGGGGAGGCCACGGCGAGGTTGCGGGGGTCGGCCGCCACCAGCAGGTCGCAGCCCAGGTAGAGATCGCACTCCCCGGCGGCCGGCTTGTTGGACCCGCCGCCCTCGCGGCGGAGGCGGACGTCGGAGACGACCGCGCCGCCCTTCTGCGCCAGGCCGGTCTGGTCCAGGGAACGTACGTCCCAACCGGCGATGAGCCCGGCCGTCGCCAGGATCTGGGAGGCGGTGACCACGCCCGTGCCGCCGATGCCGGTCAGTCGCACGCCGAACTCCGCGCCGGACACCACGCTCTCCGGGTCCGGAAGGTCTGCGGTGTCCGGAGCCTCGGGCCGGCCCTTCGGCCGGGTGCCCGCCGGGACCCGCACGGACATGAACGCCGGGCAGTCGCCGTTCAGGCAACTGTGGTCGAGGTTGCACGAACCCTGGTGGACGGCCGTCTTGCGGCCGAACTCGGTCTCCACCGGCTGGACCGACAGGCAGTTGGACTTACGGCCGCAGTCGCCGCAGCCCTCGCACACCCGCTCGTTGATGAAGATCCGGGTCTCCGGCCTGGGCGTCCTGTCGCGCTTACGCCTGCGCCGCTGCTCGGTGGCGCACTCCTGGTCGTGCAGCAACACGGTCACGCCGGGGGTGGCGGCCAGCACCTCCTGCGCCTGGGCGATCCGGGAGCGGTCCCAGACGGCGACGCCCCGGGGCAGCCGGACGCCTCGGTACCTGGCCTGGTCCTCGGTGGTCACGATCACCTTGGCCACGCCCTCGGCGAGCAGGATGTCCACGATCTGCGGCACGCCCATGCCGCCGGTCGCCTGCTGGCCGCCGGTCATGGCCACGGCCGAGTTGTAGAGCAGCTTGTAGGTGATGTTGACGCCGGCGGCGACCGCGGCCCTTACGGCGAGCGAGCCGGAGTGGTCGAACGTGCCGTCGCCGAGGTTCTGCACGTAGTGGTTCCGGTCGAGGAACGGGGCCATCCCGATCCACTGGAGCCCTTCGCCGCCCATCTGGGACAGGCCGGTGACCGTGCCCACCTGGGCCTCGTCCATCAGCAGCACCATCGCGTGGCAGCCGATGCCGCCGCCGACCAGGGAGCCCTCCAGCGGCTTGGTGGAGGTGTTGTGCGGGCAGCCGGAGCAGAAGTACGGCGTGCGCGGGACCAGCGGCAGCTCGATCCGGCGGGATCGAAGGTCTTTGGTGGGGATGCCATGAGCGGTCAGGCGGTGGCGCAGCTTCGGGGTGATCGCGTCCACGTCCAGCTCGCCGTACGCCGGGATCAGCTCCGCGCCGCCCGGCTCGGACTTGCCGGTGAGCACGGGCGCGGCGGGGGTGCCGTACAGGATGTCGCGGACGGCGCTCTCCAGGAACGACCGCTTCTCCTCGATGACCAGGATCTCCTCCAGGCCCTCGGCGAACTCGCGGACCACCGTCTCCTCCAGCGGGAACGGCATGCCGACCTTGAGCAGCCGCAGCGGCGACTCCGCCAGCTCCGATTCGGCGATGCCCAGCCGTTCCAGCGCGGAGAGCAGGCTGAGCCAGGTGCGCCCGGCGGCGACGATGCCGAGCCGGTCGGCGCGGCCCCGGCCGACGATCCGGTTCAGGCCGTTGAGCCGCGCGTACTCGCGCGCGATGCGGAGCCGGTTGGTCACCAGGTCGCGTTCGAGCGGGCCGAGCATCGGCTGGAGCAGGCGGGCGGTGGGGACGTGCTTCTTCGCGCCGTCGGGCAGCAGCGGGAGCGGCCGGTCGGCGGCCAGATCGACCGTGGAGGAGCCGTCGGCCACCGCGGTCACGATCTTCAGCCCGGTCCACAGGCCGGAGGCGCGGGACAGCTCGACGGCGTGCAGGCCGAGGTCCAGGATTTCGCCGCTGTCGGCCGGGTAGAGGAAGGGCGTCGCCAGGTCGGCGAAGGAGAAGTCCGACGAGCAGGGGACGCTGGAGGACTTGGCGCCGGGGTCGTCCCCGACCAGCAGCACCACGCCGCCGTTCGGGTGCGCGCCCATCAGGTTGCCGTGCCGCAGCGCGTCCGTGGCGCGGTCCAGGCCGGGCGCCTTGCCGTACCAGATGCCGAGCACGCCGTCCCGGGTGCTGTCCTGGAACGTGCCGGCGAGCTGGCTGCCCTGCACCGCCGTGGCCGCGGACTCCTCGTTGAGCCCGGGGACGAAGGTGACGTCGGCGGTGGCCAGGAGTTCGCGCATGCGGCCGAGTTCGAGGTCGTACCCGGCCAGCGGCGAACCCTCGTAACCGGACACGAACGTGCCGACCCGCAGACCCGCCGCGGTGTCGCGGCGGTGCTGGTCGATGGGCAGGCGCGCGAGCGCCTGGATGCCGGTCAGTTGGACCCGGCCCACTGTGGCGACATATCGGTCGCTGGAAATCGCCATTTCGGCCCGCTTTCGTATGCCGACTGTGTACCCATTTAGGGCGTTCGGCGGCCTATGGCGCAAGAGTTAGCCGATAAGGTGGGCCAATGGCTCGATTTCACTGCCGTCCGTCCCGCCGCGACCGGGCAACTGGCCATGCCTGACGCCCTCGACGAGCTGGACCTGTCGATCTTGAACCTCGCCATCGACCGGCCCCGCGCCGGGGTGCGGGAGTACGCCCGCCTGCTCGGCGTGGCCAGGGGCACCGTGCAGGCCCGGCTGGACAAGATGGCCCGTATCGGCGTGATCGCGGGCTACGCGCCGACGCTCTCCCCGGCGGCGATGGGCTTCACCGGGTTCGCGTACGTGCGGCTGAACCTCTCCCAGGGGGTGCTCGACCAGGTCACCGAGCACCTGGCCGCCATCCCCGAGGTCATCGAGGCCGACTCGATCGCCGGGGACAGCGACCTGCTCTGCCAGGTGGTGTCCACCGGGCCGGAAAACCTCGAAGAGGTGATCCAGCGCATCGTGGCCGTGCCCGGCGTGATCCGCAGCCGTACCGAACCGGTCCTGCGCCGCCGCATCCTCCGCCGCATCAAGCCCTTGATCGAACGCGTCGCCCGCGACCTCGCCCGGCGGCGCTGACTTTGAATTACCTACACCCTGCGGTGGGACCAGGGTCGTTCAAACGCTGGAAATATGCGCGACAAAAAGCGGACACCGATATTGTCAGAACGGCCAAGGAGGAACACACTCGGTGAGCAGAACACCTCGCGCCCCCACGTTTGGAGCCCTTCGTGGACCGATCCGTCACCGCAATCCGCAGACGTGGATTATCGACGATCCACCGCCTCGCGTCCGCCGCCGTGGCATTACTGGCCGTGCTATTCCTGGTGACCCCGCCCGCCGGCGCCGCGGCCGTTCCCTCGCCCAAGGAGTACGTCTCCTACCTGGACCTGGAATGCTTCGCCACCGACCCCTACCAGCCGCCCGCCACGAGGCTCACCATCCAGCATCTCAACCCCGTGCTCAGCGGCCTGCCGGCCGAGACCGTCACCCTCGGCCCGCGTGAGCAACTGTGCACCCCGGTCGCCAAGAACCGCGTCGTCCCGCCGAAGACGGTCCTCGACTACATCAGCTTCACCGACCTCGCCTGCTACCGGACCACCGGGGCCGCGATCAACAGGTCGCTCGTGCTGAGCCAGCTCAACCCGGTGCTCGCCGACCTGCCGCGCCAGCAGGTGAACGTCACCGGCCTGCAACAACTGTGCGTGCCCGTGCTGAAGAACAACGCCACGCCGCCCACCAAGGAGGCGCTGGAGTTCATCTCGCACATCGACCTCGCCTGCTACGCGATCACCCCCAACACGCCGATGAACCGGGCGCTCAACCTCACCCAGCTCAACCCCATCGTCGCCCGCGCGATCCGGCCGCGTGACACCCGCGTCACCGAGGCGCGCCAGCTCTGCGTGCCCGTCCAGAAGAGGGGCGACGAGATCCCGAAGGAGCTCCTGGAAGTCATCCGGTGGATCGACCTGGAGAAGTACGACATCGTCTCCGGCACCGCCATCCAGAACGTGCCGCTGACCCTGCAACACATCAACCCGGTCCTCCGCGGCCTCCCCGCCGAGCGCGCCACCCTCCTCGGCCGCAGCCAACTCGCGGTCCCGGTCGCCAAGAACGGCGTCTTCCCGCCCGGGTGAGTTTTCCGGCCCGCGGGCGACTTAATCACAGCCCGCGATAGAACATCCAATACCGGAACGCGCCGAATTAATAAGGCGAACGCCGGCAGGCGTTCGCCTTTCGACGCATTTGCCGAACGCTCTACGGTGCGACGGCGACCAATAGGGCTCTTCGCAGATGACGGTGTAGCCGCGGGCCTGGGCCTGTGGGTCTTGGGCCGCCCCTCATGCGCTCGTTGGGAGTTTCCACCGGGAGCGGAGCCGTGGACGTGGGGTCCGCCGCTGAGACTCTTGTCGGCCGTGCTGCTGCCCGGCTGATCGAGTTGGGTCGACACATCGGCACTCCCCCGCCTTCGGTGTCCGTCCCGGGGGTGCCCCGCGAACGTCCTTGGGACCGACAGCCTCGATCGCTTAGGCAGCAGCCCCTTTGGTGGCGGCGGGACTCTGTCGCGGTCGGTGGGACTCAGTCGTTGGCGGACGCCCCTGGCCCGGGCGCGCTGCGGGAATCGGTGCGTGGATTGGTCTGGGACGCGCTGAGGTGGGCCGCGTCGGAGCCGCTGGGGTACGGCGGGGCGTGAGCGGCATGGGGACCGGTACAGGGACCGATGTCTGT
>NZ_POUA01000288.1 GCF_003236385.1 Spongiactinospora gelatinilytica
CCGCCCTTCCGTCGGTTTTCCGCCTTCACCCACTACAGATGGACGACGGACGCGACGGGTGCTTCAGCGGATCGGGGGCGGCGGCGGATCGCGATCACGAGGAGTGGGGCGGCGGCGAGGAGCAGGGCGAGTGGGCGGCGTAGCCGTAGGCGAGGCCCGCGACGGTGGCAATGGCGGCGGCCAGGAGAAGGCCTCCGGGACGGTCCCCGACGTGATCAAGGGGTGGCTCGGCGGCGCCCATGGTCTGCCCGAGGCGTGCGGCCGGGGTGGACGCGGCGAGGGCGGCGAAGCCCAGCGGGGTGATCACGCCGGTGCCCGCGCCGATCAGGGCCGCGCTCAGCAGCAGACCCGGTAGGCCCGGCAGGACGTCCCAGGCCAGGCCGGCGGCCGTCAGCATCAGCCCGGCGGTGATGCCGCCACGGCCGTGATGCGCCCGCACCCGGCCCTCGGCTGCACCAGCGCAGCGCACGCGGCCAGCACCGACACCGCCGCCCCGGTGGCGACGGTGCCCAGCCCGCCGAGCAGCATCGGACGCGCCCCGATCCGGTCGGCCAGCGTGCCGAACAACGGCTTGAGCAGCACCTCCGCCCCGTCGTACAGGGCCAGCAGACCGCCGAGCACCATCAGCGAGACAACCGCGTCGTCGGAGAACCCGCCGAGGTTCGCGGCGATGCCGTGCGCGCCGAACGCGGTGGTGAACCCGGCCGGGTACTGCGGCCACATCTGACGGCGTGGCACGACCTGGGGGCGTCAGCCGCGTTCATCGGCCCTCCGATGAAATCCGGCGAAGGGGGGCAACCCCCTCAATCAGGAGGTGACAGCGGCTCATCAGCCTCGTCTCCGCCCCAGGCCGCTCCGGACTAGCGACCACAGCGAGCACGGCGCGCCCACAACCTCCGTCACGATACCGGCAGGTAGCAGCACCCCCGGTATCGCGAACTGCGCAATCATTCCTGAGACGCGCTTCGAGGCGGGTGGGACCCATTCCCGCACTGCCGCTACTGGTGCACCCGGCACATGCCTGGAAGCGAATGTCGAAGTTCACTTGACACCACGAGGCCCCGCGACCTGAAATTGAGACCTAGGGACAGGCTGGAATGATCATGTTTTGCAGCAGACCTCCGAGGGTTTCTGCACAACCGGAGGTTCACTGCAAAAGTTGCCGTTCTGACCTCACCCATGATGGCACTGACCTGCGTCTTTACATTGGGGTCCCCATCGCCCCTGAGAGGGGTCGCAACATGAGGTCGCGGAGCTGCGGCTCGTCGTCGAGCCCTCGGCCGTCCCCATCGCCCCTGAGAGGGGTCGCAACCCGACTTCGCCGGCGCGGCAGTTGGTTTCGTGCGTGGTCCCCATCGCCCCTGAGAGGAGTCGCAACTGGCCCATGCTGATGGTGTAGGTGTCGCCGAGCTTCATGTCCCCATCGCCCCTGAGAGGGGTCGCAACAACGCGTCCGCTGGTGTTTCGGCGTCCGCTTCCGCGTCTTCATCGCCCTGGGAGGGGTCGCAACAGGTCATCGACCGGGGATCAGACGAGACCGTCCCTCAGTCCCCATCGCCCCTGAGTGGGTCGTAACGCCAGATCGGGAAGACCCTCGGCCTCGTAGTACTCGGGTCCCCATCGCCCCTGAGAGGGGTCGCAATAGGGTGCGGCGGGGAGGGCTGGGCCATCTCCGCTGGTCTTTCTCATCGCACCTATCAGGCCTTTGCCGCTCATGCATTCAATAAGTGATTTCTTGATCACTCTCGGCACAAATTTGATTAGATGTACGCCTCCAGAGGCACGGGGAGCCTCCGGGACGCCCTCCGTCCATCTGTAGTCAGTGAGAGGCGAAACAGAGGAGGGGACGGCAATGAGGGTTCGGATCGAGGTAGCCACGGCGGCGTCTGGGATCGAGTGGCGGCAGGTGCTCGCTCCTGGGAGGCCGCTGGTGTACGACGTGCTCGCGCGCGAGGCTCCGGCCGTTGGGACGCAACTGCACGATCAGGGGGCGCCGCCGTACGGGATGGTGCCGATCGGGCATGGGGCGCCGATCTTTCCGAAGGCGGAGCGACGCCGCAAGGCTTATCCCGTCGGGGGCCGTGGAGAGATCGAGTTCGGCAGCCCCATGTTCGATCTCGTGGCGATTCTGGCGCAGGGGTTCAAGCGGCGGGAGTTGCTGGACTGGGGCGGGGTCGCGTTGCGGGTGCTGAACGTGGTCACCGTCGAGCCGCCCGCCTTCAAGGACGGCCGTGCCAGGTTTCGCGCCGTCACGCCCGTCGTCATGAAGGGCAGCGGCCGGGACTCGACGGGACGGGTGGTCACTCGGCAGGGGTGGCTGCTGCCGACCGACTTCGAGTTCCCGGTGTTCTTTCAGAACAACCTGCGGCGCAAGGCCGAAACCCTCGGGCTCGATCCCGAGGTGTCGCTCACGGCGATCACCTGGGTCGGTGCCAAACGGTCGTTCTCCGTCGGCCCGGGCTCCAAGCCGGGCGCCCCGCTGGAAGTGGAGCTGACCGGGCCGCCGCAGACCCTCCAGGCCATCTGGAGCTGGGGCCTCGGCCAGGCCAACCTCGCCGGTTTCGGCTGGATCCGGGCGTGACGGAGGAGGCGGACGGCGAGCAGTCCCGGTTCCGTCCGACCGCGCACCCGCTGCAGCGAATCGGGGCGTGCGCGCTCGCCGTACTCGGTGAAGCGAGCACGCCGGCGGAACTCGACCCGGGCGCGTTCGAGAAGGCCGTCCGACATATGGCGGATGACGCGGCGACGGCGGTGCTCGTGCGAAACACCAAGAGCGAGCGGGGGTTCTGGCTGAAGGCCAGCCATTCCTTCTTCCCGAACTCGAAGATGAACCATCCCGGCAACGTCAGGCGCACCGACGACGACCTCCGCGACGCCGTACGGCGTTGGCGCATCCGCCCGGCCCGCGCCGCCTGGCCACCGGTGGCGTGTGTACTGTGCGGGTCCGCGGCCGTGGGTTTCTACGGCAAGGTCGATGTCCCGCTTGCCGAGAGCGACCTCTACCGCAACAGCACGCCGCGCGGGCACACCGGGATGGCCCTCTGCTGGCCGTGCGTGTGCGGTTTCCACGCTCTGCCGTACGGCTGCCGCCTGACCGGCGGGCAGTCGATCGCGCTGCACAGCTGGGACGACCGTTTCATGGCCCGGACGTCGTCCCGGCAGGTGCAGCGGAACCGGCGACTGATCGCGCTCGGTCAGCCGGACCCACGTCGGGTACCGGCACGCGAGGTGGTCGCGCTGCAGGAGCTACGGGCCCACGACGACCGGCTGACCGCAGGGGTCGACCTGCTCGTCTTCAGCAACGAGAACCGGGGCCACTCCCTGGAGATCCAGTCGCTGGAGCAGCCGCTGGCCGAGTGGCTGCGGCGCTCGTCCCGCCCACCGCGCGGACGCGGCTTTCCCGCGCTGCTACGCGCTCACGCGACTACCAGCCGGCCTAGCGTGGTCGGACTGGCGCGCAACGCGTTCCGCGCGCCGGGCCGGATCGTCGGGGCGAGCGCCCGGTATCTGATCAGCGGCCTTGAGCGGGGCGTCCTCCGCGACGAAACGTCCGCGCTGGCCACGTCGTGCTTCTCCTTCACGACCGAGGTGATGCGGATGAACCAAAACGAAATCGACGAAATCAGGTCCGTCGGCACCCAGGTCGCCGCTTGGCTCGCCGAGGCCGACTCCGCAGGCGCGTTGCGCGAGCTGAACAGCACGCTCAAGGAGCCCAAACGAATGCGGCACTGGCTGATGCGCCGCAACCTGGACGCCCTGCTCAACTCGAAAAGCCACTCACGCGGTCCGCTGGTCACCGATGACCAGTTCCGCCTGCTGTTCGACCCCGAGGTGGAAACGCCTGGTTCCATCGCCAGCTCCTCTTCGTGTCGGTGGTCCAGCGGTTGCACGAGCTGGGTTTCAAGCCGGCCGACGGCGAGCGGATCGCGGCGGCGATGGCCGACGAAGTGCCCGACTACCCCGAGGACGCCGACTACATGAAGGGCGAGGAGTCACAGCGATGAGCCACCTGGTGGGAAAGGTCGTCCTGGACGTGGTGGCGGGCGCCCCCAACAACGGGCGGGGAGAGGACAACCTGGCCCAGGTCAAGCAGATGCGGGTCGGGCGTGACATCCACCCTTACGTATCGGCGCAGGCGTTCCGGCGGTGGCTGCGGGATTCGCTTCCGGCCTCCGAGCCGATCTCGCCGGTCGTGCGGTCCGGCACCGGGCAGAAGCAACAGGCGTACACCCAGGGCCGTCCCGACCTCTACCTCGACGACGACCTGTTCGGCTACATGGTCGCGGTGAAGGGCGACAAGACCAAGACCTGCCAGCGCGACACCGTGCTGGCGACCGGCACGTTCGTGTCCGTCGCGCCGCGCCCGCCGGTACGGGACTTCGGGACGATGAGCCGGGGTTTCGCCGCCGGGGAGAACCCGGTGCTGCACGCGCACGAGTTCTACACCGCCGAACTGGCGGGCGACGTGCTGCTCGACGTGCCGCGCGTCGGCGTGTTCGAGATCGACGGCACTGGCCTGAAGGTGGCGCTGCCGGAGCCCGCCGCGCTACTGGCGCGTGACAACGGTGCAGAACCGGTGACGTTCCGGGGCGGCAGCGCGCTGCGGCTCCCGATGCCCGAGCGCCGAGCCGCGCTGTTGCTGCGCATGCTGACCGCCGTCCGTGGCGGGGCGAAGCAGGCACTGCACTACGGCGACCGCACGCCCGCCCTGGTACTGCTCGCACCCACCCTGGGCGGGATCAACCCGTTCACCCGGATACTGGGGGTACGCGTCGTTAGCTTCTGCCAGACCAGCCGGTAGCCGATCTCCGGGAACAGGCACATCGCCGGCAGGAAGTAGACGCCCACTCGTGAGGGCAGGTCCCGCAGGCGGCGTTGCACGCTTCGGGTCTCGTCCAGCACCGCGTCGACCAGCTCGAACGGCACCAGCGCGGTCAGCTTCCCGAGATGCCCGGGCGCGAACACGGCCTCAGCCACCGTGACACGACGGGTGATGGAAGACTGTGCGGACAGCGGAGTCTCCTCACGAAGAGCGATCTTGGTCGAAAGCCCTTCTACCGGAGCTCCGCTCCTTGTTTACGCCCCGTTCACTCCGTGAGACGCCCTTGCGCCGCAACGCCAGGCCCTAACTACCCGGCCTTGGGCGAGCCCCCCACCTCGGCCTGCTCCTCGCCGTACTGGGCACCGCCACTGGCATCTCCGGCAGCGCTGCCGGTGCTGTCTCTTGACCACGCTCGCCGCTTCCCACCCGGCGATCAACCACGCCTGTACCGATAGGACCTACCAGACCACCGTCATCGACGGCGGAGCCACCCTCGGCATCGACCTCGAAGCCGTCCGCCGAGACGCAGCTATCCGCAGCTTCACTCCACTGCCACGCCGCTGGGTGGCCGAGCTCACTTTCGACCGACTCATGCTCCGCTGCCATTTGATCCGCGACCACGAGGCCCTGCCCACCCGCTCCGTAGCAATGATCTATATCGCCATGATCGACCTTACGACCCGCCGCCTGACCGGCGAATCGGCCTTCACATGGCACGGCGCCTTAACTCGGGAACAGACAGGACTAAACGCCCACTGAAGCAAGAATGAAAAGCCGCCACGTCAGGATCTTAAGGGCGAGGAATGGATATATGGACCTGTTCGAGCCCGATAGGCGGATCTCCAGGGAAGGTGTTGGTCAACATGGCAGCGACCGTATAAAGGTTCCACACCAGCGCAGGCTGACTGACTGATGGGCCCTCGAAGAGGCGCTTTAACTCGTCAGGACGAACAATGTTCGCGAGTGCGTCCGCCCGGTCAATCACGTATTCGCCGAGGATCTGTGACAGTACGGGCCCTGGACTCGTTCGCCAGTTCCAACCGCTCTGCTTTTTGCTCGGGCCTGTCGTGGAAGCTGCTTTGGCTGCCGATCGCAACCGTGACCAGATCGAGGGAGGACGGTTAGCGGTGAATCGCCATGGGGCACCTTCAAGGGGCATAGCACGCAGCGCAGGAGCGAACTGGCGGATGAGGCCGTGGACGACCTCCTCCGAGTATCGCCACTGCTGGTCCAGGGAGAGAGCCTCCGACACAACGCGATTATCCAGAAACGGTTGAATGGGGTTCCCCCGACGTAGCGAGCCTACCCGCGCGCCGGCATGCCATCTTCCCACGCGATAAGTGACATACAGGTGATCGAGTACTTCCCATGGATTCTCCTGCGCCCGCGCTTCCCATGGTGCCGCAAGAGTCTCGGCATGGTCGTTAGCCTCTGCAGTGAAAAGCTTCTCGTTCTTGAGAAAAAAGTCCTTGATCCGGCGCAGCATGGCTTTTTCGGCAGGATTGTTCTGACTGTAAAGAAATCCGCCCCTCAATATTTCCCCACTCTGTCCGGACATCGTGGGCTTTGCGCTGTACGGCAGGTATTCAACGATGCTTTCATACGCAGAGGTCATTCCCTCGCACGTTTTGAGAACATCATAGGTGCGTTGCTGAGGGTGGGGAATGACGATGGCATCCTTTGCCGCGGTTTGCGCTGGAGGGATGATGGTGTGTTCAATGCGTAACTTCGCAGCGATCTGCCGGGCTATCACCACGTCAGGGTGATCGTCGAGGCCATTCGTCGTCGCACGGAAAGGGATCTTCGCGGCATGGAGGAGTGCCGCCATCAGCCGACTATCTCGCCCACCGGTCAGGGCCAGATTGACCGGCTCCGGCGCGGAACGTAGCGGCGTGACGGCGTTGATGAGCGCGTGGCCAACGTTCGCAATGGCTGCGCGCTTGGCGCGAGACGAACTCGGCACCGGCTGAGCTTGTGGAAGGGGCGTGGCGGATATGACCCGGCTCGCGCCGCGGATAACGATCGATGAAGACGGCCCCAGGGCCTGCACCCCGAGATAGGGGGTTTCGTCAGAGAGAAAGTACCCCTGGCGGATCATCGACTGTAAGGCGGGTTCGTCCCAGAGGATCGATCCTCCAGTCGCGACGAGATGGACGTGCAATGCTCGGTTGCCCACAATGTGCAGCTCCGAGGTCTCCGCGTAGAAGACAGGGCAGGCGCGGGTACTGACCGTTACGGCCTGAATCTCTCTTTGAGCTATCCTGAAGGCGGAGAAGCATCCGCCTAGCGAGGCCGCTGCCTCCCCCAAAGAATCGCTCTCCGCTAGCTTGGCGCCGTCCCCGTCCGCTGTGAGATGGCCGCTGATGCCCATGGCATGACGATGGCCCCTGGCGATCAGCGGAGGACGCCCTGCGACTGATTCCTCGTTTGACCACGCCAGAAGAGTAGCTCCTTCGTCCTCGCACTCATCTGCTGTGATCGTTTCAGGCGGCACAGGGAAGACATCCTTGATCACTGAACGGGCAATCGAGCCAGCACCGATTACAGTGGAGCTCGGATTCTTTGGAACCACTGCTAAAAATATTCGCAAGTTCATTCCAATCAGAAGCAGTATCTGGCGTCCGCCAGAGCCATGGAGCGGCGGATAGGAGCACGCCCTATGAGAGAGGCCGTGGTGATCAACGTACACCGTGCGGGGTCATATGTGTGAAACCTCGACATGCGTCGGCCCCCGCCACAGAATGTGCGGGGGCGCAGGCGTCAGGCCTACAAGGCTGGTGACTCTCCGCGGGTCAGGCCTGTGGTGAATTCTCGCCACTCGTTGCCGCTGAACATCAGGACGAGGCCGTGGGAGGCCTTGCTGTCACGCAGGGCGATTCGGTCGTTGCTCAGGCGCGCGACCTCGACGCACTCGCCATCGGCGTTGCTGCGGCTACTCTTTCGCCAGGCGGCGCTGATCGACTCGCTCTTGATGTCGGCCTGGATCGGCGCTCTGCCGCGCATCATCGTCTGCGCTTGGAGAGAAGCGCTGCGCATGCCGCCCACGGCCACTTCAACCCGTCATCCACCACATACGTGGAAAGGCGGCGAATCTGGGCCATCAAGAGCTTATAGCTCCGAATCAGTCAACCTTTTTCATCCTTGGGTGGTCTCGTAGTTCTGGAGTACCGCGATGGCCTTGCACAAATGACCGGCCTCGCTGGGGCCGCACCGCAGCTTGCGGAGGACGGCCCAGCTCTTGAGCTGGGCGTTGGCCCGCTCGCCCGGCCGCGTAGCCGGGCGTGTGCCCGGTTGGCCTGCTTCTGCGACTCCGGCTTGTCCTTGCCCCGGTACGGCGTGACCACCACACCGCCTGCTCCTTGGTAACCCTTGTCCGCCAGAATGACGATGCCCACTTGGTCCAGCGCGCGCAGGATGCCCCAGATGCGGGCGGCGGAAAGGTCATGGGTCTTGCCCGGCAGGGCACCGGAGGTCCACAGGATCGTGCCGTCGGGTGAGGCGATCACCCGCACGTTCATCGCGTGCACCCGGTGTTTGCCGGAGTAGTAGGGCCGGTCGGCCTTGATCCGGTCGGTACGGATCAGCGTGCCGCCCAGGACCAGGTAGTGCACCTTGTCGCGGCGGGCCCTGCTCAGTGCCCGGCCGAGCTTGGGTGAACGCGCCGACGGCAGCCTCACCGTCTCCTGGACATGCCGCCAGGCGGTCGTCGTCGACACGCCGAGCCCTGCGCCGGCCATGTGGAAGGTCTCGCCTTTGCGCAGGTAGACCAGGACCAGCAGGGCTTGTCTGCCCGGGGTGAGCCGCCGCCACGGGGAGCGGATCGCCTTGCGGCGCCTTCAGATGATCCCTGCCACGTGGTTGAGGGTGTGGGAGGACAAATCGACGGCGGGACGATAGAACAGCATCCAAGGCCCCTGGGTCGGCGGACGTGATTGTGGTGATCAACGCGTACGCCAGGGGCTGGTGTGCCACGAACGTGAGGTGATCGTGTGAGGTAGCAACGATCGCACGCGGTGCTGCACGAGAGATGAAGGAAGCGTTGGCCCTCGGAGCCGCCCGTCGGGGGGAGGCTTCAAACCGCCCTCAGCTGCGTTGGCTGAAGACTGTCGTGGTGAGCGTGGAGGGAAAAGGCGCCCGTTGAGGCGTCAGGTGGGATCAAGAAGGTGGTGCATCGAAAGTCCCCGCGAGGGGATGTACCGCGGAAGCGCCGTTAGGTATGAAGTGGCATCGAAACCGGGCCTTTAAGCCCAGCCCGGGATAAGCCTGGCGGGTGCCCGATGTCTTGGCCAGGCGGTGTCCGGCGCAGAGGTGGCGCGAGCTTGATCTGCTGCTCTCGTGCGGAACGTGGGAGGGCGTGTCCCGACACAGTCCCGTTCCGGATGCCCGGGGCGGGGCGGCAGGGAGTTTGCCAAGCGTCTGAAACGCAAGGGAGTGTGTACCGTCGCGGGACACGCAGGCGGACCGGCCCGTAGTAGCGGTGAGATCCCTGCTTGATGCGGTGGGGGTGGAGCGAAGGAGCCGGCTCGACCGTGGTTCGTGCATCAGATCAACCAGACAAAAGGTCTGGGAGGAATCGCGTGGACGAGTAGAGACCGGCAGGCAAGCCGTTCGATATTTCCAAACAGGAGGTGTGGGACGCGTATCTGAAGGTGCGGGCCAACAAGGGCGCACCGGGCGTGGACGGCTGCACGATCGAGGATTTCGAGCAGGATCTGAAGGACAATCTCTACAAGATCTGGAATCGTATGTCTTCGGGCAGCTACTTCCCGCCCCCGGTGCCGGCGGTGCAGATACCCAAGCCGCATGGCGGCGGCACCCGGATACTCGGCATACCGACTGTCGCGGACCGGATCGCCCGGACCGTGGTGGCCGCCCGGCTGGAGGCGGCGGTGGAACCGATGTTCCATCCGGACTCCTACGGGTATCGGCCGGGCCGGTCGGCGCTGGATGCGGTGGCCGGGTGCCGGGAACGCTGCTGGTCGAATGACTGGGTCATCGATCTGGACATCCAGAAGTTCTTCGACGGCGTTCCGTGGGATCTCATCGTCAAAGCGGTGCGGGCCAACACCGATCAGCCCTGGATCGTCTTGTATGTGCAGCGGTGGCTGGCAGCCCCGCTGCAGACGAGCGACGGCTCGCGGGGCGAGCGTGATCGTGGAACCCCGCAAGGCAATACCGCTTAGAGCGTGTTTGAGAAGATCGTTCATGTCCGGCGTGGCGGCATGACGAGACATGCCGATACCGCCAAAGTGGCTCAATGCCTCCCGATCGCTACCCCTCCGATCTGACCGACGCCCAGTGGGAACTGATCGAGCCGCTGCTGCCCGAGCCGAACACCGGCGGACGCCCGGAAAAGCACCCGCGCCGGGAGATCGTCAACGCCATCCTGTACGTCGTGCGATCGGGATGCC
>NZ_POUA01000289.1 GCF_003236385.1 Spongiactinospora gelatinilytica
CCCATCCGCCCATCCGCCCATCCGCTCGGCCGCCGCCCGCCGTCGGCGGCGGCTGGTTTAATACCGGGCATGGCACACCAGGCCCCGCCGGGAGAACCCCCCGGCACCACCATCACCGGGGTCTTAGAGCGAACCCCCTGAGGATCACCAACGAGGGGACCATGCAGTCAGCGGCCTATTTTCCCGTTCTCCCGGGCGGCCTGAAGCCTGCCATCGGCTACGTCCGCGTCTCGATGATGCTGGGAGAGAAGATCTCCCCCGAGATCCAGATGGACGCCATCACCGCCTGCGCGGCGCGCAAGGGCTACTACGTGCCCGAGGGGATGTGGCCGGACGGCGGGTGGATCGTCGAGCTGGATGTGACCGGCCGCAACTTCAAGCGCGACATCCAGATAGCGGTGAAGGCCGTCGAGCAGCGCGTCGCCAGGGCCATCATCGTGTGGGAGTTCAGCCGGTTCGGCCGCGACCGGGAGGGCAACCCGACCCATCTGGGACGTATCGAGAGGGCGCACGGAGAACTGCTGTCCGCCACAGAGGATGTGGACGCGCGGACCCCTGCCGGAAGACTAGCCCGCGGCATCCACTTCGAGTTCGCCGCCTACTACTCCGACCTGGTGGGGCAACGCTGGTCGGAGGCGTTCCAAAACCGGCTCAAGCGGGGCCTGCCTCCACTGGGAGGCGATTACTTCGGCTATGTGCGCCGAGGCCGCCAACCGCACCCGCTGTTTCACAACCGGACGATGCTCGATCCGGCGGATGGGCCTGAGCGGTATGAGCCCGATGTTGATGGTGGTACAGCGCGAGTGCTCAACGAGATGTATGCGTTTTGGCTTGCCGAGCGCAATTTCTATGCCCTCACACAGAATTTGAACGCTCGGGGAATCCGCAAGACGACCGGCCGTCAATGGAACACCGACGAGGTGGCCGAAGCGCTCGACCATGGGTTCGGGGCGGGAAAGATCAGCGTGCATGACCCGGGTTGTGAGTGCGGGTGTCCTTCGCACTGCCGCCGCAAGATGCTGTTTCCCGGCACCCAGAAGCCGGTGATCGACTCCGAGACCTGGGATGCGTACGTCGATGCCCGGCAGGCGATGCAGCGCTTGCCGCGCAAGTCCCGTACCTCCCGGCATTCGCTGTCCGGGTTCGTTGTTCATGGGCCGTGCGGGGGCGTGATGCATGTGACGCGGCGTGGCGATCTGGACGGATTCAAGTGCGGTTGGCGGCAGCGGCAAGGGGCGAGGACGGCGGACGCGGACGGCGTGGTGGTGTGCAGGGATACGTTCGTTCAGCGGCCGTTGGTGACCCGGGCACTGCTGGACGTGCTGGCCGAGTGGGTGCCGATGATCGAGGAGGAGGCGCGTGCGGCGAAGGTGGAGCCGGGCGCGGGGGACTTTGTGCAGCAGGAGGCGCAGCGGCTGAGGCGAGAGCTGAAGCGGCTGGATGGCGAGCTGGACGAGCAGACCCTGCTGGTAGCCCGGAAGGTGATACCAGAAGATGCGTATGTGCGAGTCCGTGACAAATGCCTTACCGATCGGGCGGCGATGCAGGCGGCCCTGGATGCCCTGGTGGGCCGCGTAGAGCAGAGAAACCAGTCTGCGCTGGCGGCGGCCCCCGTGATCGAGGGACTGGTCGCGGAGTGGGACAGCCTCGCTGTAACCGACCGCCGCCGGCTTTTGATGGAGGTGATCGAGCGGGTGGAGGTGTGGCGAGATCGGCTCGACATCGCATCGATCGTGGTGGTGCCGCGCTGGGAAGGCGGTGAGCCGGTCACCCGCGAGCTTCCGGGACGGAGGCGGATGGCGGCCGTACGGCGGGCAATTCCCGAGGTTCTGGCCAGACGGTTCGGCGGAGCGGCGCGCTATAGCCGATTGCAGGAGGCGGTGGTCGAGGTCGTGCCGTGTAGCAAGAAGGTGTTCAACGCGGCCGTGCTGGATCTCGCCGCCGAGGGCATGTTGGTGCGCCAGCCACTGGAGGGCAAGCAGGGCACGGTGTACCGGCTCGCCGACCCGATGACGGAAGAGGTGCCGGTGCCGGTGCCGCTGGTCGAGGCGGTTTGACGTGCGGTGATTTCGTGCGCTTGAGAGCGTCTCAGCGCTTTTGGATCTTGTTCGGGTACTGAGAGACGCTCGCTCTCTGTGCGCTTGAGAGCGAGCGTCTGAACGCGCTGCACAGCGGTGTTGAGGATGCGAGCGCACGACATGATGACACCCAAGATCACCTAAGCGAAATACGTGAGATCAGCGTGCAAATCGCGCTTCTGCGTTGACTTGCGCGCAAATCGCGTTACTCTGATCTCAGAGTGAAATAACTGAGTATTACGGCCGATGACCTGCGTGAACATGGCGTAAGCGCACAGCTGACATCATCCCCCATCCGGAGAAACGGACACCGTCATGCCTGCGATGACCCATGCCCTCTCAGTGGCGGCGACCCGCCGCCTGCGCAGCCCCCAGCGGTTCGCCACCCGTGAGTTGGCCGAAACCCTGCTGACCACGCTGCGCATGGTGCGCCGCGCCGAGAACGCGACGCTGACCGGCCGCGGCACATGTGAGCAGGACGTACGAGAGGCCCTGGTCAAGGTGCTGCACGCGGCCGACTGGCCGCGCGTGATGGCCCACGAGGCGATCGACTACGCACTCGCCCACGACGACCTGACGATGGCGCTGGCCATGTACGCCTGCCAGACCGGCGGCCCGATCGAGGCGCTCAAGCCTCAGCCGCGCCAGTTCCTGATCACCGATGAGCAGGCGCAGGCGGTGGCCGACGTCATCCGGCGCTCGTTCTCGGGAGGCACAGGCCACCCGGAGGTCCTGGCCATCGAGGACGGCGACGACGGGCGCTTCATCGCCTGGCTCGAAGGCCCCGACGACTGGGCTTGGCGCGTCACGCAGGGCGCCGGTCGGCCGGCCATGCCGCAGGGGTTGCGGATCGAAGCGGCCACGCACGCCAGCGTGCGCGTTCTGCCTGCCGACTAGCGGCCCCGGTCCCGCCCGGACCGCCGGGCACCACGGCTCGCGACCGTGGCGGGGCGCTCACCATCCCACCCGAATCCACATAGGGCCGACCAGGAGCACACTCATGCCTTCCCCCACCGATGAGCAAGCGCACATCATGGAAGACTTCGTCGCCGGCAACGCCCTCCGCGTTCAGGCCGGGGCCGGGGCCGGAAAGACGACCACGCTGAAGATGGCCGCCGCCGCCACGCCGCAGCGCAAGGGCCTTTACATCGCCTTCAACAAGGTCATCGCCACCGAAGCCGCCGCTTCGTTCCCTGAGAGCGTGAGCTGCCGCACCGGACATTCGCTCGCGTATGCGGCCGTGGGGCGCACGTACGCGCGCCGCCTGAAGGCACCCCGCATGTCCTCCCACCTGGTCGCCCGCAAGCTGGGCATCAACGGGCCGGTGCGGCTGGACGCGGACAGGGTGCTCGGCCCGGCGCAGGTCGCGCGGGTCGTCATGGCGACGGTCGCCAACTTCACGCACTCCGACCGGCGCGACATCGCCCGCCAGCCCGTCGCACGGCTGTGCGGCTGGGATGACGAGGACGCGATAGGTGTGCTCGAACAGGTGGTGCCGACGCTGGCCATCAAGGCATGGGCCGACATGATGAGCCCGCGCGGCGGCCTGCCGTTCAGCCACGACGCCTATTTCAAGATCTGGTCGCTGACCGACCCCCAGCTTCCCGCCGACTTCGTGATGGTGGACGAGTTCCAGGACACCAACCCGGCCCTGCTGTCGGTCATCCGGGCGCAGCGCTCAACGCAGATCGTGGCCGTGGGCGACTCCGCGCAGGCGATCTATGAGTGGCGGGGCGCGATCGATGCGATGAACGCCATCGAGGGGGTGGAGCGCACGCTGTCGCAGAGCTTCAGGTTCGGCGAGGCGGTCGCCGCGGAGGCGAACAAGTGGCTAGAGATCCTGCATGCGCCGCTGCGGCTGCGCGGATTTGAGGCGATCAACTCACGGATCGCCGAACTGGAGGAGCCGGACGCCATCCTCTGCCGCACGAACGCCGAGGCGATGGCACAGGCCATGACGGCGCTCGACAAGGGCAAGCGGGTGGCACTGGTGGGCGGGGGTAAGCAGATCCGCGCCATGGCCGAGGCCGCCATCCAACTCCAGGAGGGGCGCGGCTGCGACCACCCCGAGCTGTGCGCCTTCCAGAACTGGGGACAGGTCCAGCAATACGCCTTCATGGAGGAGGACGGCCAGGACCTTCAGGCCATGGTGAAGCTGATCGACGGCCACGGAGCCGAAAAGATCATCGATGTGGCGGACGCGCTCGACCGTGAGGAGGCCGCCGACGTGAAGGTCTCCACCGCCCACCGCTCCAAGGGCCGCGAATGGCACCGCGTAAAGATCGCCGGGGACTTCCCCGAGCCCAAGCAGGGCGACGACGGACGGCCCGGCAAGGTCGAGCCCGCCGACGCCCGCCTGGCCTACGTGGCCGTGACCCGTGCCCAGCACGTGCTCGACACCGGCGGGCTGAGCTGGGTGGACAAGTACTCCGGCTGACGTAAGCAATATCGCTTACGCGAATTCCAGCCCCGACGCGGGGTCGAGGCTGGCACCCAATCGCTTCGACCAGGGAGATCCCGTTGACCGACATGAGTCCCGAAGCGCGGGAGGCGCTGGAGCTGGCCATCAGTGAGGCGCAAATGGCCGACCGGCACGACATCGACACCACCCCGCTGACGCGCTTGGACGGCATGCCCGAGGAGGAGGCCGTCGAGGCGATCGACGAGGTTTTCCGCTCTATCCACTTCGACTGACCCGTACCGCAAACCCACCCCCGACAGAAAGGTTCCCGCCATGACCCGATGGCGCATCACGGCGGCGATCCGCCGCCCCGCCGAACTGACCGACGACCTGAGAGGCGCACTGGTGCGCGCGCTGCCAGGGGCCGGGGCGCTGGCCGACGACACGGCCACCGGCACCCTGGAGATCGCTTTCGATGTGGACGCCGGCGTGGCCCCTGACGCCGTCTACGCGGCAGCGGCGATCATCGCCCGCGCGACGCACGAGGTCTTCGGCTTCGCCACGCGCGTCACATCCCTGTCGGTGGACCCTGCCGAGGAGGAGGGCACCCCTCCGAAGCGGCGGCACATCACCATCCTGCTCGACCGCTCCTGGTCGATGGAGGGGGTCCGCACCGACGCCGAAGGGGGCTTGCAGGCGTTCCTCGACGCGCAGGCCACCGTGGCGGACACCACGACCGTGTCGCTCTACCAGTTCAATGACCGGTTCGAGGTCGTGTACGAGGGCGTCGCCTTGGCCGAAGTTCCTCCCCTCAAGCTCGTGCCGCGCGGCACTACCGCCCTTTACGACGCCATCGGCGAGGCCGTCACCCGCACAGACGAGCAGATCGCCGTCCTGGACGCCGGGCGACGGCCGGATGAGGTGATCGCCGTCATCCAGACCGACGGCCAGGAGAACGCGAGCCGCGAGTACAACGCCAGGGGGGTCAAGCGGCTCATCGCCACCAGGCAGCAGAGTGGGTGGACCTTTGTGTTCCTGTCGGCCGACCCCAGCGCCTTCGCAGTGGCAGACAGCGTCGGCATTTCGCGGGACACCACGATCCACTACGGCGGCGACAAGACGAGGGACACCCTGACCTCGGCGGGCCAGATGGTGGCGCGCGGCAGCGAAAGCGGCGTCTACGGATTCACCGAGGAGGAGCGCGACGCGTCCAGGAGCGGCGAGTGATGGCGAGGGCAACCATCGAGCCCGCCACCACTCCCGGCGGCGTGCTGCGCGGTGCGGGCCACGTCATCGCACTGAACGGTCGTCACTTCGGCGACTACTACGACACCGTCGCTGTCGATGCCGGAACGTCGCCCGTCTGCCCGGTCGGGGCCATCAACATCGCGGCCGGGCTGCCGCCCGACACCTCCTGGCCACGCAACGCCACAGACCCCAGGGTTCGCCTGGCACGCCTCGCCGCTACGGCGCGGTCGAGCTGTTGCCGTGTGCATTCGGCTGCCGCCCGCCCGGTGGGGTGCTGCCCGCACACGAGGCTCAGCGGCTGCTCACCGAGTCGATGGGCGTTGGCGCACCGAATCCCGGTCAGGTCGTCGATCAGCGGCGCAATGCCGCCGCCAAGGTGCTGATGGGCAACCCCGAGACCCGTCAGGCGCTGAAGGATCACGTCCGGCGCACAGCACGCAAACGGCGCGGCCAATGACGTAAGCCCTATCGCTTGCCTCAGAATGGGTCGCAGGAAGGAGCACCATACTGATGGGCAGATCATTGAACAGGCGGGGCCTCGCGCAGGCCGTCGCCGCTGCGACGGGACACGGCAGCGGTGAGGTCGATGCGATCCTGCGGGCCGCCATGCTGGAGATCAGGAACACCGTCGCAGGTGGGGGGCGGGTCACCTTCGCCGACTTCGGGGCCTGGAAGTTGACCCACCGCAAGGCCACGATTCGGCGCAAGCCGGGCACCGGCGAGCCGCTGCCGAAGCCTGCGCATTGGGTTCCCGCGTGGACACCTGGCAAGGGCTTCAAGGAGGATGTCGAGGCCGTGAGCCCGTTAGCTTCCTCACGGCCTTCGGTGTGGCACGGGCTCGTCAGAGCCCGTGCCACACCCCGGCCTTCGGCTCCTCAGTCGATCGTGTTCGAGGGATTGTCCAGCCATATCTGCTGGCCGTTCGGTGTGATCGTCATACCGAACCGTTCATATCCCGGACTGCCGAGGGCCACCCAGCGCAGATAAGCGCCGGATACCTCATCCCATAGCCGGCGCGGGCCGTTCTGAACGACCTGGTACTCATCGGCGCCTGGTTCCTGGTCGCAGGCCGCCCAGGAGCCATCGGCGTCCTCCAGCTCGTACAACAGAATCGACGTGCCGTCAGGGCCGCCCCTTTCATACCAGCCGACCCGGGGAGCCAGCGCTGCGCACATCAGGGACACCGCGCGCCCCTCCGCCGTGATGTTGCGCGGGTCCAGCCGGGTCGTGCTGTGGGTGGCGGTCTCATGGTGGTGGCTGTTCCACCGGGCGTTGTGACGCTGCTCGCGCAACATCATGTAGCTGGCCGGACCGTGGAAGGAGCCGACCGCCGTAGCCTCGTCCACGACGGTCAGCCGCAGTTGATGCCCCAGGCCGGTCCGCCCGCTGGTATGCCAGGGCAACACGACGACGCCGCCCGGCCGAGCCTGCTCGATCCAGGCCATCGGAATGTCCGATACCCCTGCGGTGACATGCACTCGGTCGAACGGTGCCCGTTCTGGGCAACCCTTTGCACCGTCGCCGACGATTAGATGGGGGGACGATCCGGCCGCGTGAAGGTTGGCCGCGGCCTGCGCCGCGATCTGGGGGTCCACCTCGATGGAGGTGATGCCCTCCGCCCCGGCCTGCCAGGACAGCAAGGCGGCCGTCCAGCCCGATCCGGTGCCGATCTCCAAGATGCGGTCCCCGCGCTGCGGGGCCAGCAACTCCAGAAAGGAGATCACCATTCCTGGAGCTGACAGCGAGGAGCTGAACTGCCCCTGACCGGAAGCCGGATCCCCCGATCCGTCAGCCTCCTGGAGAATGATGGAGGTATCGGAGTAGACCGCTTTCCACCAGGTGAGGGGATCTGCGGTCAGATCGATCCGTTCTCCCGTTGCGCCGTGGCGGTTGGGCACCGCCCATGCGGTTGCGGGCGCGAACAGATGGCGCGGCACCTCCCGAAACGACTGTGCCCATTGCGGATCGGTCAGGTCGCCTCGATCGCGCAGGACGTCGGTCAGCCGGATGGCGAATTCATCGACGGCTTGTCCCTGCGGCAGCGTCATCTCCTCCACTGTGGTCCCTTCTGTAACACGTCGGCCATGGCACCGGCCACGGGCAGCCCCGTCTTCAGGTTCAGCCACCCCCACTCACCTGCTTGGTTGGTTTCGAGGAAGTACCACAGGCCCTTGGTGTCGCAGATCAGATCGACGGCTCCGTAGACCAAGTGCAGCCGCGCGTGCAGCTCCACCAGCCGATCACGAAGGTCGTCGGGAAGGTCGATCTTGTTGTAAGTCAGGCGGTCGTAGTCGCTGCGCCAATCGATCTTGCCTTGCTCGCTGCCGGCGTTGATCTGTACCGCGAGCACCGTATCGCCAACGACGATCGCCCGCGCCTCATACGCCTTGTCGATCTGTTCCTGATACATCTGCGCGGTATGGGCCACGGCGGGGTCGAGGAGATCGCTCAGGTCTGCGATGGGCGTGGTATACAGAGCGCGCACCTGGCCTTCGTCGGCATGCCAGATGCCGTTCAGTGGCTTGTAGACGACGGGCCTGCTCAGGTTCTTCGCCCATGCATAGGCGGCTTGGGGTTGTGAAGTGATGATCGTCCTGGGAATGGCGAGTCCGATACGGGCGGCCTCGGCGAGCTGCACGGGCTTGTACTCCGCCCGCGCGGCGGCCACCGGGTCGTTCCGAGCGCTTCGATCTGTTTAGGAGCCGGGACTCGTCTCCATCCTCGACGCCGTTCTTGGGGGCGCAGCCGCCGTTTCGGAGGTTGTAGCTGATCACGGTGAGTTTCATCTGCATCGCCTTCGGTGATGAGAGGCGGGCACGCGGGGTCTGGGCGTGCCCGTGGACGAATTGGTAGGAGTGGGACCGGTCAGAACGTAGAGGCGCCGCGATTATTCATTTACCGGCCGAGGGGGATGTCCGATGGTGCCCGGGAGTCGGCCGGCATCAGAAGGTCGCCGTTCTGCCGGAAATATGCCTCGGCCGCGCCGTACCGCTTCTCCGATGGGCTGGTGGAGGTACGGACCACCTGACGGTGACCGTAGTTACTCCATCTTGTAGAAGGGCGGGTGGAAGTTCGGTCTCGACGCCCCGACCCCCTTGTAAGGCAAGGAGGCTCGGGTGCCTAAGCTAGGACATCTCCTGCCGGTTCGCCGGATACATCAATGGGGATGCCGTGGCGGCGCAGCGCTTCTTTCATTTGATCGAACTGATCGCTGATATGCGCGACGTCGCCGCTAGTCTGCCGCCGGAGAGCGCGGAGTTCACGGGCTCGGCGTGCATCGCGTGCGTTCAGGTCACCGATCCACTCTTCGTGTTTGGCGAGCTGGGCCTGGATGGCGTCCAGCCGCGCAGCCTGTTCCGGGGAGAGTTGCTCTCGGTCGGCACTTTCGATTTTGCGGGAGGCCCTGCCGAGCTGCCGCTGAGATCGGACGGTATGCCGCTCGGCCAGCCCTACATGCTCGCCCGGCTGTGCGATGCGATAGCCCTTGCCGCGCACGCAGATCAGAGTGCAATGATCCACACGCTCCAGCTCTCGCGCTGCTCGCTCGATCGGGTGACGCTGGGCGCGACTGTCCCGGTCCAGCAGCTCGTTCATCCGGTCGTAGGTGATGATCTCGCCACGGGAATGGCGTTTCACCTCATTGTAAATGATCTTCCACTGCGGAAGGCCGCGTTCGCGTACGGTCATGAACATCCCTTGTACGACGCTTCGATGCCTGCAAAGTCGATATTCGATGTTCAGTTGTTCCCTGCCATGCCCGGCCGTGCCATGCCCAGCCCGGCGCTGCCCTGCCGAGCCTTACCTAGCCGTGCCCAGCCACGAAAGGCTGCTACAGCTTCTCTATTTCTGGCCGGTATCGCCCGAATACGCTCCGGTAGTCGCCGATGCCTTCCTTCTCGCCCGCCAGTTGGGCGATCTGGGCAAACTCTTCGAGCTCGATTATTTCGGGGTCCAAGAGGACTTCGGCCTCAATCGCCCATTTATGGAAGATCGGCCGGCATCGATCGACCTTACTCTTGGCAATTGTGACGGTCTTCAGATAGACGAAGGGGGAGGAGAGGCCGCTGCCCCACAGCGCATCAATGTCTCGCGGCCCCTCATACAGGAGCGGCAGCATGAACGTCGCGATGAATACGCCACGTTCAACCTTCTTTCCAGCCCTTATCAACCGCGCACCATTGACCAGTGACCGGAACAGATTCTCGGCGGGAATGTACGGACCGATGCCCTCCTGGTAGTACATTCCCCCCTCGAACTCTACGCGGGCTATCGCGACCCGGTCATCGACGGTCTTGGTTCGCTTGGCGTTTAGCTCCCTCAACTTCGTAGCGTAGGGGTTCAAGGGGGACGCGAGCTGTACATTATGTAATACCAGT
Source organism: Spongiactinospora gelatinilytica (assembly GCF_003236385.1). Lineage (GTDB taxonomy): Bacteria > Actinomycetota > Actinomycetes > Streptosporangiales > Streptosporangiaceae > Spongiactinospora > Spongiactinospora gelatinilytica. The sequence goes on from NZ_POUA01000289.1 coordinate 10,104, forward strand.
GGTCGCGTGCCCCGGCATGTGAGCAGTAATTTCATAAATTTTCCACCGTCAATCGAGGGGTCAAAAGGGCGTCCGCGGCATGCCGGTGGGGACGTAAGAAGGGGAGGGGG
>NZ_POUA01000028.1 GCF_003236385.1 Spongiactinospora gelatinilytica
CTTCAGGGGGTTATAGGAGGGGCGCGAACCGGTGGTGCAGCCAGCTCCGGCCCTCCTGGGCAGCGGCCGACCGCGTATTGCGTGTCTCGTCCGGGCCGTACCTCGCCGCGTGGAGGTTGTGCAGTGTCCAGGTGGCGATCAGCGCGGTGACCTGATCAGGTGGCGCGTCGTCCCATGTGAACACGCCCATGAGCAGCATCTCGGCCTGCTGCGGGGAGTGCCCGGCCTGGATCAGCCGGAGCGCGAACATCACCGGCTCGATAAAGGCGGCACCCCGGGCGATACGAGACCAGTCCAGGACATAGACCTGCTCGCCATCCTCGCCGTCCGCGAACAAGAGCTTGCTGCGGCGCAGGTCACCATGCAGCAGCATGTCGCCGCAGTCCAGGGCGGCGGGCTTGAGGCCACGTCCGAAGTCCAGGGCGGCGTCATAAAGCTCCCAGTCCGGCAGCTCGGGGTCGTTCAGCATCACCTGGCTACTGAGCAGCAGGCGGTAGATGCTCTCCGACACCGGCGGGATGCTGCGATCGTTGTAGGGGGACATGTCCTCAGCGAGCACGTTCAAGGTTTCGGTCACTGCGGGGATGTCCGGAGAGCCGGGGGTCAGGTCCGGGTGGCGGCCGTCGATGTACTCGAAGATCATCGTCGCCCACCCGTGGTCGTTACTCGACCACACCAGGGAAGGAGTCGGCACCGGCGGCGACGGGATGACTGCCGCGGCCCACTGTTCCCGGACGGCCGACAACGCCGCTGGTTCGAGGGCAGGGCATGCCTTCAGGTAGTAGCAGCCGTACTTGGTGTGCAACAGCGCGGCTGTCCAGGGCGCCCCTGTTGGAAGGGGGATGGCGGTGTGTACGCGCCCGAGATCGGTTTGCGCGTCCTCACGAAGCCTTCGAGGCAGGTCCTGCCAGGTGGTCACTCGGTCGCTCCATGCGGATGAGGGGTGAGGGGGTGGTGCGTGGCCCCGGGCACGGCCGAGGATGTCGTGCCCGAGACCACGCGGCGGGTGCTGGCCGGCCGCAGAGGTGCCGCCTTGTGGGTGACCGTCCTCCGACACCGGATCGGGAAGGGCGGCCGGCCAGAGCCAGGGGTGGGTGCGGCCGGGCGGGGGACCTCTACCCGGCCCGGCCGCACCCTGGCAAGGGCATGGGGTCGCCCGTTCCCCATGCCCGCGCGGCGAAGTGGCGTGGGCTCGCCGCGCTCCTGGAATGCCGGGGTGGCCCGGGCGGGCCGGGGATTTCCCCGGCCCGCCCGGGGGTGCGTACCGGCTGGACCGGAGACGGCCGGTACACGACGCGGCGTTGGACGCCGCAGGGAGGACACCTGTTCTGTCCCGGCCGCCGCGCGCATGTGGGGGAATGTGGGCGGGCCGGGACTACCGGCTCCGGCCCGCCCACCGGGGGCCCTGCGATCCCCCGTGGTACGGCGCGGCAGCGACCGCGCCGTGCTGCCGCGCCTGCTCATGGCGTGGTCACCCACGCGTCCCCGGTCACGATCGTGGTCACGCCATCCTTACGGTGGGCGGTGACCAGCGTCTCGCCGTAGTCGTAGCCGACGCCGACACGTACCAGATGCGCCAGCCGTACCTGCCCCCGGCCCTCTGCGCGGGTGGCGAGGGCGTCCAGCATGGCCTTCTCCGCAGCGTCCACGTCGTCGGTCACGCCGCTCGCGCCGGACTCGACCTCCCAGACCACGACCGGAGGAACGGCGGAGCAGATGGGAGGGTCAAAGAGGAGCTGCGGCATGCCGCACCTCCACAAGGGTGGGTGGGCCGGGGTTCAGCAGCGCGTAGTCGGCGGCCAGCCCTTCGGCCGCGCCGGCCACGGTGCCGCGGTGAACGTAAAACGGGACATCGGGCCGGAGGTGGCGCGGGCTGTGCCACCAGATCCCGTCGTCCTGGACGACGGCGACCAGGCCGTGACACACGGGCACCAGCACCCTCTGGTAATCCACGATCAGGGTGACGTCGCGCACCCCTAGGTCGGTGAGCGCCGCGACGAGCTGCTTGGCGGTCGTGATGACCTTCTCGGATGGCGTGCGCGCCTGGTAAGCGGGCATGAACGGGTCCATCAGCCACGCTCCAGCGGGCCGTAGGCGTTCAGATCGGCGATGCCGCCGAGAAAGATGGCGTTGCCGACGTCTTCGGCCGGAATGTCCGGGTCCTGGGCGATGCTCGCGTCGCCTATGGCCCGATCGGCAGGAAGGTTGTCCTTCCCGCCGAGCAAGTAGTCATAAATGCGGGCGACGTTCGGCTGGCTCATATCGAGCGTCATAAGATGCTCCGTCCACAGGGCGGTGGGGCGGGATGAGAGGCGCGGGCGGATGATGATCCGGGGTGTGGGTCACCCGCCCGCGCGGCGCGGGGGCTACCTACCTCCCGCGCGGCGCGGCACGGCCCAGGGCGATCCGCGGGACCGCCGCGCAGCAGGGGTGGCGTGGGCGGCGCGGGCAGGGAGCACTCCTCGTACCCGCCCGCGCCAGGCGGGCCCCGGCTGGCCCGCCGTACGGTACGGCGGCGCCCATGCCCGCGCCACGCCGCCGTACCCGATCATGGGGTGTCCTCCCATGCGTCCCCGGCGACAGTGACGGTCTCGCCGCCCGCCCGGTGCGCGGTGATGAGGGTGGTGCCGTATCGGTAGTCGCCGATGCTTCCGCGAGGCGCGGGCACGAGCCGCGCGTACCGGACACGCCCGCGGCCCTCCGGATGGGAGCCGAGGGCTTCGAGCATCGCTTTCTCGGCTGCGGCGAGGGAGTCGTTCACACCCCCTCCTCCGCACTCACCCGCCTCCACATCCCATACCAGGAGGAGGTCATCGTCGTGAGGAAGCGTGATCACGGACTGCCCTCCTCGCTCGGGCATCGTATTGGCCCATTGGCCAATACGGGAAGCAGCCAAAGGACATGATGCGATCATGGAGTGCCGATCGACCCCGCATCCTACGCGCCGGCCTACCGCCAGATCGCCGATGACCTGCGCGAGCGGATAACGTCTCACGCTCTACGTCCGGGCGAGCGACTGCCCGCTGAGGATCGACTTGCGAGCGAGTGGGGCGTCGGCAAGGACACCGTGCGAGACGCCCTACAGGTCCTGCGGGGCGAGGGCCTGATCCGCACAGTCCGGGGCCAGGGCTCGTATATCCGCGAGCCCGTGCAGCCGGACGTGGAGCGAATAGAGGGCCCGGCGCGTCTCCGAGTGCGGATGCCGACGCCAGAAGAGCGGCGGCAATTCCGCATGGACGAGGGCGTGCCGGTGATCGTGCTCGATCGCAACGGAGCCGTCCAGGTATTCCCAGCCGACCGGGTGGAGATTGAGATCCCGTCGCATTGAGGGTCATGTGATCTCTCCGGTGGATTCCTGCTCAGTGAGCAGCCTGTCGAGCTCCCTGGAGGTCTCCGCGTCCACGCGCATGTCCGGCTCTCGTGTCCCGTGCCAGCCTGTGGGCCGGCAGCGGTCATCGAGACCCCGCCAGATCCGCCACTTCGGGTGGCGGGTCTGGAGCTGGCCGAGTTCGTCGTCTTCTTCGGCCGGCCAGCCGTGGAGGCTGTCCGTGTTCCGGAAGCTCATGCAGGGGACTGTACGCCCGCAGGTGGATCAGGAACACGGACAGCGCGTCAGCTCTCGGTAGCGTTCAGTAGCGTGACCTGGACATGCTGTCCGGGTCACATCACCGGATCGAACGCCTGGACGACATTCCGCAGGGGGCCGGTGATTCGGCTCTTTCGTTCGGCCAAGTCCAGCGCCAGGCTCTTCGCGAATCCTTGATGACGGAACCACTCTGGACTCAGGCTCTGCGCCCGCGCCGTCACCTCCACCGCGTCATCGACCCGCCGCCGCTCCAGGAGAGAGCGACCGACGTTGAGCAGGTGACGGCCGTGCTGGACCGTGAAGAGACACCCACTGTCCACGGTGCGGGCGGCCTTGAGGGCGGCCTCTGGTCGGCCCAGCGCGGTCATGATGTGCGCCTGCTGTACCGCCACGTGCGAAGGTCCGAACGACACCCAGTAGTCGTGCCGGTCCTCCCCTGCGCGGGCGGCACCGGCCGCCGCGGTCCGCAGATAGTCCAGCGCCCGGTCCGCGTCTCCGCGTCCCCCGGCGGCCACGGCCGCATGCAGGATCAGGCCACCCCACGCGGTGATCTGCTGCGGTTCTGCCCGGGAGATCGCGATCTCGATCTTGTCGGCCTGCGCGGCGGCGAGGTGCTCCGCTTCGGTCAGGCGTCCCTGGTGCAGCAGCACCCATGAGTAGGTGCCGTACATGGTGGCCGCCCGCCACTCGTCATCACCATGGCGCGCGGCGTAGATCGCGCGCTCTGCGGCGATGGCCGCGGCATCGTCGCGGCCGGTGTGGACCAGGAGGCATGCGGCGAGCTGCCAAGCGTGCGCCAGAGGGCCCGCGGCGGCGACCAGGTCGGTGGCCTGGAGCTGACGGCAGCGGGCGACAAGATCGGGGAGATCGGCAGCGAGCACCCCGAACTCGCCCGCGAAATATGCGCCATAACAGCGCTCGACGAGCCGCCACAGCTCCTCGGACGTGGGCGGCTCTCCGTCGTGCGTCGGTGAGAACTCCGGGAGGAGATCGGGGGCGATGACCAGGTCCCGCACGGTAAGGACCGTACCGCCGGGCGTGGGGTTGAGGCGGCTGCCCTTCCCGGCGATCATGCCCGGGTCCACGTCGAGCGCCCGCGCCAGCTTCGCCATGCTGGCCCAGCTCATGCTTTCGCGTACGTCGCGCTCCAGTTTCCCGATCAGGTCGGTCGAGACTCCGGCGGCCTCGGCGAGCTCCGCCTGTGTCAGGCCCCGTGCGTTGCGGAGGGATCGGAGACGTTGTCCGATGGTCGTGCTAGCGTCGTTCATGGCCCTGCCCTTCCTGATGGCTTCGACATCCTCAGGCTACGGCGCAGGGCCCCCGCCGTACCAGGGATCGTGGAGGTCGGCAGCCGCCTCGCAGGCGCGCGCCTGCGATCACGAAGCCGCCGACGATGAACCCCTACCCGATCACCTGCTGTGGCGTGTCCAGCCACACCTGCTGCCCGTCCGGGCTGACCGTCATCCCGAACCGATCACGCCGCGGCTCGCCCCAGTCCACCCACCGGAAGTAGGCATCCACCGCCTCGTCCCACACCGGGCGGTCCCCGAGCTGGTACACCGGGAACTCCTCCGCGCCGGCCTTGTAGGTGACGGCCGCCCACTGACTCGGCGTCTCGGTATCGACCACCCACAGCCGATACCCATCGTCGTCGTCCTCGACGAAAGCACGCAGGCCGGTGATCGCCGCTATGGCCAGGTCCGCGCCGGGCGGGGCGTTGCCGATGGTTCGTGGGTCGATCCTGGTGGTCCTCCGCTGGCCGGTGCCGTCGTCTTTGTGCCAGCCGGGCATGCGCTGGGAGCGCATGAGCATGTAGGAGGCGAAGCCGGGGAACCGGCCATGCGCGATGCCGTCCGGGAGAACGACGAGCCGCAGGGTGTGGTTGGTGCCGAATTCCGGGCACCACGGCAGGACAATCACCCCGCCCGGCCGGGTCTGCTCGACCCAGGCGTACGGCACCTGGCGGATGCCGCAGGTGACATGCACCCGATCGAACGGCGCGCGATCCGGTGCGCCCTTGGTGCCGTCTCCGACGACCAGGTGCGGCGTGTGGCCGGCGGCGGACAGGTTCTTCGCGGCCTGCTCGGCCACCGCCGCGTCCACCTCGATGCTGGTGACGTTCTGCTCACCGACGAGGTGGGACAGCAGGGCGGCGGTCCACCCGGTGCCCGTGCCTATCTCCAGCACCCGGTGCCCAAGTTCCAGCTCGAGCCGCTGGAGAAGGTCGGCGACGGTGCTGGGTGCCGAAGCCGATGAGGTGTAGTCGCCCGACAGGCTTTTCAGGTCGGTGGTGCCGTCGTCGAGCTGGGTGACGATGCTGGTGTCGGAGTAGACGGCGTCCCACCACCCGTCCGGGTCGGTGTCGCGGTCGATCAGATGGGGGCGCGGTCGTGAGACGAGCCCGACCGGCGGAATGAACTGGTCTCGTGGCACGGCACGGACCGCGGCTTTGACGCGGTCGCCGATATCTCCTTCCGGGTCGAGGCTCGCGATCAGGTGCTCCATGCGTTGACCGGTCCTGGCGTCGCTCATTTCTTACCGTCGCCGCCCTTCCCATGCTTTCCGGTGCCCGTGCGGTTCTCGTCGTCGTTGCTTCCGGTCCCTCCCGATTTCGGGTCAAGGGGCTCGTCTTTCGGGCTGTCCGGGTCCTCATGCGCGCCGTACTGGGGGTTCATCTCGAGGACCTCCTCGCCTAGGTTTGTTGCCTAGCGTGACAGTACGGCTACGCCGTAAGCCCGACAATGGCTTTCGCGTAACGACCCCTGCACCTGTGAGGAACGATGTCATGCGGGCCTCGTATCCTGTCCGCATGGGGCGCTGGATCAGCCATGACGGCCACGAGGTCGAGGCAATCGTGCTCGACTCGCGGCCGATGCTGCGTGTCCAGCGCTGGTACGGCGACGTCCGCTACCTGATCGCCTACTGCACCAGCGTGCAGGAGGTGGCCAAGATCGTGGATTTGGCGACCCTCACCGAAGTCGATGCCGCCCCCGCGCCATAGCGAAAGACGGCCCCGGTCCTCGAAAGGACCGGGGCCGAAGCCGCACGCCGGTGGCGCACTCGATCGGGGCGATCGAATTCTGACGTCAGGCTACCCCTGCGGCGTCTCCGTCCGCAGCCACGACGGCAGCAGCCGCTGAACCGCCGATAGCGCCATCACCCGGGCGAATCCACCCGCCACGGCCAGCGACGCCGCCACCCACGGCAGCGCCTCAGGGATGCCGGCCGCGCCGACGATCGCCGGCAACGCCACGGCGATACCCACGGCGGTCTGTACGGCGGTGCGGATGGCCCGCTTGTTCGCGTCGCTCATGACTTCCTCTCCACCAGTTCGCGGACGAGTGCGGTCAGCTCGCCCACCTGCCGCTCCAGGTTGCGGATCCGCTCGTTGCTGTTGAGCAGCAAGCTCTTGGCCTGCCACTCCGGGTTCTCCTTCGTGCCGAACGGCACTGGGATCTCGTAGGTCCACACGTCCTTCGCGCTCACGTCGTCATCCGCCTCCTTGGGTGATCTGCTGAACGTGCCGGTCTTGACCAGGCGGTACAGCCGGTCGCCGGGGCACGAGGTGCCAAAAAAATCGCGGTGGCCGCGCACGGCCGCGCCGAGGCCCTTGCTCATCAGCCAGGCCCGGAGCTGGCGGACGGCGTCGATCTGCTCGGGCGTCGGGTCCTCGTTCGGGCCGCTCATCAGGGTGACCGAGTACCAGTCGCGGTTGCCCGCTGTGGTGCCTTGCGCCGCCTGGTAGCGGCCCAGGCCACGGCCCTCCAGGATGTAGCCGTGCGGACAGGCCCCCCACGAGTAGCCAAGATCGCTCCAGCCGCGAGACGGGCCCATGTGAAACGCCCTGGTCTTCCGCCAGTACGCCAGGCAGGCGGAATGCGGCTTCCGGGCCAGGCCCTGATCGCTGCCGTCGTAGTGGATGGCGAGTCCGCGGCTTGGGCTGGCATGGTCGGCGGCGGACGGCGGCCAGCCGAGCGCTGCGCGCGTGACGAGCTTCATCTCGACCTCCTACAAGTCGCTGACCTTGCCGAGGCTGGCAAGATCACGCGCGGGCTTCTTGGTCAGGCTCCAGTCGGTCAGTTCGCCGGTCTGGGCATCGACGACCATGGTCAGAACGGTGCCGGTGGGTGCCTTCGCATTGGGGGGTCGGGGGGCCATGTCGGCGGTGAAGTTGCCGATGGCCTGGACCACGTACGCGGCCTGGTCGGTGGTCAGCCGGGCGCCCGGCTGCGCGGCCTTCCTCGTGCTCTTCACCACCCGCATGGCGGGCTTCTGCTCGGCGTTGCCCTTTCCGAGCTGCGCGATGAAGGCGAGGAAGTTCGCCTTCAGATCGCTCATGCTCGGCGCCACAGGGGCGGCCTTCGCGGCGGCCATGGGGCCGCTGCCGCATAGGTAGCGACCAGTGCTCGGTGCCGTCGCCGCCTACGTTGGGCTGGCTGGCCATGGTGTAGACGCCGGCGGTGGCCCCGGTCGCGTAGGAGGTGCCGACGGTCCACAGGCTCGCGCCGTTGTATCGGTACCGCAGGTCGATGGACTTGCCGTGGTCCTCCACCTGGGGGTCGGTCGTCTCGGCGCCGACCTGGACGTAGATGCCGCCGTTCGCGCTCTGGTCCGACAGGCCCACCGTGGTGCCGGCGAGGCGGATCCGCCCTCGATGAAGTAGATGGGATCGTCGTCGGTCCACATCCAGATCTCGTTCGTCGCGAAATCGCCGACCGGGTCGGCGACGTGCAGACATTCGGTCCAGATGCCCAGGCCGACCGCGTTGATCTGCGGCGCGTTGATCGCGGTGTGCGCGAGCGCGTGGCAGTGGCTGCTGCCATTGCAGTCGGGATCGGCGCTGGCGGTTCCTGGAACGGTCAGTGCCGCCGCCAGCAGGGCCGCACCGATGACGGCACGTGACTTCTTCAAATCGTCTCCCTGTATCTCGCGTGGGCAGGCCGGGAAGCCGTTTCGGGGCGGCCACGGCACAATCGAGGCGCGGAAAGTCATTTCGGCCTGTCGCGGCGGGGCGCGAGCGGCGATGCTTGGAACGTCCTACGAACCTTCACCAGGAGTCGCCGTGAGCTATTCGCAGCCGCCGCACGCCATGCCCGAGCAGGTCATCTGGGAGGGTGTTTCAGCCTCGCTCACGTCGGCCGCAACCGGCGGCCGGGTGGCACCGCGCTACCGACTGACGACGCACCACCTGTACTTCGAGCGGGGCCTGCTCAAGACCGACGCCCAGCAGGTCCCGATTCACGAGATCGTGGACATCGACGTCAAGCAGTCGCTCACGCAGAAGGCGCGCGGCGTCGGAGATGTGATCGTGCATGTCCAGCGGCCGACCGGCCCCGAAAAGGTCACCCTGGAATCCGTCCACGATCCGCGGGCGGTACAGCAGGCGATCAACGCCGCGGCTCACCAGGCCCGGTTACGCGAGCAGCATGCCGCGAGGTACCCGATGCCCGTGCAGATGGTGCACACCAGTCAGCAGCCTCCTGCCGGCGGTCCGGGCATCGATGGGGATCTGGTGACCCAACTCGAACGCCTCGGCGCACTGGTCAAGTCGGGGATTCTCACGCGCGAGGAGTTCGATGCGAAGAAGGCAGAGATTTTGCGACGCCTGTGACTACTTGATGCCGAGCGCCAGGAGCAGCGCAGCGGCGACGATGGCGACGATGAGCGACAGGCCGGCGGAGATGAGCGCGGCCACGACCATGCGCCGGTCGGCCGTCTTCCGGTCACGCTCGGCCTTGAGCTCGTCTCGAAGCTGGGCGATGTCCTCCTGCATGGCGGACCGGTGCGCCTCATACAGGTCTCGGGTGACGAGGATATGAATCGTCGTACTCAGCTCCGAGAAGCGCCGCTGGGTGTCCTCCACGAAACGGTTCAGTGTCCGGGCGACCTCGCCGATCGTCGGCTCTTCGGCAGGCATCGTCACGCGGCCTCCTTGCGTCGGGTGTCCGCATGCGGACACGGGGGTGGGGTGAACCGGGGCACCGGTCGGCGCGTCTCAGAGGCGTGAGGAACAACGAACCGCCCGTACGTGTCCAGCAGGTTGGCAGGAGCGTGACAAAACCGGCCTGGACGCCCGGTCAGATCCTGGCCGTAGTGCTGTCGTGTGGACTGCTGTGGCCCTGGGTGTGGCTACGGCGCCGGCGGGGGACGACGATCACGCGGCACCGTTAGGACTCGACGCTCCCCGAGACGACGGTCGGCGCGGTGTCGCCGCGCTTCAGCCGCTCCACCTCGGCACGAAGCCCGGCGTTCTCTTCGCGCAGTTCTTCGATCTTGGCCATCGCGGCGGCGGCCTCATCGAGTGCGGTGTTGCGCTGATTGGTGACTCTGGTCAGGACGCGGCCGAGGTCCACACTGTTGTCGTCCATCAGACCTCCCGCCCTAGCACGGTGGACAAGGCCATCCGCTTCTCCCCCATCCGTTTGCGATCTGGTCGATACGTGGCCTTCAGCGCTTCCAGGCGCTGATACGGATCCACTTCGGTTTCGGAGGAGACATCGGCGTCGAGGGTGCGCGCGAGCACACGCATACCAGGCTTGGGCCACGCGATGCGGACATGGTCGGCCTCGACCAAGGCGATTCGCTTCAGGTGTGCCTCACGGGCCTGCGCCGTGCTCTCGGCATTGTCGAGGGTCACTGGCCGCCCTCCGCGGAGCAGGTCACGCGCCGCCCCTGAGCTCGTCATCATCTTCGCGGGGATCTCCAGTTGAAGGATCGCCACCCGCAGCAACTCGTCAATGTCGTCAGGATCGAGCCCATATTCGACGGCAAGATTCTCGAAAGTGATGCTCGGCAGCATGTAGCAGTGATCCGGGGCGTCCGGCATGGCCGGATCTCGCGTCCGGATCGTCCACATTTGCACACCTCCGTGTTCGGATACGTACGCGTCAACAACACGTCGTTCGATCATTATTGCTTCCATGTGAAGAATTGAATCTCGTATGTCACACCGGGCACGCCCTCCGTGGTACTGAAACTGAAGCCGCCGTTGCCGCGGCCTGACAGAGTCACACCATGTGGGCCGCCGACATTGAACATCGTGGCTACTACGATCGCGTCACCGCCAGTAAATGTGAACCCGTAGCCGATGCTGCCTGTTGTGCCTGCCGGGAACTGGACGCTGCCGCGTGTGAAAGCACCACCCGATCCAGGCGCGCCGAGCTTGCCGAAAAAGTCGAGCCATCCAGCGTCCACGATCTTTATGCCAAAATCGATGTTGGAGCTTCCTGCCGGGCCAAGGGCTAGAGCCACTTGAACGCCGTCCATGGTGAGCGCGCCTTTTCGGTTGGCCCCGCCTGGCGCGGATCCGATCTGCATGGTGTTGGCCGACGCCACGTACGAGGTCCAGTAGTGGTAGTCAAAACTGTTCTCGTAGAGCCGGATTTCGGGATCGGCACCAAACGTTGGATTGATCACGAGGCGCTTCGAGCTGCTATTGACCGTGCTCGTCAGCCGACCGACCATGTCCAAGTCTCCGCTGTTCGCGGAAAGGCTGAACGTCTGTGATCCGCCCGAGTTATAGCCGCGGATCCCGTTCAGGTCGATCTCGATCCGGCTGCCCGACGTCTGGGAGCGCAGGAGGAAACTACCCGAGGCGGAAATGTTTACCAGCTCGGCGTTGCCCGCCGAGTACATCCGAATGCCCGCCGCGTCCATCTCAGCGCGGGCGGATGGCGCCACCCCGGAGCGAAGAAAGAACGACCCTGAGGGCGACAACGAAACAAGCTGCGTGCTGCCACTGAAAATCCGCAGGCCGTTGGCGATATCCAGCTCCACCCTTGTCCCGGACGTAGCCGAGCGAAGTGCAAAGGAACCGCCGGCAAGCAGGGAGACCACCTCGGTCGTGCCACTGAAGATGCGCAGTCCCGATGCGTCGAGCTGGACTCGCGACCCGGACGCCGCCGAGCGCAAGGTGAAGGTTCCAGTGTTCGAGAGGGTCACCAGCTCGGCGCCGCCCGCGTTATAGCCGTGCAGGCCCGTCGCGTTGAGTTCGACTCGCTGCCCGCTCGCCGCGGTGCCGATGTTCGCGCCGAGGATCCAGTTCGAGCTGACCGTGCCCGCCGTGACCTTGGATACGCTTAGGTCGCTGATGTGCGCGTTGTCGATCAGCAGCGCCGTCACCGATGCCGCGTTCGAGGCGGGCGACCGGTTGCCGCTTCGGTCCACCGCGATGACCTTGACATGCCGGAGCGTCGTGTCCGGCTCGGGCACCGTGCCGACGGCGGCGATTTCAGCCTGGATCATCCCGGCGTTCGCCGCGACCTTGCCTCGCAGCGTCGTGGCATCCGGCGCGAAGCCAGAGGAAGAACCGACGTGGACCTCTAGGTGGTCGAGGTCGAGTTCAAGGTTGAACGTGCCGCCGCTGACCTTGCCGAGGGTGTGCGTGATCTGGATGGCGATCAGGCTCGCGGCGACGACCGGCGGCGCGGGCGTGCTCGGCGGGATCGTGTCGGCTTCGGCCAGCGCCGATTCCGTGACCGACCAGGCGCCGGCGTTGGCCGAGGTGTCCACCGCGCGGATGCGGAAGTCGTAGACCACACCCGGCGACAGATCGCCGATGACGGCCTGGAGCTCGCCCCACGGTGCGTAGGCGGTCTCCCACTCGGTCGCCGGGCTCACGCCGTACGCGATCTCGTAGTGGTGGCCGTCCAGGATCGTGCTGCCGTCGGCGTTGAGCGGCAGGTCCCACACCAGAAGCATGCTCGCCCGCGTGTTGCCCTCGGCGTCCATGTAAACCGCCGACTGGAACGGCAGCACCCAGGGCACAGCGCCCGGGATCGTGCTGTCCGGGATCGGCCGCGGTCCGACGGGCTCGAAGCCCGTGCTCGTGAGAGAGCGCCCCAGCTCGCCCACCCCGACTGCCGTCGAACCCGTCTCCCACCGCACGTAGTCGGTGAGGTCGAGCCAGGTCCCGGACTGGTGCCGGTAGGCGACCGTCATGCCCTCGACGACCGGCCAGCTCGCCTCCACACTGCGCAGTGCGATCGGATTGATCCGCTGGCCGCGGAAGGTCACCTCGTTGTCGAGGTCATACAAGCCCGCGTCGGGGTCGTAGACGTACACCATGTCGCCCGGCCGGAAACTGCCACGGATCTCGAAGTCCTCGGTGGACAACCTGAGCGCGTTGCGGGTGCCGACGAAGCGGTTGAGCTGGAGCTGGGCGCGGGCCTGCGCGTTGCCGGTGACCGTGCCGGACTCGGACACGAGTCGTGTGCGCTTGACGGGCTGGCCGCGCAGGTCGAGGTACGGGTTCGAGGCGATGTTCGCCGCGCCGGTGGCGGTGGCGGCCCCCTCGCCCTCGGCGAGCAGCACGACCCGCGTCGTGAAGTCCTCCACGTCCCGGCTGAGCTCCATTTCACCCGGCAGGCCGGTCAGGGCCAGGTCCCGGCCCTCGGCACCCTTGCGGACGATCACGCATGTCGGCGTCGCGGCGTAGAGCTGCGCCTGGGTGCCCGCGTCGAGCGTGCCGTTGCCGTTGACCCGATACTCCGCGCCGAAGGTCGAGCAGACGTAGGCGAGCGCCTTGCGGCGAGACTCCCACTGGTGCCGGCCGGTGTAGGTGCCGGGGACGCTGTGCAGGGTGCCCTCGACGACCGCTGTGCCGGAGCCGAGGATCGCGCGGATGCTGTTCGCGAAGGTCTGGCCGTTGATCGACAAGGGCGACTCGAAGATCTCGCCTTTGTCGTCGCCGTCGCCCAGCCAGAGCTCCATGCCCTGGCCGGCGATGGCCGTGCGGTCCTCCTCGTCGTCGCGCTTGGTGAGTACGCCGACGTAGCGGGCCATGGTAAGGAGCTGGTCGCCGTACTGCGCGGGCGCCACGCGGCCGGGAACGATCGCGACGTGGCCGAAGTACAGGAGAGCGTCGAGGGTCTCGCGCGGGCAGCCGTCGAGCTGGAGCGACCACGAGCCGAGCCCCTGGATGACCTCGTTCACGCTCATCTACGTACCGCCGCTGTGGTTTCGGGCAGCGCGCCGATGTACTGGTCACGCAGGTGCGCCGCCTGATCGCCGGACACCGCGCTCCCCCCTCCCGCCACCACGCCCAGCCAGCAGTCCAGGACCGTCGTGCTGGTCTTCGTCAGGCCGCCGGCAGCGTGCGGGTCGAAGTTCCGCGCCGATCCGGCGATGGCCCGGTTCCCGTCCGCGTCGTCCGTCGGGCGGACCACATACGACGTGCTGTCGGTCATCGTCTCTGCGCTGGCCAGGTAGACGCTGATCGTTCCGCTGTCTCCACGCTGCACGTAGACCTCAACGGTGCGAGACCCCCTGCGCACCGTGAGGTCTACGGCGACCCGGCCGGGCGCGCGCGACTCGGTGAGCCGCAGCGTCGCCGCCTCCGGGTCGTTTCGGAGGATCGTCACCGACTCCCATGAGGTGATCGGCCCCGATCCGATGTCGATGTTCCAGACCTTCGGCTTCCAGCCGCCGGTGTAGCTCCCGACCTCCATCGACCCGGCGGTGTAGCTGCGCCTGGCCCTGACGAGCCCGTTGGACAGCTCCCACTGATCCACGTCCACCGCGGCCGTCAGCCCTGTCAGCTCGCGCGGCGGGTACCCCGTCCGGAGCCGGACCCGGCCGCGCAGGTAGTCGCCGACCGCACAACCCCACCGCGGCGACACCCCGGCGGGCACCTGCCGGTAGACGGTGATCGGCCCGTCCTCCCCGGTTCGGACCATCGTGCTCGCCGTCGTCGAGCCGGTGTAGTAGCCGTACGCGCCGATGGCGGGCGCGTGCCAGCGCTCGCCGCTCAGCGAGAAGTCGTTCGCTCGGACGGCGCCGGTGAGCCTGCTCTCCAGGTCGATCACGTTGTCTGGCCCGTGGCGCACGAGCGACAGCGACCAGTCCGCCCAGCCGGAGTACCCGGCGAAGTCGGTCAGGTTCGAGGAACTGGACGTCACGGTGTAGTAACCGTTGCGCTCGTCCTTCTGGCCGAAGAGGACGGCGACCAGCGCACCGCGCTGGCCCAGCACCGCCTCATGCCGGGCCAGCACCTCCCCGCGCGTGATGATCGGCCATGCCTCCCGGCCGGACAGGGTCATCGCCGCCTCGCCGGTCTCGTCCACGGTGTGCGGCTCGGTCAGCGTGACGCGGCCGACGATCACATCTGCTCCCGGTCGAGGTTGCGCAGAACCTCGCGGATCTGTAGGCCGAGCCTGCGCGCCCCGGCGTCGTCACTGCGGAGATCGACGACTCCTTCCACGTTCACGGTGAGGATGACGTTCTCGATGACGTTCCCCCCTCCCCGTCCGCCGCCCGCCGCCACGGGCGCTGCGACGGCCCCGGCGAGCATCTCGGCGGGTGCCGCGGTGGCCATGGTTCCGATGACGCCGATCGTCGCGGCGGCGGCCATGCGGTCGGCCGCCGCGGTGACCATGCCGAGCGCGCCGTCCATGCCGGCGACGAGGCCGGCGGGCAGCATCTTCCCGATCTCCGCGAACAGCTTCGACGGCGATCGGATTCCCAACGCGTCTTTGACCCATTGCGGCATAATCGAGGAAAAGAAATTGTAGATGGCGTTCTTAAACCATTCCCACATACTGACCAAGCCGTTCCACAATCCATTGATGAGGTCACGGCCCGCATTGAATAGGGTTCCGCCGAGATTGCCAAGAGCTCCGGCGATCTGGCCCGGAAGATTTCGAAAGAAATTAAGCACGGTATTGATGCCGTCCGACACGGCGCGCCGGATCGCCTCCCACGCCTGGCCGAGGGCACCGGTCACGCGGTCCCATGCCTCATTCCATCGATCCCGGATCGTGGACATGATGTTGGAGATAATCGTCCGCACGGCTTCGATGGCGTTGCCGACCAGCGTCCGGATGATCTCCCAGTTGCGCGCCACGCGCCCGGTGATTGCCTCCCAGGTGCGGCTCCACCAGTCCGAGATCGCTGTGACCACTCGGACGATCACGTCTTTGATGCCGTTGACAATACCGGTCACCCATTGGAGGGCTTTGTCGAACCACGCCTTTATCGCGTTGATCATGTCGGGGATGATCGAATGCCCGACGAGGACGTCATAAAGCCACTTGAACGCACCGACCACCAGATTAACGACCCACTTCACGACCGTCGCAATAGCCTCAATGGCGGGAACAAGAATCGCGACAAGGAAATCGGCGAGCGTCGCCACAAGGCCGATAAGCGGCGGCAGAATGATATTGATGATCTGGATGAGCGGATCCAGGAGAGGCAGGATCGCGGCGATCAGGTCGGCGAATGACTTGACGAGCGGCATCACAGCGTTGAGCAGGCCACCGAAAAGCTTGGCGATCGTCTCGATCAGTGGTGACAGTGCCGTCGCCAGATCGACGATCACGGGCAGAATCGCCTGGATGAGCGGCATGAACGCCTGAACCAGGTCCATCACGATCTGGATCAGCGGCGTCACGGCGGGCAGCAGCCCGACGATCGCCTCGACGACCTTGATGATCAGCGGTGCGAGGGCGGTCAGGGCGTCGGTCAGGCTCTGCCCGAGCGTGGTCACGACATCGACGATCACCGGCAGTAGTGGCGTCAAGGCGTCGAGAAGTTGCCCGACCGCCTGGACGAGGATCTGTCCGATCTGCCCTGCGACCTTGGCCACCAGGTCGATCACCGGGGTCAAGATCGGCAGAAGCTGGGCGATCGCCTCTGTGACCCTCAGAATGAACGGCGCGATCGTCTCAAGGGCCATGCGCAGCAGGTCGCCGACCACCTCTGCCAGGCGCCCGATCGACGGCAGCAGTGGAACGATCGCCTTGAGCAGGGTGGACAGGACCGTGAGCACGGTGGTCCCGATCACCGCTGCGATCTTGATCAGGATCGGAAGGAGCGGCATCGCCGCAGTGACGAGCCCGGCGACCACGTTGGCGAGCTGGGTGAGTACCGGAGCCGCGGCGACCGCGACGGACAGTAGCGAGGCTCCCATCGTGGCCGCGAGGTCCGAGATCAGCGGGACAAGCGGCTGCACCGCGCCCAGAAGTGTGCTGATCGCGCCGATCAACGCGTCCCCCAGGATGCTCGCCACCTGGCCGACCACCGGCAGCAGAGGCGACATCGCCTGGAGGACCTCGCGCAGGATGTCGCTGAGCTGGCCAAGGAGCGGGGTGCCGGCCTGGACGATCCCCACCAGGGCGGGAAGGGCCGCCTGGGCGAGCTGGCCCAGCGTCGGCAGAAGTGGGGCAACGGCGGGTAGAAGCGCGCTCAAAAACTGGGCGGCGAGTTGCACTACCTGCCCTATCAGCGGCCCTATCGCGGCTGCGAGCTGGCCGAGTCCATCCACCACAGGCACCAAGGCGGGCGTCAATGTCCGGATCGCGCCGGTGAGCGCCGTGGTGATCACCGCTGCGAGCTGCCCGGCGATCGGCAGAAGCGGGGCCAGCGCGACGAGGACGCCGCTGATCGCCTGCCCGAGCGGCTGGAGGGCAGGGCCAAGTGCGGCGATCCCTGTCGCGAGCCCCGATAGGAGCGCCTGTGCCCCGGGCAGCAGAGCGGCGATCCCCTGGCCGAGCGCGACCACTGCGGGCATGATCGTTTGGATGCCGGAGGCCAGGCTGCCGATCAGGAGTACGGCCACCTCGGCAAGGAGCGGCACGAGTGGAGCGGCGGCTACGGCCACGCTGGTCAAGGCGTTCGCGATCGGGGCCAGCGCCGGGCCGATCGCGCCGATCCCTGCCGCCAAGGCGCTCCCGAGCGCCTGGACGCCAGGGAGAAGTGAGGCGATCGCCCCGCCGAGCTGGGCGAGCACGGGCCCGGCGGCAGATAGGATGCCGCCCAATACCTGCCCGAGCGGGGCTAGCGCCGGCGCGATCGCCCGTGCTCCGGCCGCGATCCCGTCGATCAGCGCGAAAATCCCGGGTGCCAGGGCGGAGATCGCCCCGGCCAGCCCGTTCGCGGCGGCGACGACCACCGGCCCGAACGCCTGCACCGCGGCCACCGCGACCTGCGCGAGCAATAAGACCAGCGGCGCGGCGGCCGACACGATTCCTGCTACCGCCTGTGCCAGCGGCAGCGCCGCCCGTACCGCGATGGCCAGTGCCTCCCCGATCGCGTCCAAAGCCGTGGCTGCGGCGGGCAGGAGAGCGGATACTGCTGGCCTGAGCTGGCCCAATACGTTCCCTACGGCGACGATGAGCGCCTGGAGGTGGGGCAGCAGGGAGGTGACCGCGGCCCCGAGCGTGACCAGCAGGGGTGCAGCCGAGGCCAAGCCGCTGGAGAGCGCGGCTCCCAGCGGGGCCAGGGCAGGGCCGATCATCTGCACCGCGGCCGTCAAGGCGCCGACCAGCGCGAGGACCCCAGGTGCGACGGCGGCCAGCGCGGGGATGAGCCCGGAGATCGCCGAGGTGAGCAGCGGGCCGACCGCGACCGCGAGCTGCGCGACCAGCGGCGCGAGCTGCGCGATTCCGGCTGCGATCAGGATGACGAGCGGGACGAGCGTGGCTCCGATCTGCGCCAGCGCCCGGAACACGGCGACCAGCGCCTCTTGGCCGGCCGTCGAATCGACCCACGCGTGCGCCGCATCGACGAGCTGGCCGAGGACGCCGAGCACGCCGGTCCCCGACGCCTGGACCGCGCGGAGGACACCCACGACGATCCCGCCGAGATCGCCCAGGATCGCGCCGAGCTGACGCAGCACGACCAGCGCGCCGTCCATCCACGCCACGGCCTGCCCGGATGCCGCGATCCGCGACATCCACTCGCCGAACCTCGTGGCCACCTCGGCGATCTCCGGCGCCAGCCCGGACAACCAGACCGCGCCGACCACACCGAGATCGCGCAGCCCGTCCAGCACCGGCCGGATCGCGGGTATCAGGGCGGCGATGGCATCGCGGGTCGCGCGGAAGACGGTCTCGACCGCTCTGAGGGTCTCTGCTGACCGGGCGAACTCCAGCGCGGCCAGTGCCGCCCGGCCGAACTCGGCGGCCACTTCCCCGATGCCGGTGTTCAAGACGTTCAGCAGCGGCAGCAGCGACCACATCTGGCCGACCAGCGGGCCGAAGATCCCGTCCTGGGCCGTGTCCTTCAGCCGCTGGAACGCCGGCGCCATCTGGAACAGCTCGTAGGCGACCTCGGAGGCCGACTGGCTGAGGTCTTTGGTGGCCTCCATGAATTTGAGGTAGTCGCCGCTGATCGCCGCGGCGAAGCCATCAGCGATCCCCGAGAGGCCCAGCTTCAGGGTGCCCAGAGCCGCGCTCCACAGCAGCGCGGCCCCAGGCAGCGCCGCCAGCGCGCCGGCCGCCGGAGCGAGCGCCGCGACCAGACCCGCAACTCCCGTCGTTGCGGCCGACGCCGCAGCCGCCAGCGCGCCGATCGCTATCCCGGCGCTCGC
Source organism: Spongiactinospora gelatinilytica (assembly GCF_003236385.1). GTDB lineage: Bacteria > Actinomycetota > Actinomycetes > Streptosporangiales > Streptosporangiaceae > Spongiactinospora > Spongiactinospora gelatinilytica. Next base: position 18,897 of record NZ_POUA01000028.1, read on the forward strand.
GGCGGCGGCACCGATGCGGGCCGCCGCCGAACCTAATCCCGCGAGCGCGCCCGCGGCGCGGCCCGCGATGGAGCCGAGGCCACCCAGCAGGCCCCCGATGCGCCCGACCTGTGACGCGAGCGAGCCGAGTCGTCCCGCCGCGCCGCCGGCGGCGGAGCCGAGGCCGGCGAACGCCGTCGCCGCCGAGCGGAGGCCAGTGCCGGTGCGCCCGGCCGCACCGCTCAGTACGTCGAAGCCGCCGCCCAGGCCGCGGAGCCGCCGGTCGGTGGCGTCGGCCTGGCGGGCGACACGCTCCAGGCCGCGGGTGGTCTCGTTGACGCCGCGATCGACGTCAGCGATCACCCCCAGCCGGATGAGCAGATTCTTGATCGTCGCCACCGATGTCCTCCCTGGTCAGGCCCCAGTTGGGGAGGAAGTCGGAGAACTTCGGCTTGCGGCCTTTGTCGCCGCTCAGCGCCGAGACGATGTAGAACGCGGTACGCGCTGCGAGGTTGTCGTCACGCTGCTGGCCGAGCGGCCCGGTCAGCCGCTCATAGGCCCTCCACTCCGTCAGCTCGCGTGATGAGATCCGAACGAGGAGCTCGGCGACGGGAAGTCCGAGATGGGCGGCGAGTCGGAAGTAGAACTGCCGTTCTGGCCGCCGTCGGAATTTCCCGCCAGCTCGTCCACGTCCTGATCGGTCATGCCGCTCAGCCTCTGCGCGACCCTGAAGAGCCGCTCCAGTGCACCCGCCGCCTTCGAGCCCAGCTTGAGGACGTCCGCCGCGTTGAACATGGGGCTGCCGTCCTCGTTGATCGCGCACGCCGCGACCAATCTCGCCCGGACGTTCTTCAGGTTCACTTCGCGATTACCACTTCGGCCGCGCTTGAGCGACGCCTCCTCGAAGGCGTCGCGCTCATCGCCCCGAAGACCTCTGATGCGGACCTCGCCGCCCCATTCGGGTACGGCGACGTCCTCATAGGTGATGTCGTGGGCCTGCCAGATCTGGTCCTTGCTGAGTAGAGCCATGGGGGTCTTGCTCCTTCTTACGCTGGGATGACGATGTCTTCGGCGGGCTCGCGCACGATCGCGCAAGCGACCTGAAGGCGCCCGGCCTCTTCCTCGCCGACGTTGACCAACTTGGTGGCGGTCGTGACCCTCACGGGGAACACGTCGCAGAGACGCCCGGCGATGTCGCCGCCGGGCATGCGGACGATAAAGCCCGAGGTGTCGCGCGGGAACAGGGCCCTCGCGTCTACACCGGACGGGTCGAGATAGAACGTGATCGAACTGTCGTCTGCGGTGATCTTGCCGGGGATCCTCGCGACGAACCGCGAGTCACCGTCCGGCGTCTCAATCAGCTCGCCGGTGGTGCTCCATCCCTCGGTCGCCGCGACCTCGCGAGTCAGGTCCGTCCCGGCGTTGATCTCCGCGCGGGTGATCGCCTGAATGTTGGCGACGCTCGGGCAGAAAAGCCACTTAGCTGTACCGGTCGGCCAATAGCGATCGACCGCGGCGATCGGCGTAGCGGGCATTACTCATCCCCCCTGGTGCGCCGACCCCGCGGCGACTTCTCGGTTTCGGGCAAAGAAGAAGCCCCGGCGGCGGCCGGGGCTTGATCGGTCTTCTCAGGTGCGGGTGGATCCGGCGGCAGCTCCTCAGCGAGTCGCCAGCCCGCGCGCTGATGGTGGGACACGGCCTGCCGTGGCACGTGCGCCGACTGGCCCGGCAGGTTCGGGTGGATCATCTCCACGGTTTCCAGCTCCACAGCTCCCCCTAGCTGGCTGCACCGACGACGACGATCTGATAGGTCACCCCGGACCCGGCGCCGGAGTTGGCGACGTGCAGCAGGTCGGCGGTGCTCGCGGTGACCGCGTAGCCGGTGGCGTCCGGGGCGAGCAGCGCGAGGACACCGCCGGGGCGCACGGCGAGGGTGTGCGTGTCGGCGCCGAACGGGCCCACCCAGCCGTTGCTCGCCGCGCCACCGAGCACGACGTTGTTCACGTTTCCGACTGTTGCGGACACGATCAGGGCCTTGACGCGGGCCAGGGTGATCGTCGCGCCGAACGGGTCGGTCAGTGTCCCGGCGAGGTCGATGTCCTCGCTGGCGGACGCGGCGAGGGTCCGCTGATCGGACCAGATGCGGTTCGCCTGGTTGAGGCCGGCGCCGTCGGTCAGGGTGACCTGCCGGCCCACGCTGAGCGGTGCGCTCGCGGTGGTCAGGTCCTGCGCGCTGGTCAGATCGGCCGCGAGCTGCACGAGCGCGCGCACGCTAAGAGCCATGGGTGTCCTCTCTCATCGGTCATCGGAAGCCCGCGCGCCGCGCGACCTCGTCCACGACCTCGGCAACATCGCGGTCAGCCGTCGCGAACCAGGGCCGGGCGCCTCGGACCAAGAACGGCCGCGCCCGGTGCCCGTACCAGCGGCCGTCCTTGTTGCCGAAGAACGGCGCCAGGAAGATGCCGTCTTCGTCGTTGTGCTCGTACGGTCGGGCGTGCGGCGCCTTGTGCCGGTTCACCTCGATGGCCAGGCCCGGGTTTCGCTGGGACAGGCCGATCTTGAGGCGGGTCGCCCGCGGGATCCGGGTGGACCAGGCCGCCCTCAATCGCACGCTGGCCAGGGCCTTGTTGCCGACGGACTTGAGTCGGGGCCGCAGATCCTGGCGGATCTCCGGCGGCATCTTGCCGAGCTGCCTGGCGAACTCGCGGATCTCGGCCGCGCCGTGGGTGTACGTCCGGGTCTTCCTGGCCATCAGAACGGCCTCGTGAACGCCTCGACGTGGACCGTGAATCTGAGGACCGCGGTCGCGCCGTGATCGGTCTGGACCTGGACGAGCTGGTCGGTGCTGATGCGTGTCCGGCCGACGACTCCCCCGAGCGTGCCGTCGGCGGCCAGCTCCGCGGCCAGCGCATTGACCATCTCGTACGTGCGATCCAGCACCGGGAGCGGCTCGTCGTCGTGGCCGTGCCAGCTCGTGGCCAGGCACGTCACGTCGTAGGACTCCCGGTCGGGGGCCGGTGTCGCCTGCCGCTGGGTCCGGGTGCTGGTCACGGCCGCGTCGCCGGGTTCGCCTGTGAAGGCGATCAGGACCATCTCGTCCGAGTCCATCTGGCCGACGTTCGGCTGCCCGAGCACGACCGTCACCGGCACCTCACGGCCCCGGACGACCCGCGGCGGCACGGCCCTTTCGGCGGCGGCCACCAGCGCCCGCAGGCAGGCCGGGACGGTGCTTACGGTCGGCTCCATCGGCCGTGTCCTCCTAGGGGTTCCGGGGTCAAGCTGGGCTTGACCTGGCAGAGGTCAAGCTGGACTTGACCGTCGATCGGCGAACAGGGCGCGGTCGGTATCAGCCGACCAGGAGTCCTTCCTGGGGCCTCCTGTCGAGCCCCAGGAGCTGCCGCACCGAGTAGGGCAGCGCGTAGCTGACACCGGGCACCACCTGCTCGTCGGCCGACAGCGACGGACGCCCGCCACCGCCGTTGAGCTGCGACGTCCGCCACAGGTGCCCAGTGAGCTCCAGCGCGGCCAAGCGGAAGTTCGCCGGAATCGGCGAGCGGCCCGCACGGTAGGTGACCCGCACCTGGCCGCGGGACCGCGTCAGCGTGAGCACCCCGGCCGCCCTGTCAAGGGCCCATCCGGTGGTCCCCGCGGCCGGGTCGGCGGCCGGTACGACGTCGCCGCCGGACAGCTTCACGACGGAGGTCACGGCGATCACCGGGCGCTCCAGGATCACTGTGCAGCCCGAACCCTCCATGCTGAGCGTGACCGGCGCGACATGGCCCATCCGGTCCGTGATCATGCGGCAGGCGGCCGAGACGAACCGCCGGAGCTTCGCGTCGTCGTCCGCGAGCCCGGTCTTCTTCAGGTGCTCTCGCGCGTCACTCAAGCTGACGAAGGTCACGGCCGCGGGCTGGACGTCGAAGACGTCGTCGTACGCAGACCCGTTCGCGCCCGTCGCGGCCCAGTGCACGACGTGCAGCCCGGCCTGGACGGTCGGATAGTCGTGGTCGTAGACGCCGGTCTCGGTCGGCGCGACCGGCCCCACCGTGGTCACGGTCCCGTCCGGCAGGGTGATCGTCAGCGTCACCGCGCTGGCGTTCGCCGGGTTGCCGTCCGCGTCCGTGATCGTGACACGCAGCGGGACGACGTCCCCGAGGTCGTAGCTCACCGCGCCTCCATCCTCGCGCCCACACGCGCCACACCCGCCATCGCCGTTCCACGACGGTCGGCCCCCGCCATGGATCCGCCGGTCGCCGCCGGCCCGGCGACGGCCAGCACATCGAGCCCGATCGCGGCGTCGGCGAGCGTCACGTCCACTGCCGCAGCGAACGCCTCGACGGCCGCCGCGTGCTCCTCCAGCCCGGCAGTGACGAGTACCGCCAGCGCCTCGGCCGCCGTACCGGCGTCGCCGACCACCGTCTTCTCGCCGCGTGCAAGCTGGTCCGCGCCGGCCGCGGTGTCGGCCATGGGCGCCTGCGCGCCGACGGCCAGCCCATCGGCCCCGGCCGCGGTATCGGCGAGGGGCGCGGCCACCGCGGTCAGCAGTGCGTCACCACCGATCGCCGAATCGGCGAGCGGTACGGGCACCGCGACCATCATCGCATCGCCGCACGCCGCGGCGTCGGCGAACGAACTGGTGCCGCTGACGCTCAGGCCATCCGCGCCCATGCCGCTCTCGGCGGCTGCCACCGCGGCGGCGGCCGTCAGCGTCTCGGCCGCCGATGCGGAGTCGGTCGTGCCCGCGGTCGCGGCCACCGCCACGGCGTCCGCGGCGGTGCCGGCATCGGCCCTCGGAACGGTGGCGCCGACGGCCAGGGCGTCGCCAGCCGCCGCCGTGTCGCCCACGGCGACGGGCGTGCTGTCGGAGGTGGTGCCACGCAACGCGCCGAGCCAGGCGGTGCGCCGGTCGCTGCCGGTGCAGGATCCGACCACCGCGCCGGTCGCTCCGGCCGTGGGCCACGAGCGATCGGCCAGACTCCAGATCTGTGCGCCGTCCTGCACCCGCCGCGTGAAGCCGGTCGGCGCCGTCCATTCGCCGCCCGACCAGTTCGTGCTGGCCCATACCAGTCGCCGGTCCGGGCCCACGCTGGTCACCTCGACGGGCGGGCTGGTGGTGATGGCGTCGGTACTCCAGGCGGAATCGGTGGGCGAGTCGAGCAGCAGGCCGGTGGCCGCCACGTCCCGGTACAGGACGGCTTGCGACTCCTGGTAACGCTCCTCGCTCCAGCCGAAGTCGTAGGTGCCGGTGTCGGCGGCGGTGAGCCGCTTGATCCACACGTACAGGCTGTGCGTGCCCGCCCCGTCCGAGATCTGCACCGGCGCGCCCTCGGCCGCGGCGAACCCGGGCAGCATCGAGGGAGCCACCGCCAGAGGCGGCCCGTCCATGAACATGCCGACGACGACCGCCATCCCCGCCTGCGCGCCGGGCGGGACCGGTACCGCTGCCTGAGTCGCGGTGGCGGCGGCGTATCCGCCGACGGCGAGGAACGACGGCTCGGCCACAGCACCCCCTACAGCGGTCGGGCCGCGGCCACCCCGCGCCGCGGGCCCCGGACGGTCCAGTGCCGGCGCGGTCGCCCGACCGGCCCGACGTCGCGATCCCGGACCACGGCCAGCACGTCGCCAGCGGTCGCGGCGTCGGCCACGCTGATCGGCGTGACCTCGATGGCCACGAAGCCGTCCCCGGCGACGGCCGCGTCCGCGAGGGTAAGCACGGTGGTCACGCCGAGCACATCGGACGCGCCGCCCACGTCGCCCGGCGTGGCAGCCACGCTCACAGCCACGGCGTCGGCGCCGAACCCCGCGTCCACGCCCGGCCGGAGCTGGCCGCTCAGCATGGACTCGGCCGCCGTACCGGCGTCGCCGAGGACCACCGCGGCGGTGGCCGCAACCGCATCCGCGCCGGCCGCCGCGTCCGCGACCGCAACACCCGCGTTCGCGCCGAGCACCTCGGCCCCGGCCGCCGAGTCCGGCAAGCCCGTGGCGACCGTCACAGTGATGGCATCCGCAGCGGTCGCGGCGTCGGCGGTCGCGGCGGCAGCCGCCACGGTAACCGCGTCGGCCGCTCCAGCGCTGTCCGCCGGGCCGGCCGTCGCGGACACGGCCACGGCGTCGGCGGCGATTGCGGCATCTCCCGCCGGGACGGCCGCGGCGAGCCCAATGGCGTCCGCGCCCTGGCCGACATCGGCGATCGAGATCGGCGTCTCGCCCGAGCCAAGCGAGATGGTGAACCCGAGCCGGGCGAAAAGCGTGCCTGACGCGACAAAGTTCGCATCGCTCGTGGCATCACCCGTGACGAGCTGGCGGTATGCCCCTGCCACGATCGTGTAGCCGTTCGAGTGGGCATCGGCGCCCGCAGGCTCGGTGAACCCCGCAGGTGGCGTGAAGGTACGGCCGGTCCCGTTGCCATTCCCGGCGGCGAAGCGGATCTCCAGATCCGACGTGCTGGTGGGCGTGATCCCCGGCGTCGTCACATTGGTGCCGCTCCCAGCCATGGAAAAGGCTGTAACGGCAGGCAGTCCGGCGTCTTGGATACTCCACAGGTGTGCCACGCCGTCGGCGTTCGTGCCCTGTGTAAGGGCCAGGTTCCCGGACTCGCTGCCAGTGGCCTCCTTGACCCACAGCTTGCCGCGCATGTTGCCGGACGAGGCGTCCACCGCCAGCAGCGGGGCACCGAAACCGACAGGGTTCGCCATGTCGGCCAGCTCCCCGATGTCGGCGAACTGAGCCAGGACGAGCACGTCCCCTGCGGCTAGGGTCGGGTAGGCGATGTTATAGCTGGCACCGTTGCGGGTCGCGGTGGTACGAGCGCGCAGCGACGGCACAACGCGCTCAGAAGATGTTCACGGGGCCGGAGTAGAGCACGGGCGTCTCGGTGACCGCGGTGACCCGCACCCACATTTGCCACAGCCCGTCCGTCAGGGTCACGGTGCCTCCGGGCCCTACCAGGATCCGCGCGTCCGCGCCCGCTGGGGTCAGGTTGGCCCATTCGGCGGTCTTCCAGTCACCGCTCCCGGGCTCGTCGGCCCGCACGAAGGCCACCTCCACGGTCTCGATCCCGAGCGCGCCGCCCACCCATGCGTACACGTACTCGCGGCTGAGGCTGGAGATCGACAGCGCATCGTGCATCATCACACCTCCAGCGGCACGTCAGTACGGGGCGGGCGCACGCTCCAGCTATGGCGAGGCCGGTCCGCCGACCAGGCGCGGCGCGGGGCGCGCACCGGCCATGCCCTCCGCGGTGGACCAGGGTCGCCGATCTCCCGCACGATGTAGCTCTGCACCGCCAGGGCATCGCCTGCCGTCGCCGCGTCGGCGAGCGCCTTGCCCACGAGCTGCGCACGCTCGACCGCGTCGGCCGCGACCGCCGAGTCGGCGAGCGGCAGTGACGCGGTGATGGACAGCGCATCGGCACCGGTGCCGCCCTCGTTGAGCGCCACGGCGGCGCCAGCCTGGAACGCGTCCACACCTGCGCCCGCGTCGGCGACCGGGACCGGCATGCCGCTGCTGATCGCCTCGCCGGCCGTGGCGGCGTCCGCCAGCGGTGTGATCGCGGCGATCGCGAGACTTTCGGCGCCTGTGCCGGAGTCGGCCACGCCCAGGCCTGCGGCGACGGCCACACCTGTGCTTGCCGCGGCGGCCTCCGCGAGCGCCACGGTGGCGGCGGCGGTCAGTGTGTCGGCCGCTGATGCTGAGTCGGTCGGCGCGACCGCGGTGACGTCATCCGGATCCGGCTCCTGCGTGACGCCCGCTCCGCCCGAAAGGGTGCGCCCATTGCCGCTGTCATCGGTCGTCGATGGCCCATCGAACCGGTAGTACGCCGCCAGGCCCGCGGTTCGGACCGGGGCGTACTGGGTGGCCTCCGTTTCGAGCTCGTCTGCGGTGAGCGTGGCCGTCCAGATCTTCAGTCCGGCCATGCAGCCGTTGAGCCACGCACTCGTTCCGGACAGCCACTCGCCGATGCTCAGGCTCGCCGCGTTCGTCGAATGGGAGATGCCCCAGAACCCGCTGGAGAACTCGCTGGAGAACGCGGTCGCCTCGTAGGAGATTCTCACGTTCGAGGCGTCCACGGTCGCCGCGACGTAGCACCACTGCCCCACGTTGGTGTTGAAAGCCACGGGGGGTGTGGTGTTCTCGGTGTAGACGCCGACTTCACCGGCGGCGTTGATCTCCAGCGACAGGTAGTTGCTCGCCCCGTTGTGGATTACCCACGGCACTACGCGGGTGTTCCGGTCAACGGAGATCTTGATCCAGCAGGCGACCGTCAGGCTCGTCCGGACCCCCAGGCCCAGGGACGCCGTGTACCGCTGGCCAGGGCCACTGAACCGGATCGCCATGGACGTCTACCGATCCGGGCGTTAGATGATCAGGTCCACGAGAGGGTCGCAGTGGCCGTCCAGACCTGGCCGGACGCCTTGGTGCCCTGGTTCGACACCGCTGCGTTGAGCAGTGGCGCGACCTCTGTCGCGCCGTCCGTGGTCCCGAAGTCCACGCCGAACTTCTGCCATGCGAAGTTCGCTACGCCCGTTCCGAAGGTCGCCGAAATCGTCAGGGTCGTCGTAGGCGGCCCGGCGCCGGCCCCGATCGTGCCCACTCCTGCGGCGGTCTTGAAGTACTTGTTCGTGGAGCCGGTGAGCGTGGTGTCCGCCGTGGTGACTGCTGTGGTCCCGTCACCCACACCGATACGGGTATGGGTGGCGTCCATGGCCTGGGTCGAGCCGGTGCCGATCAGCAGGTTCAGGATCCGCGTCCACCCCGCCGACAGGATCGCGTTTCCCAGGTGCTCCGTCGTCTGGTAGCTGGCCACGCCCAGCTTGCGGAACACGTGGCCCCCGGGCGACACCAGGCCCGACTTACGTCGCACCCAGCCGACCGCGTCGGCGTCCCATCGTTCAACCTGCCACAGCGTCGTCCCCCGGCCGGAATCGGTCGGCGCGAGCCGCACGCCCACACCCACTCCCTCAGCAGCCGTACCCGCGTCAATAATCACGCGTCCCCCTTGCTCAGATCACCGTTAGGCCGGCGCCAATGCGCGCCGGACGCCGTCCTCGATCGACACCGCCGGCCGGTAGATGCCGAACATCCGGGCCGGGTCACCGACCCGATACGCCACTCCGGCCGGCGCGTCCTCGCGCAGTTCGACCCGCGGCCGGTATCCCGCCTCGGCGCACACCATCGCGGCGAGTTCGCGCATGCTCGTGCCGATTCCTGTGCAGAGGTTGACCGGCTCGCGCACATCGGCGTCCACCACGGCCAGCGCGCCGGCCACAAGGTCGTCGATGTGGATCCAGTCGCGGACCTGCTCGCCGCTGCCCCAGATGACGAACGGGTCCTCGCGGCGTCGTGCTCGCGCCACGAACGCCCCGAAGGGCCATTGCTCGCCCTGGCCGGTGCCGTAGCCGGAGAACGGCCGCACGATGTGCACGGCGAGCCCGGCCTGCGCCGCGGCTGCGGCCATGCGCTCGCCGGTGAGCTTCGTCCACCCGTATGAGGCATCCGGAGCACCGATGTTGTACCGGTCGAACCGGATCATCTCCTCGCGCAGGTCCATCGCGGCGGCGAGATCGTCTTGCAGGTCGATGGGGTATGCCGCGCTGCTGGACAGGTACAGCACCCGCCGCTGCCGGGTGCGCACCGCCCAGGTGAACATCGCGGCATCCAGCGCCAGGTCCCGCGCGAGGTTCATCGGCAGTCCGTCGATCGCCGCCCGATGCGGAGCGGTCGCCGCCGCATGCACCACCAGGTCGAACCGGTCGCGCTCCTCGCGGTACAGGTCGTGGGCGTCGCTGCCGTGCGCGACATCGACCGCATGCACCGACCAGCCCCGGTCAGACAGGGCGGCGAGCATGTGACGGCCGACGAACCCGGCGGCGCCGGTCACCAGCGCGGTCTTCATCGAACCCCCCAGATGCCGAAGCAGTACGGCAGGCCCTGCGGCCGGAAGTCCGCCGTGGCGTAGACGTGCAGCGTCCACCCGGCGGCGGCGAGCATCTCCTCGATGTCCTCGCGCGACCAGGCCCAGTAGTGCTCGGGGTTGTCGTCGTCCCAGGCGTCCACGGGCGTCGAGAGCACCAGCATGCGGGCACGGTCGCGGATCCGGCCCAGCACCAGCATGGGCGCGTCCACGTGCTCAAGCGTCTCCGAGCACACGAACAGGTCCACCTGCGGGATCTGCATGATGGTGTCCTCGATCGGGCCCTGGAACCGGTAGCCGGGCGCGATGTCGCCGAAGTACTTCGCGCCCGCAGGGACCGCGGACAGAATCGCGCCGTTCCCACACGACAGGTCCGCCGCCGCATCGACGCCGTCCCCGGCCATCCACCGGGCCACCGCGACGGTCACGTCCACGCGCAGGCGGTGATCCCGCCACCGGCGATGGTCGTGCGGCGTGCGGTAGAGGGCTTTGAGCTCGGCGTCCGAGTAGGCCGGACGCAGGCGCTTCCTGGTCACTTCGGTACCGCGGCGGCGGCCTGGATCACGGCGAGGGTCTCACGGTGGCCGTGCTCGCTCATGTACGCCTCGAACGCCTTCCGGTCCTGGTCGTAGACCTCGCGCGCATTGACGCGCCGGTAGCCCGCATCCCAGGCCGCGGTCCCGGCCACCGGGTGCAGGTGCTCGACGACCACGTTCCGCAGGTAGGTGATGCATGCGGCCGCCTGACCGAGCCGCAGCCAGTAGTTGTCCACGTACATGTGCCGCAGGGTCGGCGGGGCCATGTGCCCGAGCGCCCGCACCACCGGCGTGCTGATCGCGACCTGCGTGGGCAGGCGCACTCCCTGGACCAGATCGTTGCCGTACACGAAGCCGGGCAGGCTACGCAGAGCGGTCAGGTAGGCGGCATCCCAGCCGCGCGTACGGGGACGGTGGTCATCCCCCATGAACCCGATCGCCGTCGGGGCGTCGGCGGACTGAAGCCAGTCGCGCACGGACGCGTTGAGGGCCGCCACCATGCCGGTGGGCGTCGCCTCGCAGATCATGACGCTCGCCCCCGTCCCGAGGACGGCCTTCGAGTACGCCTCCAGCGTCGGGTCATCAGCATCGACGGCGAACCACAAGCGGGTATCGGCTTCACAGGTTTCCGCGAATGCGGCGATCAGCTCTACGGCCGACCGGGGTCGTCCCCGCGATGGGACGATCACGACGAGGTCAGGCGCCTTGGGTGACACGCTCGCCAGCGGCATCGCTCACCGCCCCGCCCTCGGCACCGGCGCGGTAGGGCGCCTCGAACAGCCGGTACTCCTCCTCGCCCAGCCAGATCTGCTTGTGATGCGAGGTCGGGACGCCAGTGTGCACGAAGACAGGGAGCCCGATCTTGTTCAGCCGGTAGCAGAAGGAAAGGTCCTCGCCGACCGGCCGGCCGTCCGCGAAGTTCACGGGGTCGAACCAGGCATCACCCGCGTCGGCGCGCACCTTCTCGGCCGCCGACCGGTGAATCAGCAGGCACGCGGCGCCCGTGCCCGCGACCTGGGTGAGCGCGTTCGGCGCGTAGTCGCGCCGCACGTGAAAGCCGAAGGTGCCCTTCGGGTCGCGCCCCCAGTCGTAGATCGTCGGGAAGGGCCGCACCTTCCAGCCGCACATGCCGTCCGGGGCCACCTCCCGCAGCCCGAAGCACAGCGCACCCACCACCGGCCGCTCCGCCGGGTCGGCCGCCTCGACCAGGCGGTCAACGGTGTCCGGCAAGAAGCCCATGTCGGAGTCCACGCACCACAGCCACTCGGCGTCCGACCGGTCGAGAAACTGCTGGACGATTTCGTTGCGGGCCTGCACCAGGCCGCCCGCGCCGCAGCGGAATTGCAGCACTCCCGCGCGGATCACCCGCGCATGGTTGACCATGTCGTGGGAGATCAGCTTCATCAGCGAGTCGGAGAAGCTGTGCGAGGTGACGTTGGGATGCAGGTAGGCGCCCAGGACGGTGCCGTTACTCACCCGCAGGGCCGTCCTTCCGGGCCGGCTTACGGGTCTGCCGCCGCTCACCGGGCGCCTGGGTGGCCCGCTCCACCACCGGTGCGGTCCGCTGCGGCGACTGCGGATCCTCGGCGAAGAGCGCCGGATGGGCCTTGACGAACGGGTCATCGGCGGGCCACTGCTGGTCAGTGTTCAGGTGGACGCGGCCTCCCTCCCACCGGACGACCGCGACACAGGTCGGGAAGACGTAAGCCATCAGGAACCTCTCTCCTCGGAGGTGGCGGGTGGTGGTGCCCGCCGGCCGACCACCCAGGCGGCCGGCGGGAGTTAATGCGAAACCGCTACTGGTTTTGAAGGAGCCTGAATCCGGCAGTGTTGATCACGTCGGCGCCGACTCGCGCCCAGGCGTACCAGGCGCGCTGGCCGATCGGTCGGTTGTTGGTGTTGCCGAACACGTGCGGAACGAGCTCGACGCTCATGCCCGCGCGCTGGGCGATCAAGTAGTTCTTGAAGTCGCCCAGGACCACCAGGTTCGCGGCGCCGGTCGTGGACGTGAAGTCGTCCATGAAGTCGTTCTCGTAGTAGTTCTTGCCGAACAGCTTCGGGATCGACTCCTGCGTCAGGTTGACCGAGAAGTTCGAGCCGCCGGACCCGCCGGAGCCGAACTGGCGGACCTCGTTCATGACGTCTGTGCTGCTCATCCACGACGGCATGCGGTTGCGGTACTTGATCGGCAGAGCATCCCACAGCTTGTAGATGTCGACCGCGCCGAACACGCCGTCGGTGGTGACGGTGACCTCACTGGCGGGGGTGGCGTCGAGCTTAGTGACCACGCCCGTGGGCTCGTTGGTGCCGGAGCCGGTGGTGAGCTTTTGCGCCAGAAGCTCGCGGTAGCCCTCGTCCAGCAGCACGCTCATCTCCGACGCGAAGCCCGGGTAGTCCATCCCGACCTCGATCGTGTACGGGATGTAGCCCTGCGCCTTGTGTGCGGGCACGGTGGGCTGCGCCAGGGTCGGTGAGTCGTCGCTGACCTCGGCCGACTCGGGGTCGAACGACCAGGACACGCCCGCGCTCGACACACCCTTCCATTCGTCGTTGGTGATCGTCTCCACCCTGGCGAGGTTCAGGATGTCGTTCGGGCTGCCCTGCGCCACGAGCATGATGGTCGGGTCGATCAGCACCGGGACGCCGAAGCCGCCGCCCGGGTCCGAGCCGATCGACATGGCCCGGTACTCCTCGTACACCTCCACCGCGTGCTGCTCCTCCGGAGTCAGCACCGGGTGAGCCCGCGTGATCAACTTCATGAACGCGTTGCGGTAGTGCTCGGTCTCCGTGATCAGCAGACGGCGGGCCACGTGCGCGCCGTTGCAGTCGCGGGTGCGGGTGCGCAGCACCTTGATCGCGCGCGCGAGCTGCTCGTCGTCGGCATGCTCCGTCAGCGAGGGGTCCTCCAGCGCCTTCAGCGCCTTGTCGCGCGCCTTCAGGTCCGGCAGGGCCCGCACGTCGGCGCCGTCCCACGGATCGACGCACTGCATCACCTGCACGCCGCGCACGTCGAGGTTGCCGTCGCCGGCCTCGGTGGTGCCGCGCGCGGCGAACCCGGCCACCGCGCTCCGCCGCCGGTCCAGGTCGGCCTGGCGAGCGCGCTCCTCTTCTTGGAGCCGGAGCTGCTCGGTGCGCTGCTCCTCCAGCTCGGTCCAGCGGGCCTGCTGCTCGGCGGTGAGCGCCTCGTCGCCGGCGGCCTCGTGTAGTTCGCGCATCTCGGTCTCGATCTCACCGAGCCTGCGCAGGATCTCGTCCATCAGGACGCCTCCCTGGTCAGGAACGAATAGCGCTGCGCCCTCAGCCGGGCGTCGCGCTGCGAATGGGTGAGACCTGTCGCGTGGTGCACTACCGGGGTGTCCGGCGCGTCGGTCGGGGTGGTCGCGGCCTCGTCCGGCGTGGTGTCCTGCCTCTCGTCGGCGACCGGCTGCGGGTCGGCGGCGGGCGGGACGGCCTCACTGTCGGAGGTGCGGAGTCCGTGGCGGGCACGGAAGTCGGTGAAGCCGCGCACGAGCGCGTCATGGCGGCCGGAGTCGCGGGTGCGAAGCTGCTCGCCGTACCAGTCGGTGAGTGCAACGGCCGAGCGCATGCCAGCGGTCGCCGCATGGCTGGCGGGCCAGGTGACCGGCCCGCACTCGAACAGGCGCACCTGTAGGACGCTGCGCTCGGGCAGGCCCTCGGGGTTGTGCTCGGACGCCTCCGGCTCATGAACCCAGACGTCCTCCATCACGTTGAACATGAAGCTGGAGCCGTATCCCCCCGCGCGCAGGCCCGGGATCAGGTCGCGGTTGTAGGAGGTGTCGAGCAGCGGGACCTCGGCCCACACGCCGTCGGTGCGCTCCTCCAGCAGCTCGGGCACGCCGAGGATCTTCTGGTCGATCTGGTAGTCGTACCCGTGGTTGAAGAAGATCTTCACCCGGTCGCCGCGCTCCTGGATGGTCTTGGTGAACGTGCCGGGCAGGACGCGTTCCAGAAAGCGGCCCTCATGCCAAGAGTTGATTTCGTACCACACGCCGAACGCCGAGAAGCGCAACACCATGACCTGCTCCCCCGCGCTGTCGGCGCGGGCCTCGGCGTTGGGGGCGGAGTCCAGTCCTTCGGGTTCTGCGGCGGCCCGCGGATGGAGGCTGACGGGCGCGGCGTTCGCCCGCACGGTGATCAGATGCTTCACTGCTGCTCTTCCTCCTCGTCGGGGCCGGTGCCTTCGTCGTCTGCGGCATCGTCCTCGGGTTCGTCTTCGGTCTCGTCGGACTGGCCGGAGTCGTTCGGCTGCTTGAACTTCGTGCCGGGTGGCTGAAGCTGCACGCTGAGCAGGCCGGTGTGCACGAGCAGGCTGGAGTCCTGAGCGGCGACGGCGGCCTGCGCCGACTCGGCGGTGAACCCTTCGCGGACGAGGTTCGCGATCGTGGATGCCTGGATGGAGAAGATCTGCGCGGCGTCCTTCTGGTCTTCTCTCAGGAAGCTCACGTCGCGGTCGTCGTACCAGAGCTCCGCGCCCGGCCGGGGCGGCAGCAGGCTGGCCAGCGACCCGGCCGCGTTACGCCACAAAGGCCGCAACGTACCGTCGCCGAAACGCCGTCTGGCCTGCGCATAGTTGGAGTACGTGGCAGATGATAGCCCCTCGGACAGGCCCACGATGACCGGCGGCACACCCATGGCTGCGGCCACGCGCGTCTCCCCCAGGGCCTGGATGGCCTTGTAGGACATCTCCTGGAAGTTGCTGCCGACGGTCTTCACGTCGGCGCCGCCGCCCAAGTACAAGGTCTTGAAGGCGTTGAGCGCCCCAGCGTGACCGGCCTCCATTACGGCCTTGAAGCGGGCGAATGCCTCCGGCGTGACCGACGAGTCCATCGTCACGACCATGTTCGGAGAGGCGCCGTTCTCGAAGAACTTCAGCTTGTGGGTGGTGGCCGCCTGGTCTCCCTCGATGTCGCGGATCACCGACTGCAACAGCGACATGCCGCGATAGGAGGCGATCGGGTCCGGCACCGGCGCGTAGTGGCAGACCTCCTCGGGCAGCAGCACCTGCGCCTGGCCGCCCGGCGGCTGGTAGATGTAGCCGATCAGCTCGGAGTCCAGGTCGAACGCTTCCAGGTCGGGATTCTCATACGAGCCGAGCACGATGGTCACCCAGTCCGGCCGCATGCGCACGATGCGCTCCTGGCCGGCCGCATTCCGGCGCCGCGTTGCGTAGAACCCGCCGGCCAGCGTCGAGTCCTGCTCCATCCGCGCCAGCAGATCACCCGTCGAGCCGCCCAGCCACGGCCGCTCCAGCAGCCCGAGCTCGGGGGCGCCGAACAGCGCCCCCAGCCGACCGCCGCGGCTGAAGCCTCGCCACTGAAAGCGCGCCTCGGAGAAGACCAGCAGCCGGGCGAGCAGGCACGCGAACACCACACCCGACCGCTTGTAGACGCCGTTGACGATGCCGTCGAAGTTGCCCTCGACGCGCTCCTGGCCGCCGGTGACCGTCCCGTAGAGGCTGGCTCCGAACGGGCCGTCGGCGAACAGGCTGAGGTAGTCGTCCCACCCGAAGCGCCGCTCGAAGCGCTCGGCATGCCTCGCCGTGACCCTCTCCAGCAGGCCCATCAGGGGCCGGCCGCCCGCTGCTCGTACGCGTCCGGCGACGTCGGCGCCCAGACGAAGTAGGAGGCGTCGGACTTGGCCTCAGCATCCCGCCACCGCGTCAGGAAGTCACCGATCTCGTCGAGGTGGGAGCCGTCCTCACGGGCCGTCCAGGGCCCGAACGCCTCGGACTCGCAGCCGCTGGCGCCATCCCACTCGATCGTCACGAAGACGAGCGGGGTCTCGCTCACCGCCGGCCGCCCTTCACCGGCCGCGAGCGGGCCGCGTCACGCCAGCCCTCGCCCGCCGCTACCCACGCGATCGTGAGCCCCAACCAGACCTTGCTCACAGTCCAGCCGAGCACGTACGGGATACCTACTAGGAGCGTGACCAGTAGCCGCGCCAGCCTGCGCAGACCGGCGCGCACGTCGCGCCGCCGGGCCTCCTGCGAGATCCGCTCCACGGGGATCGTCAAAGCCATCGCCGCCCCCCTCACCCGAACTGCACCCACGGCTCAGGCGCCTCGTCCTCGACATGGCCTTTTGTCGCAAACCCCCACGCGGCGCTGGTCACCGCGACCAGCGACGAGATGTCCACCGCCGTGGTCAGGGCGTCCCACGCGTGCGCGGTGCCAAGCTTCCGCGTCGCAGCCCCGGCCACCGCGGCGTCGAGCGCCGGATGCGGCCGGACACGCGCGCCCGGATCGCCCTCCTCGGGCATCACAGCGTCCAGAAGCTGGCCGAACGCGTGCGCCACCTCGCGCGCCGTCGGCTTGGTGATCTCCAGGGTGGTGACCTCGCGGGTCTGCGGATCCTCGATCCGGACCGCCTCAAGGTCGGCGATCAGCGACCCCGCGGGGCCGCCTGCGTCCACCACCCAGGCGACCGGATCCCACCGCTTCTGAAGCTGCGCGGCGCGGTCCGGTACCCACCGAGTGCCCGGCCGGTAGTCCACGACCTCCAGGTGCAGCAGCCCATCAGCGCGGCGGCCCGCCGTGGCGATCGCCGCCCAGCTCCGGTCCGGGCTGACGTGGATCGCGAACGCCACCCGGCCCACGGCCTCGGACTGCTCGTCGGCGACCGCCCGCCACCGCTCCTCGGGGATGACCGTCCACTGGCTCGCCTTGTCGGTCGGCCAGTTCCCCACCGATAGGCGCTCGCGGTCGAAGCCCGTAGGCGACATCGAGGTGTACTCGCGCTGAACGTGCTCGACCGAGATCCGAATGCCGAGACTGGGATTCGCCTTCGCCCAGCTTGCCGGGTCGTCGCGGTCGTCGTGGTCGGTGCAGGTGATAGTGCCCTCGGCGTCGCGCGCGCACTGCTCTGTGTGCGGGTCGATGCTCCATTCCAGGTACGTCAGCGCGGGATCGTCGCCCGCGATGCCCCGGCGGCGCACCGCGGCGAGTTGCTCGCACGGCGCAATGGCCTTGTCCGCGGCCGATGATCCGTACCACGCCTGCGGGTTGGGCCGCGCGGACATGGTAGGCATCTGCGCGTCAACGGCGGTCGAAGGGAGGTTGAACGCCTCATCCCAGATGTTGAGGTCGCCACTGAAGCCCCGGCCGCTGCCGGTCGAGCGGGCGATGACCCGGAGACGCTGGCCGGTCGTGAGCTCGATGCCCTCGTCGCCGTGCGCCGTCACGATCTTCCGGACCCGCCGTCGGAACTCGTCCTTGCCGTCGATCAGGAGCCGGATCCGCCGGAAGAACTCTTGCGCACTCTTGAACTCGTGGCACGAGTACATGATCAGCCGCTCGTCGAACAGGAACAGGCCGGCGAGCACTCTGGCCTCGAAGATCGCGCCCTTGCCGTTCTGGCGCGCTACGACCAGGCCGGTCTCGAACGACGTCCACCGGCCGTCACGCCGCTCCCCCAGGGCGTCGTCGAGTACCAGGCGTTGCCACGGATCCAGCACCAGCCCGGCCGTCTCGGCGAGCTCCGCCGCGTCAGCCCCCGATGACCGGTACGACTCCGGCACCCATCGGATCCGCGGTGTCTGCTCGCCGATCAGCTCAGGCACGGTTCGCCCGACGGGTCCGCAGCTCGTCGATCGCGTCCTCGGCCGGTTGTCCGGCGGCGACCCGCTCCAGCGCCTCCAGCGTCGCGCGCAGCTCCTTGTGCAGCATCGCCGCCGCTGTCGGGCGCACGCCGTCCACACCGAGCCGTACCGCGATGTCCAGCGCGGCCATCGCCAGCGTGCTCTTCGCATCGACGCCCAGCCGCCGCAGGTCCCCGCGGACCGATGCCACCAGGTCCACGCGCACGCTGCGCGTCACGAGGCCAGCTCCAGCCGCCCGCCCTTGCGGCTGTTGCACACGAAATGCGCGAGCTGCACGTTCGCCGGCGTGTCATCGCCGCCCGCCACCACCGGTACGACGTGATCAATCGTCGGGGCCCACAGCTTCGGCCAGACGAGCTTCATGTCCACCGGATCGCGGCAGATCTGACAGCAGAAGCCATCCCGCTCGGCGATCTCCACAAGCGTGTACGGCTCCGACGCCACACGGGCGAGATCGAGCCGCCGCCGCCGGTTCTTCCGCCGCCAGTGCTCAAGGTCCCGCAACGCCTTCCGGACGACCCGGCAGCGATCGCACAGCGCAACGACACCACACGTGGCCACTGCAACTAGGCAGTCCTCGCACGCGCGGAGCGGGCGCGGTGCCTGGCGCGCCTCGGTGATGGCACGGAGGCGAGCCTCACGTTCGCAAGCTGATGAGCACGTCCGCCTTCGATGACCGCCCGTCCAGGCGTCGAACTCCAGCCCGCATGTAGTGCACGGTGCCTTGCTCGCAGCCCGCCGACACGGTCGGCATTTAAGACTTCCCGCCGGTAGCGATGTTGTCCCCGACCAGAGCAGCTTGCCGCAAGACGAGCACGGCGTGTCCGGCCTACGTGGCATGAGAACTCCCCAGGCATGCGGAAGCCCCGGCGCCTGGGGGCGGCCGGGGCTTCCTTCCCGCCGGGATCAGCGGCGGGCGACTACAGGATGTGATGTAGCGGACGGTGACGAAGATGGGCAGAAGCGAGTGGCGCTCCGGCTCGCATCACGGAACGTGACGGCGAA